>CBFGQM010000109.1:0-14242 GCA_965650905.1 uncultured Streptomyces sp. | reverse complement strand
CGGGTCGGCCAGCAGGACGCTGGTGTCGAGAACGTAGGTGCGCCGGTCTGGCTTGTGGCGCTTTGTGCTGGTCACCACGGAAGGACGTACCCCCTCGGATGAGGTCGAGCGACGGAGGAGATCTGGACCGGTCGATGGCACCGATGCACGGGCCGAGGACCGGCCCTCCGCTTCGTCCGTACTGACCGCACGGTCGCTCTGGTGCAAAGGGCCTCCCGGGCGGACGGCCCCGTGCCGTCCGCTGAGATACGACACCCGTGGTTCGGGTGTCGACCTGGAAGGCTTATGCCCTCGAACACGCGCTGCCATGCCAGGTCATATGACGGCGTGTTCGTAGACACTTGACTTCCTCCCGCTCGTGGACGAGGGGGATTCCTACGGCTCGCGCCGTGGGGGTTTCTGCTTCATCGCCGACTGCCCCGTCCGGGAGGACTCCCGTTGAGGTCTTACACCGGCTCCACAGACAGACACCGCCAGCCCGGCGGCCAGAAGGTTCTTCGCCGCGTTCACGTCCCGGTCATGGACCACTCCGCACTCACACGTCCACGTACGGACGTCGAGCGGCAGCTTCCCTGCCCCGCAGAAGTCCAATTCCTCCCCGGCCTGAAGGCCCGGGTTTCCTCGGAGGCATCCAATGATGAAGTACGTCCCTGGCGGGTACCTGGTCAGCCGCCGTAACGCCGGTGTCGCGCCGCGTAGTCACGCAGGGCACGCAGAAAGTCGACCTTGCGGAAGGCCGGCCAGAAGACCTCGCAGAAGTAGTACTCGGAGTGCGCCGTCTGCCAGAGCATGAATCCGGAGAGCCGTTGTTCGCCGCTGGTGCGGATCACGAGGTCGGGGTCGGGCTGGGCGCCGGTGTAGAGGTGCTTGCCGATCATGTCGATGTCGACGGTATCGGCGAGCTCCTCCAAGGAGGTGCCCTTGTCGGCGTGGTCGAGCAGCATGGAGCGGACGGCGTCGGCGATCTCCTGTCGGCCGCCGTAGCCGATGGCGACGTTCACGAGTATCCCGTCGACGTGCGCGGTGGACTCCTCGGCCTCCTTGAGTGCCGTCTGCATCTGCGAGGGGAGGATGTCGGGCGTGCCGACATGGTGGATGCGCCAGCGGCCGTCGGTGGCGAGGGTGCGTACGACGCCTTCGATGATGCCGAGCAGCGGGACGAGTTCTTCCTGCGGGCGGTCGAAGTTGTCGGTCGACAACAGCCAGAGAGTGACGACCTCCACGTCGGTCTCGGAGCACCAGCCGAGGAAGTCCTCGATCTTGTCGGCCCCGGCGCGGTGCCCCTGTGCCGCGGTGCTGCCGGCCGCCTTCGCCCAGCGCCGGTTGCCGTCCATGATGACCCCGATGTGCTTGGGCACCTGGTCATGGTCGAGGTGGCCTTCCACCCTGCGTGCGTAGATCCTGAGCAGCAGGCGGCGCAGGTTGTCGCGCAGGTTCACGTGTGTGTCAGCCCCTCCGTGCGGTTGGCAGTCCCCCGAGGGCGACACCCTACCGCTGCGGGAGCCCCGCTCACCCTTGGGGTACGCGGCGCCTTACCGTCAGTTGCCTGGGCTCGCGAGGCGCGCAGGGGAGCACACGAAAACGGGCCGGTCCGTGGGGGGGGGGAGACGGACCGGCCCGAGGGGGGGTTTCCACCATAACCCTTCGTAAGGAATGCTGCGCGCATCGACGTGCCGCAACTACTTTCCGAAGTCATCCGGCGACGCGGGAATGACTGCGGAAGCGTTCATTTCAGGGTGTGATCATGGCCGGTTGACAGCGTATTCCAAGGGAAACGAGGGGGATCCGAAGGAATACAGGGGTTTCAGCCTCTTATGGGACCCTCGGCGGCATGCCCCCGGATTCCTCCACACGGGTTAACCGTGCTGCGAACGGCCTACTTGACCGGGCCACTGACTCGCAGCCCATGGCCACGTTCACCACACCGCGGACGCCGGGCCCCCTACCACTGGAGCTCGCCGAGTCGAGGCGGGCGCGACGGCGCGGGCTGAGCAGTCGGCGTGCTCACATCAGTTGCGGCTGCCGCGGAACCTCGGGCTGGTCGCGGGTGAGTGGCAGGGGCGGTCGATCGTGTACGCGCTGTACGACCACCATGTGACGGAGCTGCTGGAGCAGGCGCTGCACCATGTGGAGCATCTGCGGTGGGAGCTGCGGGACGACAGCTGACGGTCGACGTCCGGTGACTTCGCGCGCCGCGGCCGAGCTCGCGCACCCGCGCGGCGGCCTTCGTGCGTCAGGTCCGCGACCCGGCCTGATCCGGATGGCTCAGGCCACGGGGCTCCAGACCCGTTGCCACGACGAATGATCCTCAGCTGCTCTTCGGGAAAGTCACCTCCACTCGGCGGTTCTTGCGGCGGCCCTCTTCCGAGGTGTTGTCGGCGATGGGGTAGTCCTCGCTGTAGCCGCGTACCTCGAAGGTGACGTCGGCGCCGAGGCCGGCGGCCGCGAGCTGCTCGTGGACGGCTTCCGCACGGTTCTTGGACAGGGTGAGGCCGTGGGCGTACGAGCCGAGGTTGTCCGTGAAGCCGAAGACACGGACCTTGGCGGCGTTCTGCGCCTTGATCTCTTCCGTGATCGCCCTGATAAGGGACCGGGCCTCGGGGTTCAGTTTCGAGCTGTCCTTGGGGAAGAGCACCTCCGCCTGGAGCGCGAACGTCACGTCCTCGTTCGTGTCCGCCCTGCGCTCCTCTCCACCGAGGTCCTCGACCACCGACTTGATGTCCAGCACCTTGGCGGACGCGAGCGTGGCGCCGTCGGCGAGCTTCAGGCCCGGACTGTTCGCGTCCACTTCCGGGGGTGGGGATGTGGTGACGCTGCCCGGTGGTGCGCTCGGGTCCTCGTCGTCCGCGTACACCGGGACGAGGCATGTGAGGAAGGCGAGGGTGGTGAGGGCGGCTGCGGTTGCGGTGGTTCGCAGGGTGAGAGGCATGGTTACTCACCCTCTGAGAGTTCGAGGGAGGCAGGGGGCATGGAGCCGACCTGGAAGGACACCTCGGTAGTGCCTTCGGGTGGGGCCGGAAACTGGGCGTACCAGCTCGCCGTACCGCCGGGGCTGATCTGGCCGCTGAACTTGGTGCACAGGCACCGACCCGACGTGTCCCGCAGGATGAGGTACTTTTTCCTGCCCTCGTCGTCAACCAGGCTGGCGCCCGAGAGGGATCCGCCGTTGGAGCGCAGCTCTCGCTCATCGCTGGCCCAGTTGGCCCCGAGCCACGAGCTGTTGCCATCGTTCTTCACGCTGCCGGCAACGGTGACGAAGCCACCGGGATCGCGTACCGCGGACGTGATCGTGACCGTGATGTCGCCGTCTTTGGCCGTCGCCAACGGCTCACCGGAAGTCCCCTCCGGCGATTCCTCGATCCCCTTGTCACCGCTCCCATCGCTCTTCGCGTACGCCGACGCTGACGACCCGCCATCGGACTTGCCATCGCCGTGGCTTCTCCCACAACCGGCCACCGTGAAAACCAGCCACGTCGTGATCGCCACCGCGGTCAGTACCCTGCGGCCCTTCATGGTGTGCCGAAGATCCATCGGTAGGGCTTCCTTTCACTCGACCAGACGCACAGAGAACAGCACGGACGCGTCGGGAAGATCTTCCGGGTCGAAATCTTCCGGGTCGATGTCCACGAGTTCGCCGTCACACACGAGTTCGACGGCCGCTTTGGGATCGTCGGGCGCGTCGAAGTCGCAGCGCGGTTGAATGACGGCGGTGGCGTGGGCTCGCGCCGTCAGCGACTCCGTGCCCGGAATGATCGAGTCCCCGACCGTGTAGTTCGTCTCGATCTCCACTCGGTAGCCGGGGTACCCGTTCACGGTCGTAGGCTCGGCCCCGCCCTGGACGGTCGCATCGTTCTCGGCAGCCAGCTGCTGCGCCGCTGCGGTGGCCCCTGCCCCCGCGAACAGGTCGCCGTCGAGCCAGTCCCGCCAGTTGTCGTCCTCGCCAATGACGCCTTTTAGGCCTTCCATCAGCTCGTCACGGGAATCCTGCGCTGCGGCCAACGCCGCCGCGTCCGCCGCCGACTGAGCGCCGTTTCGGGCGGACGCCGCTTGAGCGAACGCGAAAAACGCGAAGGCGACAAAGAGTAGAGTCCCCGTCAACCAGATGTAGATCGGGAGAGTCTGCCCTCTGTCGCAGTGAAGGTGGCTACGGTTCAGCCGCCGCCGACGACGTCGTTCACGGCGTCGCCGATCGCCCCGGAAATCAGCCCGTCGAGCCCCAACTGGTCGATCAGCGTGAATATCCCCGCGATCAGAATCATCAGCCCGGCGTACTCCACAAACCCGGCCCCCCGATCCCGCTCCCGAGTCCGCATCCGACCCGACACGTCCCGAGCCCAGGTCTCGACCGCGCGCTCTACGCCCGCTGCCACTCTCAGCGTCCAGTACTTCGCCACCACGACCGCTCCCTTCCCACCCAAGACCACTACCGTCCTGCGCACCGTACGTGAGAAACCGCCTACTCCGGGTGGGCCCAGGGGCCCAACTTCCCGAGATCGCAGTCACCGGTTCCATCCCCCGTGAGCCGTCCCCAACCAGCGAGCGATCGCTTCACTGCGCGAGGAACTGTGCAGCTTTGCGAAGATGTGGTTGATGTGGTTCTTGACGGTCTTTTCGCTGATGAAACACGTGGCGGCGATCTGCCGGTTGCTCATGCCGGCCGCGATGAGATCCATGACCTCAGCCTCCCGTGAACTCAGCCCGAAGTCCCCTCGGTTGCGGTCGCGACGACGGAGCCCCGCCGCGTAGCCGAGTCGAGCCTTGGACGACTGTGCCACAACTGGTTGCAGATGCGAAGAATTTTCGTTGGGTTCGTGCGCATCGTTGAGCGCATTCGAGAGGGGTGGCGTGGCCGAGGGCGATACAGATGACGTAGCAGATGAGGAGTTGGCCGCCGAGGAGGGCCAGAAGGCGGGCCTTCCGTCGCTCAGGTCCCGTACCGCCGTGATCAGTTCGTCGACCGTGAACTCGCCGTGCACGAGGTAACCGACCGCGCCCAGCCGCAACGCCTCCGCCACCACCTCGGGTGCGGCGCTGTACGTCAGCATCATCACGGGAGCCAGGCGGGCCAGGGAGGGCAGCGCGGTCAGGCCGTCCGTGCCCGGCATACGTACGTCCAGGAGGACCACGTCCGGGCGGACGCCGGTCGTGTGCGTAACCGCCTCCGCACCGTTCGCCGCCTGCGCGACGACACGGATGTCCGGGTGGGCGTCCAGCAGGGCCGCGAGGCCCGCCCGGACGACCGGGTTGTCGTCGGCCACGAGCACCCGCAGAGGCGGGCCGGTAAGTGCCGGGTCAGACATGTGCGGCCTCCTCTTGGGAAGTGCTGGGGGCGTTCGAAAGGGAGGGTGGCGCAGGAGTCCCCCGCGGGATCAGCGGGAGGTTTACGACAACCTCCGTGCCTCCGTGCGGACCTCGGAACACCTGGATCCGCGCACCCATCGTCGTCGCGCGCTCCGCCATGCCGAGCAGCCCGAAGTGGCCGGATTTCGCGAGGTGTCGTATGTCGTCCAGGGTGGCACCCGGGCCCGTCCCGTCGTCCTGGAGCGTCAGGTGGAGATGAGACTGGTCGGTGTTGAGTTCGATCTGCACCCGGGTCGCTTGTGCGTGGCGGTGCGTGTTCTCCAGCGCCTCCGACACGATCGAAAGGAGTTGGTGGGCTGCCCCGTCCGGCAGTTCGAGGGTCCGATCGGTACGGTCGGCCCGGTCGGCCTGGTGGCGCAGCGTCGCCGAAATCCCCGTACGCGACTCGAAGTCCTCCACACGCGCCGCCAGTTCCGCCACCAGGTGCGCCACCAGGTCCGTCGGCGGAGTCGTCAGCGCCTCATGGCGGCGCAGGTCCGTCAGGAGGTCGCGGGATTCCGCCGCCGCTCGACGGGCCGCGCTCGCCACCGCCGTGGCCTGGTCCTTCAGGGCACGGGGGTCGGGGGCGGTGTGGTCGGCGGTGGCCGCGAGGGCCTCGGCGGTCAGGGCCAGGCCGTGCAGGGTCTTGGCCACCGAGTCGTGCATCTCGCGGGCGAGGCGGGCCCGTTCCAACTCGACGGCCTCGGCCACGGCCAGCCGGGAGTTCGCCTCGGCGAGCGCCTGACTGGCGGTGCCGAAGTGGAACATCAGATTGCGCAGGGTTACGCCGATGATGCCGGCCGCGACGCAGAAGCCAGCGACGAGGAGGGTGCTGGCGCCGGCTCCGGGGCGGTGTTCCCAGGCCCTGAGCACCATGAGCAGAACGACGAGTTGGAGCCCCGTGAAGATGCCGGAGCCGCGCCAGCCGTACAGCAGCCCGGAGAGGAGCGGGGTGCAGACGGCCGCGTACGCGAGTGGGGACGCCGGGGACGCGGTGAGCAGGAGTATCGCGCCGAAGACCAGGTCCACCGCCATGAGGGTGGGGTGGGCGAGGAGGCGGGGGGCGAAGCGGTCCCAGTCCCTGAGCATGGCGTACGAGCCCATGACGCCCAGGACGGCTGCCGCGAGTACGCCGTAGCGGGGCGGGCCGCCCGTCGCGTTGGCCATCGCGAAGGGCGCGCCGATCGCGATAAGCGTCAGACGGACCGCGAACGCCTGGCGGCACAGGGCCTGCAGGGCGTTCAACTGGAGACGGACACTGCCGGGAGGGGGGGCGTCGTCGGCGAGGTAACCGGCCGCCGGGGCGACGCGCCGCCGCCCAGCCGTGCCCACGGCAGCTGAAGCCGAGGCCGAAGCCGAAGCCGCGGCGGCAGCCTCGGCCGCGCTCTCTAACCTCCTCGCCATTCCCCTCGTCCCCCTCGTCATCCCCCTCACCCTGCTCATGGTCGTGCTCAATCTCAACGCCCCAGGATCGAGCCGAAGTTCGTTCCCGACCCCAGGAACATCCCCGTGGCGATGAGGATCATCGTGGCCGGGAGCATGAAGACCAGCGTGACCATCGTCGCCTTGGGGATCGTCTTCGCGGCCCGGCGGCGGGAGTTCTGGGCGTCGGTGCGCCGCATGTCCGTGGCCAGCTGAATCAGCGTCTTCGCGATCGGGGAACCCAGTTCCTCGCCTTGCTGCAAGGCCGAGACGAACTGGGCGACCTGCTCCGATGAGTTGCGCTTGCGCAGTTCGTCGAAGGCCTGGCGGCGGCTGACGCCCATGTCCATCTGGCGGAGTGCGATGCGCAGTTCGTCCGCCCAGGGACCCTCGTACTTCTCCGCTACCCGGTCCAGGGCCTGCCGGAAGCCGAGTCCCGCCGAGACAACGACCGCCAGGACGTCCAGGAAGTCGGGGAGGGTGCGGTCGATGACCTCTTTGCGTTCGCGTATGCCCTGCCAGATGAGGGCGTCGGCGGCCAGCAGGCCGAAGCCGAGTGCCAGCAGGGCGAAGAGGAGCTGTCCGTTCGTGAGGAAGAGCAGGAAGAGTACGACGCCGAAGACGCCGTACACGGCGCGGCGGGCCGCGTAGCGGTTCAGGGTCAGGCCGCCGGGGTTGCCCGCCATGTCGATGCGGCGGCGCTTGGCGTCGACGCGGCGCCGGCCCATCAGGCGCAGGACGAGGGGCGCGAAGCGCATGCCGAGGCGGTCCACGGCGGAGTCGGCCTTCGAGACCCGGGTGGACCCGACCTCCAGAGCCAGGGCCAGGTCAGTGGGGAGCTTGGCGTCCGCGCGGAGCATACGGATACCGAGGAAGAGGCACGCGGCGGCGGCACCCGTCAGTGCGGCGAGGAGCAGAGCGGTCACGGGGAACTCCTCCTCACACTTCGATCTTGCCGAGGCGGCGGATGACGAAGAAGCCGACCGTATAGAGGCCCAGGGCGACGAGCACCAGGATCTGGCCGACCGGGGAGCCGGTCACGCGGGCCAGCGCGCCCTCGTTCGAGGAGTTGACCAGGAGGAGGGAGCCCAGGCCGAGGAGGGGGACCGTGAAGGCGGTCGCGTTGACCTCGGAGAGCATGGTGCGCACCTCGCGGCGGGTCTCCTTGCGGTCCTCCAGGGTCTGGGTGAGGTTGCGCAGGCTGTTGACCACGGGTCCGCCGGCCTTGTTGGAGAGGACCAGCGTCGTGACGAGGACGACGAGTTCGCGGGACGGGAGACGTTCGGCCAGTTCGCCCAGGGTGTCGTCGATGGAGCGGCCGAGGCTCAACTGCTCGGCGACCTGCGCCAGTTCATCGCCCGCGGGGGCCTCCAGTTCTTCCGCGGCCATCGCCAGGGCCGTACGCAGGGCGAGTCCGGCGGCGGAGGCGTTGGCCAGGAGGCGGGCCACGTCCGGGAGCTGGTTGATGAAGGCCTCGATGCGCTTCTGGCGCTGCCAGTTGAGGAAGATCGCGGCGCCCCAGACGCCGATCGCGGCCGCGACGGGGCCGAAGAAGGGGGCCAGTGCGGCGGACGCGATCAGCCACAGCGCCACGACCACTGCGGCCACGTACATGAAGAACTCCCCCGCCGTCAGGTCGAGTCCGGTGGCCGACAGGCGCAGCTGGATGGTGCGGCCGAGGCGGGTGCGGCGCAGACGGCGGTCGACTGCCGGGAAACGGCGTGCGCGGCCCCCGGCCGTACGCAGCGGGCCGCCGCCGAAGAGGCGGTCGACGAGGGCCTGGCGCTGGGCACGTCCGCGCGCGTACGTGTGCACGCCCGCGACGGCGAGCGTGCCGCACAGAACGGTGGCGCCGAGGGCCAGCAGGGCGGGGGCGTTCATGGCGCGCACCTCCTGGGAGAGGGAGAGGGAAAGGGTGTGGGGATGGCGGCGGCCGGGCTGGGGGCCATGGTGCAGGCGGGGGCGGGGGGCGGCATGGGTGTCGTGGTGGATGTCGGGCTGGGAGCGGGGGACATCATCCGATGGCCTGCCTTGTGGGGAGTACGTCGATGGCCTCGGCCACGCTGAAGGAGGGCGGCAGCGGTTCGCCCGCGACGTACAGCTTCTCGGCGACCGGGCGGGGCAGCGGGAGGTGTTCGAAGTGGCCGTGGACGACGCCGTCGGCACCGACGGGGCGGGGGACGAAGCGGGAGACGGGGACGACGCGGAACTGTTCACGGCCGTGTGAGACGAGCAGGGCGACCTCCGCGATCCTGCGGGAACCGTCGCCATGGCGGACAAGCTGGACCACCACGTCCACCGCGGAGTTGATCTGGTCTTTCAGTGCCTCGAAGGGGATCTGGACCTCGGACATCGAGCCGAGGGTCTGCAGACGCATCAGGGCGTCCTCGGCCGAGTTCGCGTGCACGGTGGCGAGTGAGCCGTCGTGACCGGTGGACATGGCTTGGAGCATGTCGAGGGTCTCGCCCCCTCGTACCTCGCCGACGATAATGCGGTCGGGGCGCATGCGCAGTGAGTTGCGGACAAGGTGGCGGATGGTGATCTGGCCCTTGCCCTCCACGTTCGGGGGGCGGGATTCGAGGCGGATCACGTGGTCCTGCTGAAGCTGGAGTTCGGCGGAGTCCTCGATGGTGATGATGCGCTCCTGGGACGGGATGAGTCCGGAGAGCGCGTTGAGTAGCGTGGTCTTGCCCGTGCCGGTACCGCCGCTGACGATGACGTTGAAGCGGGCCCGGACGAACGCCGCGAGCAGCATGAGCATCTGCTCGTCCAGCGACCCCAGGCCGATCAGCTCCGGCAGGGTGTACGCGCGGGGGAAGCGGCGGATCGTGAGGGTTGGGCCGGTGAGAGCGAGCGGGGGGATGATGACGTTGACGCGTTCACCGGTGGGCAGGCGGGCGTCGACCATGGGGTTCGACTCGTCGACGCGCCGGTTCACCGTGGACACGATGCGCTCGATGGTCTGCATCAGCTGCTCGTTGGAGGCGAACCGCAAGGGCACCTGTTCCACCCGCCCGGCCCGCTCCACGAAGACGGAGTCGGGTCCGTTGACCATGATCTCGGTGATGGACGCGTCGGCGAGGAGCGGTTCGAGCACGCCGAGCCCAAGGGCCTCGTCGACGACGCGCCGGATGAGCTGCGAGCGTTCAAAGGAGGAGAGGACGGGCCCCTCCCGGCTGATGATGTGCCCGAGCACGCGCTCCAGCCGTACGCGCCGCTCGGCCGCCACGAGGCTCGACATCTCGGCCAGGTCGATCTCTTCGAGCAGCTTGGCACGGTAGACGGCGACGAGGTGCCCGTCCTCGCGTGCGGCTCCGCCCTCTTCGGGGGCGGCGATACGGGCCCTGAGGCTCATTTCCTGACTCCCTTCGGCTGGGCGGGGCTTCAGTCGTCATTGGGCATGGTCGCGTGGCGGACGACTTTCCAGTCGAACTCCACGAACGGAATGAGCACAGGCACGTCCACGGTCACGGTAGCGGTGGTGGTGTCGCCGCCTCCCTTGGATGCGGATACGTCCGCGTCGAGCCAGTCGCTCATCGCGGCCACCCCCGCCGCCTCCCCCGCCCCGTCCTGCGACGCGACCCTCGCCGCCGCCCGCGCCCCGGACCCGGCCTGATTGACCGCGTATCCGACGAGCCCGAGCTGGATGGCGGCCATCCCGATGACGAGGAGGACGGGCATAAACCCGGCGAACTCGAGTATGGAGACCCCGCGATCGCCGCAGCACCGCGTCCTGCGCGCCTCGGCACGCCTCGGCTCCGCCGAGGGCGCGGTCAAAGCGGCGTCTGTCCTGTCGGCTGAGGCGCGGGGCTCAAGCTGAGGTCCCTGCCTCGGACGCCGTTGCGAAGTCGCCCACGGCGCGGCCCTCCGCTGCCAGCCCCCGGGCGGGGCGGCCCACCGTTGCCGGGCCGCCGACAGGACGGCCCTCCACGCCCAGGTCCCCGACGGGGCGGCGGCACGCGATGGACGTCCACGGGGGGTCATTTCACGTCGCCTTCCGCTGCCGCGCCCGCTGCTGCCTCAACCCGCCAGCCGGTGTCGAAGCCCGGGAAGAACAGGGGGACTTGGGCGGTGACGTCGGCCTTCCAGACGTCGCCCGCCTGCCGGCAGCTGATGACCGCGTCCCGCCAGGAGGACGGTAGGTGTTCCTTGCCCGCGTCGGCGCAGGCAGCACCCGCGCCGGTGCCGGAGGCGGCGGCCGCCGTGGCCGCCCGGGCCGCCTCGTCCGCCGCGTTGCCCGCCAGGGAGTACGTGTAGCCGTACAGGACGCACTGCCACAGGATCGTCATGACGACCAGGAGCAGCGGGAACATGCCGGCGAATTCGAGGGTGACCGCGCCGTGGTCGCCGCCGGCCTTGCGGCGGAGGCTGAGGGCGCCTCGGTCCGAGGACGACTTGCGGCGCCTGCCGCCACCGGTCTCCTGCGCGACGACCAGGCCCAGTTCCCCGGCCAGGCCACACAACGCCTGCTTGACCGTCGAGCGGGTGTCCAGGTCCTGGAGGCGGCCCGCGTCGACGACGGACTGGAGTTCCTTGAAGGAGGCGGGGACCGCCGAGCGGGCGACCTTCGTGCCGGTGACCCGTTCGACGAGGGACGGCTGGATCTCCGTGCCGCGGGTGAAGCGGTTGACGACGGTCAGGGTCTCCTCGGCCTTGCGGATCTGAAGGCGGTCCCACATGCGGACCATGCGTTTGGCGGCGCGGACGGCGACGACGTCGGGGGTGACGAGGAGGAGGGCCTGGTCGGCGAGTTCCACGGCGACCGCGGTGGCCGAGTTCATCTGGGCACCGCAGTCGACCACCACGACCTCGTAGCGGGAGCGCAGGGCCCCCAGGATCTGGCGGGCCGCCCGGTCGGTGACCTCCTCACCGCGCTCGCCCTCGGCGGGGGCCAGCAGCAGGCCGAGCCCGCTGTCGTGGGTGTAGACCGCGTCCTGGAGGACGCGCGGGTTGATGTCGCTGATCCCGGCGAGGTCCGCCACGGAGCGGCGGAACTGCACGTCCAGGTACGACGCCACGTCCCCGGACTGAAGGTCCAGGTCCAGCAGCGCCACGGAACGGCCCGACGCCCCAGCCGCCAGGGCGAGCTGAACCGCGGTGACCGTGGCGCCCACGCCGCCCTTCGCCCCGGTCACCGTGACGACGGTGCCCCCCGGCCCCGCGTACAACTCCGGCGTACCGCTGCCGAGATGGCGCCGCATGCCCAGGGACCAGGCCGCCGCCGCCTGGACACGTTCGGCGAGCGCGTCGTAGCCGAGAGGCAGGCCGATGATGCCGCGGGCGCCGGAGTCCATCGCCGCGGTGAGTACGCCCGTACTGGTGTCGGCGGTGATGAGGACGACCCCGACCGCCGGGAACCGCATCACCACGTCGCGGACGACGTCCAGCGCGGGCACCGGACCGATCCGCTCGTGGACCAGGACGACCTCGGGCAGTTCGTCCAGCGACTCCGCCGCGTGCCGCGCCAGGGTGTCCAGGAGCGCCGTGGTGTCCGGGACGGGCGGGGCGGGTTCGGCCTCGGGGAGCTGACTCAGCAGCGTGGTGAGGGCTCGGCCCGAGTCGATGTCGCCGACGGCCGGCAGGATGCGGATGGTCATCGGCACACCTTCGTGGGGGCTGAGCGCATCACGGCCTCCTACTTGTCCTCGTCGAGGGTGTACGTGCGGTCGCCGGGTGCGACGGCGGTGTCGGAGCCACCCGCGACCAGCGCGAGGCGTACATGGGTCGCGAACGACTCCGCGTACGCGACGCGTTGGGCGTCGGTGGTGTCGAGGGCGAAGGTGATCGGGACCGCTTCGGTGGCGGTACGGCGGCGGTCGTCGCTGTTCTGGGAGGGGTCCAGCGCGGTCAGCTTGCCCACATCGATGACCCCGGCGTTCTCCACGATGACCTTCGACTGGTCCTTGCCGCTCTCGCTCTCGGCCTTGAAGGTGGCGTAGATGTTGACCCGCGAGCCCGGGTTGATCTTCCCCGCCACACCGGTCGCCGCGTCGATCATGATCGCGATCTCCTGCTGGCCCGCCTCCAGCGCGGGACGGTCCACGATCATGTCCGTCTGGAGAAGCGAACCCTTCTCCAGACGGGTGACCGCGATCTTGCCGCGGATCTGGGAGAGGCTGGTGACCGCGGTCGACGACAGCCACCGCTCGGGCATCGAGACCTTCTCGAACTGGTCGGCCGACAGCTCCCGGTACGGCGCGACATCGCTCTTCAGGCGATACGCCGCCACCTCTGGGCCGACCTTCGAGTTCACGTCGCGGATCACCGAGAGCACCCCGGCGAAGGCGCCCAGGGCGCACAGGGCCGAGAGGACCAGCAGGATGACGCCGCGACGCTGGCGTGAGTTCATGGCGCGGACAACCTCGATCGGGGCGGGGACAACGGGGGGCGAGCGGTCGTACCTGGTGCTCGGGTCGTACCTGGTGCTCGGGTCGTACAAGCGGGCGAGTCGTTACCGTTGTTCAGCTGTACGTGCGCGAGACTTACGCGGAGCCCGGTGGCAAGGCGCGTACAGAAGAAACTGCCCGTACGGTGGCGGTCGGAAGCTCCGGAGGGGGAGGCAAAGGCGCCGCACAGAAACCGCAGCGGTCGCCGATGAGCTCCAGACCGCACCAGTGGCACTCCTCGCGCCGTACGGACGAGACCAGTTGGTAGAGCACGGACACGTCGTGCAGACCCGCGGCGAACTCGGCGACCTTGCCCGTGCCCCACCAGCGCGCGGACTCGGCGGGCAGCGGCACGGTGGCGACGCCCTGCACGCGCCAGGCGGGGGCGAGGGTCGCGGTCGGCCAGTCGCCGGGCAGCTGCCCGGGCGCGACGAGCATCCGCGTGCCGAACTCGGGCCCGGCCAGCTCCTCCTGCTGCCCCTGCTCCACGCGCACCAACTGCGGCCGCGGATTGGTCAGTACGGCGAACTGCGCACCCGGCACCCATGACTTGGCGTGGGACTTCAGGGAGACCGGCACCCGGTCGAGCTTGGCGACCGAGCCGAGCAGTGCGCCCGCGTAGACGTAGTGGGCGAGCAGCCGCGCGGAGGAGGCGAGCACCCCGGGGGTGAAGTCGCACACGGAGAGCTGGCGCAGTTGCTGGGCCAGGAGGGCGAGGCCGAGCGGTGGCAGATCGACGCCGAGCAGCGCGATGCGGTCACTCTCCAGAACGGAACGCACGGCGTGCAGCCGCCGAATGACGTCGGTGGAGGTGGAGGCCGGGTACAACGCGATCACGTACCCGTGCTGCTCGATGAGCGCGTGCATCCCGGTCAGGGAGTTCTCGAGGTTTTCGAGGGGCTGGACGGCGGCGGGCGGTGTCTGCCGGTCGTGCGGTGGGAGCACCAGATCCGGACTGGTGACGGCTATCGCGGTCGGCACGCTGCACACCACCCCGTTTCACTGTGGCGGGGTGGTGGGCCACCCCCGCACATCGCCCCGGTGGCGGCCGCTTGTAATTTCTGTGGAGCACCGTAAGCAAAGGGTTTCCCCCC
>CBFGQM010000108.1:0-14403 GCA_965650905.1 uncultured Streptomyces sp. | reverse complement strand
GGCGGCGTGATCGGCTGGGTCAACCAGATCGAGCCCGAGAAGCCGGTGTACTAGGACCAGGCGCAGTGTGGAGAGGGGCTCGGCACCAAGGGGCAAGGGGTGTGCCGGGCCCCTTTCCGGCTGGTGGCCGGGCTGCTCCGACTACGACTGGCAGACGGTGCCGTCGTTCGGCACCGTCCCCTTCAGCAGGTACGCGTTGACCGTGTCGTCCACGCAGGAGCTCCCGTGCCCGTACGCCCCGTGCCCCTCGCCCCTCCACGTCAGCTCGATACCGACATCCTTGCCCAACTCGTCCGCCATCTTGTGGGCGCCCTCGTAGGGCGTCGCAGGGTCGCCGGTGTTGCCCACCACAAGGATGGGACCGGCTCCGGGCGCGCTGACCTCCGGCGTCTCGTGCTGACCGGCCACAGGCCATTCGTGGCACCAGCCGGCCGTGTCCCAGCCCATGAACTCGCCGAAGACCGGCGATATCTTCCGGAACTCGGGGAGCAGCTTCTTCGTCTTCTCGGACGTCAGCCGCGTCTTGTCGTCCAAGCACGATATGACTCGCTGTGAATGCGTCGTTGTGCCGTACTCCCCTGTCGCATCACGCTGGTTGTAGCCGTCGGCGAGCGTCAGTAGCTCCGATCCGTCACCTTCCTCCGCCGCGTCCAGCGCGCTGGTGAGGCTGGACCAGGTCTGCTCACTGTAGAGCGGCAGGACTATCCCGGTGAGCGCCAGCGTCTGCGTGAGCTTGCGGCCGCTCGACGTCGGCAGCGGCTCGGCATCGATCTTCTGCAGCAGATCCGCGATCTTCTGGGAGCCCTCCTCGGGATCCTGCCCCACGGACTTGAGGTAGTTGTCCAGCGCGCGCTGGAAGCCGCGCGTCTGGTTCTTGGCATGCCCGACCGTGTCGGCGCTCGGGTCGACGACGGCGTCCAGCACCAGCCGGCCCACCTTCCGGGGAAACAAGTGGGCGTACACGCCGCCCAGTTCGGTGCCGTACGAGATGCCGAAGTAGTGCATCTTGTCGTCCCCGAGCACCTGGCGCAGCAGGTCCATGTCGCGGGCTGTGTCGGTGGTCGAGACATGTGCCATGAGCTTGCCGGCCGACTTCTCGCAGCCCTTGCCGAAGTCGGCGGCGTCCTTGAAGTACGCCGTCTCCTCGGCTGCGGTGTCCGGCGTGGAGTCGACCGACTCGGCGGCCTGGATCTCCTTGTCGTTCCGACATCGCACGCCCTTGCTGCCTGCGACCCCGCGCGGGTCGAAGCTCACCAGGTCGTAGCGGTCGCGGAGCCTGGAGGTCAAAGTCGCGTAGGACGGCAGCATGGAGACGCCCGAGCCGCCGGGGCCGCCGAAGTTGAACAGCAGCGAGCCGACGCGTGAGCCCTCCTGGGTGGACCTGCCCCGGATCAGTGCTATGCCGATCGTCTCGCCCGTCGGCTTGTTCCAGTCCAGCGGCGCCTTGAGCGTCGCGCACTCCCAGCCGCTGCCCGGTGCGGGGCCGTCCGACGTAGCCTCGCAGCGGCCCCAGGCGAGCTTCTGCGAGGTGAGCCCGCCCTCGTCGGACGGGCCGCCACCGCAGCCCGCCGCGAACCCGGCCACCAGCACCGCGATCGAGGCCAGCGCTGTGGACCGTACAAAACGCGCCATGCATCCTTCCCCTCTCGGGGTCATCCGCACGGAGCCGCGAATGACGGTCAGGCCATAGTAGGCAGACGTGGAGGCAGGCCCGGAAGCCTGTGGATAACCCTGCGAACTGCTCCTTTATGAGCAGACCAGCCCCGCCGACGGGATCTTGCCGTCCAGCAGATAGCCGTTCACCGCATCACGCACGCACTTGTTCCCGCTGTCGTACGCGCCATGCCCCTGGCCCTTGTACGTCACCTCGACGCCGACTCCCTTGCCCAGCGCCTCCGCCATCCTGCGGGCGCCCTCGTACGGCGTGGCAGGGTCGCCGGTGTTGCCGATCACCAGGATCGGCACCGATCCGGGCGCGCTCACATCGGGGTGGTCGGCCGCTCCCGCCACGGCCCAGTCGGTACAGCCGAGCAGGCCCCACGCCAGGTATTCACCGAAGACGGGAGAGGCCTCGCGGAACTCCGGAAGCTTCGCCTCCACATTGGCGGTGGTGTAGCGCGGCTTGTCGTCCGCGCAGTTGATGGAGACGTTGGCGGCGGTGACGTTGCTGTATTCGCCGTCCTGGTTTCGCCCGTTCATGGCGTCGGACAAGAGCATCAGCACCTCGCCGTTACCGTCGTACGCCTGCTGGAGCCCCTCGGTGAGGTACTCCCAGAAATCCTGGGAGTACAGCGCCTGCGCGATGCCGCTGGTGGCGGCGGTCTGTGTCAGCTGGCGCGGGAAGACGCCCGGGATCGGCCTGCTGTCCAGGTCTTCGAGCAGCTTGGCGATCCGGTCCTTGACATCCTGCGCGGTGCTGCCGAGCGGGCAGTCCTCCTGCTGCGACGTGCAGTCCTCGGCGAAGTTGTCGAGCGCGAGCTGGAAGCCCTTGGCCTGCCCGAGTGAGCCCTGCTCCGGATTCTGCGTCGGGTTCACGACGGCGTCGAAGACGGCCCGTCCCACCCACCTGGGGAACAAGTGGGCGTACACGCCGCCCAGTTCGGTGCCGTACGAGATGCCGAAGTAGTGCAGTTTGTCGTCGCCGAGGACCTGTCGCATGAGGTCGAGGTCGCGGGCCGCGTCGGTGGTGCGCAGGTGCGGGAGGATCTCCCCGGAGTTCTTCTCGCAGGTCGAGTTGAACTCCTCCATGTTGTCCAGGAGCGTCTTCCGCTCGGCCGCGTCATCGGGGGTGGCGTCCTGCTGAAAGTATGCGTCGAGCTGTTCGTCGTCCTGGCATTCGACGCCGGCGCTGCGCCCGACGCCGCGCGGGTCGAAGCTCACCAGGTCGTAGCGGGTGCGCAGCTGCGTGTAGTCCTCACCGAACGCGGGGAGCGTGGTCACACCCGAGCCGCCCGGGCCGCCGAAGTTGAAGATCAGGGAGCCGATCCGCTCGGCTTTGGAGCCGCTAGCCCGCGCCCGGATCAGCGCGATCCCGATCCTGTCTCCTTCGGGTTCGTCCCAGTCGAGGGGTGCCTTCAAAGTCGCGCACTGCCACACGTCGCCGTTCGGCAGGGGCGACGGGGCCTCTCCGCCTCCCTGGGAGTCGGACGGTGCCGGGCAGTGCTCCCAACTCAGTTTCTGTGCCGAGAGATCCTCGTCCTGGGTGTCACTTCCGCAGCCGGCGACGGTCGCGGACAGCACAAGCGCGGCGGCGGACAGGGCAGCGGCGCGCAGCTGGGAGGGATTCGGCATGCTCCCATCCTGGTGGCGCACCGGACGGCTCGCTCGGGGCGCGGGCCGTGCGGGTGAGGGCGCTCCGGTGTACGTCAGAGGCGTTCTCCGTGTACGGGTGGGCGCTCTCCGGGTACGGCCAGCAGACACCCGGGCGTGGCTCTGCGTACGGCGAGGGGGCACGCGCGCGTGGTGCGCGCTCTGGGGGGCGGACGCGGACCTGGACGGCGTGTCTCGAAAGTCCCGCTTGCCCCGCGGCGCTACTTTCGAAACACGTCCTAGAGGGCGCCCTTGCGTGACAGGTGGTTGAAGAACAACCACCCGGGCAGCACCGGCAGCCACAGCGTGAGGAGCCGGTAGAGCAGCACCGCGGGCGCCGCGACTTCCTTGGGCAGCCCGACGGCGATCAGACCGACCGTGAGGGTCGCCTCGACCGCGCCCACGCCGCCCGGGGTCGGCGCCGCCGAGCCCAAGGCGTTCCCGGCGAGGAAGACGACCGCGACGCTGGCGATGCTCAGTGGGGGCATGTCGTCGCTTCCGAACGCCCGGACCGACGCGTCCAGGCACATCACGAAGCAGGCCGTCAGCAGCAGCATGCCGCCGATGCCGGTGATGAGCTTCTGCGGCCGCTGCAGTACGTCGAGCATGCGCGGCACGACGCCCGCGAAAAGCGACCGCACACGGGTGACGACGAACTTGCGCAGGAACGGAATCGAGGTCACCACAAGCACCAGCACCGCGACCGTCAGCAGCCCCGCGATCACCGTGCGGGACGGCGACAGTGATGGCGTCTTCTCCGTTCCCGTCAGATAACCGAAGGCAAGCAGCAGCAGAATGTGGCTGCCCAGGCCGAACAGCTGCGAGGCTCCGACGCTCGCCACGGCGAGCCCCGGGCGCACCCCCGCGCGCTGCAGGAAGCGCGTGTTGAGGGCCACGCCGCCCACCGCCGCGGGCGCCACGATCTTCACAAAGGACCCGGCGACCTGTGCCGCCACGGCCCGCATGATCGGCACCCGCTCGGGCACGAAGCCCAACAGGCTCATCGCCGCCGCGAAGTAGCTCAGCGCCGAGAAGAACACGGCCGCGGCGACCCAGCCCCACTCGGCGTTGTCGAAGAGCGTGCCGAACTCGATGTGCGTGAGCTGCGACAGCAGGAAGTACCCGCCGATGGCACCGGCGATGAGACTGATGAGCGTACGTGGCCGGATGCGCTCCAGGCGGGCCGGCTCGACGGGCGCCTGTGGCCTGATCAGCAGCACCTGGTGGCGGATCTGGGTGAGCAGATCCTCCTCCCGAGCCTCCTCCAGCGCCTCGTCGATCGCCCGCTTCTCGGATCGCTTCTCGGCGCGTCCGGTCTTCCTTCCGGGCTTTTCGAGAAGGGGCCTGGTGTCCTCCACGTGCCCCTCGGCGCGGGTCGGCCTGGCCTGCCGAGAGGCCTCCAGAACGGCCTCGCGCTCGCGCTCGGCCCGCGCCCGCGCCCGTTTCCGAAGCGTCGCGCGCGTGGCGCGTGTCAGCGCGATGGGCTGGAGCATCGGCAGGCAGTCGGCAACCGTGTCGGGGCCGAGTACGTCGACCGCCGACGCCACCGCGCGCTCCGCACCGACCCGCAGGCCCAGCGTGGTCAGCAACTGGGCGATGTCCATGCGTAGCAGCAGTTCACCGGCCGCGATCTCGCCGCCGCGCAGATCGGTGAGGATGACCGTGCCGGAACGATCCACCAGAATCGCGTCGCCCGCCAGCCTGCGGTGCGCGATGCGCCGCGACTGCAGGGCCTGCACCTCGTGCCACGTCTCGCGCAACAACTCGTCGGTGACCTCCTCGTCGGGCAGCGAGTCGAGCGTGCGCCCGCCCGTGTGCTCGTAGACGAGCATCACGGCGTCCGGCCCCAACTCGGAGGTCGCGATCAGCTTGGGCGCGTTGGCCCCGGCGGCGATGGCCGCGTACGCGAGGAGCGCCTCCTGCTCCAGCGCCTGGCGCAGCGACTGCAGGCTGCGGCGCGTGGCGAGGCCACGCAGCGTCAGGTTGCGCCACGCACGGTAGAAGAAGCCCTGCGCCTGCTGCTCCCGGTCGACCACCGTGACATCCAGCGGCTTGCCGTTCTCCAGTGTCACGAAATACCGGCGCCCGCGGTCGCCGCTTTCCGCGCCCTCCGGCGTGTCCTCGCGGGCAGCGCTCACCGGGTGGAAGCCGACGTGCCGCAGGCCGGCCATCAGCGTCCGTCCCGTGGGCCGCACGTTCGGCGAGCCGACCGCGTACAGCGTCCCGTACGCCACCGTCCAGCCGATCAGCACCGTCAGGATGATCGCGAACGGTGTCGTGTAGCCGGTCACCAGCATGGAGAAGGCGTCGAGCAGCAGCACCAACCACAGCACCGCACGCCAGCGTGGCCGACGCGACATGCCGACGGCTGTCATGTACGCGATGACCGGTGCGAGGTAGCCATGAACAGGGTCGGTGAGGGCGTGAACGTCGCCCGGCGAAGGCTGGGTGAGCGCTTTCTGGATCGAGTCCGGGGCGGCCTGGGCGACCCACAGGTCGGTGGCGAGGGTCACGCCGTGCGCGAGGACCGCGGCCAGGACACCGTCGGCGATGCGCAGTCCGTCCCGCTTGATCAGCCGCTCGATCGCGAAGGCCACCGGCACCAGGAGAATCGCGATGCTCGACGCGAGCCCCGCGATCTTGATCAGCAGGTCGGGTGCCTCGTCGGTGCCCTTGTTGATGTCCTGGGCGAGACCCGACGTCGTGCCGTGTGCGAACGCGGCGATCCCCAGCAGTACCGCGATCGTGAGGATGCCCACCAGGAGGCGCATCAGGTCGGAAGGACGGTGCACGCGCGCGGGAAGCAGCGGCTCGTCGCCCTCGACCTCTTCGGAGTGGGCGTCGTCTGGGTTCGGCGCACCCTTCTTGCCGTGCGCGTCCGGGGTGTGCTCGTTCGTCTTCCTGCGCTCCTCCGGGGAGTGCTCGTCTCTCTCATTGTGCGCGTCCGGAGTGCTTTTGTCCGTCTTGTTGTACGCGCCTGAGGTGCGCTCGTCCGAGTCGTCGCCGGTGGCAGGGCGCGACGACACCTCAGAGGTGCCCTCCGCGTCTTCGGGATGCGCACCCTGCTGTTTCATCGTCTCTTCTTGCTCTCGTATCACCAGTCACCGCCCGCATGATGGTGGCATGCTCCACCGACACAGGGAGGCATCAGGGGCGAATGCGGGGGCGCACAGTCTTCCCGAAGCGCCGCTCCGGGGCGAGGGATACGCCCGGCCGCCGCCACGTCACAGTGTCGGTGGGGTGGGGCAGGATGGGGCGGATGAGCGAGGAGAGTCTTTTGGCGGATGCCCTGCCGGAGTACGCGCAGCGGGTCCTCGAGGTCGCCGAGTTGATCCCGCCCGGGCGTGTAATGACATACGGGGATGTCGCCGAATGGCTGGACGAGGGGGGACCACGCCAAGTCGGCCGTGTGATGGCCCTCTACGGAGGAGCCGTTCCGTGGTGGCGCGTCGTACGCGCGGACGGGGTGCTGCTCCCGGGCCACGGGCTGGAGGCACTGGGCCACTACCGCGCGGAAGGCACTCCCTTGAAGGAGGCCAGCCGGGCCTCGGAGGATCGCCTGCCGCGCGTGGACTTGCAGCGGGCGCGGTGGGACGGTGAGGAGCACGCGTCGGGTCCCTGACACCTTCCGGCACAGAGACCCGAAAGGGGGATCCGTGCCTCGTACGGGGGAATCGGGGCACGCGCGTGACCTGCCGTGCGTTCGTGCCGTAAGAGCCGGATGTGAGGGATCCGAGGGAGGAAAAGAAAGCGTTCCTTCCACGGCATCCCCCGGCGTAGCGTCGACGTCGCGTGTTCCCTTCACCACGCGGCCACCCGCCGTCCATGCCCGGCAGTCCTCCCATCCGTCGCCCGACCACCACCCCTCAACGACGGCGCTTCGCGCCGGCAGTGACCCATGGCACACCCACCAGGACCGGCGAACCACGTGAGCTCCTTCTCTTCCACCAGGCGCCTGTCGCACCCCCAAGGGCGGCAGGGGAACCGCGGCACTCACCGACTGGTGCGTACCCCGCCCGTCCAGGTAGATCCCCCTCTGCTGGACGCAGCGCAGCGTGCGGTGGTTGACCACAAGGGAGGCCCACTCCTCGTCCTCGCCGGTCCGGGCACCGGCAAGACGACCACGCTTGTGGAGTCCGTGGCGGCCCGCATCATGCGCGGAACGGACCCCGAGAGGGTCCTGGTGCTGACGTTCAGCCGCAAGGCCGCCGTGGAGCTGCGTGAGCGCATGGCACTGCGCATAGGGGCGGCCCGCGCGCCGCAGGCCACCACGTTCCACTCGTTCTGCTACGCCTTGGTCCGCGCCCACCAGGACAGCGACCTGTTCGTGGAGCCTTTGCGGCTGCTCTCCGGACCGGAACAGGACGTGACGGTGCGTGAACTGCTGGCGGGTCAGCCCCATCTGGAGCGGCTCGACCTCGCCCATGTGCGCTGGCCGGACGAGCTGCGCGCCTGCCTGACGACGCGCGGCTTCGCCGACGAGGTCCGCGCGGTGCTCGCCCGCAGCCGCGAACTCGGCCTCGGCCCCGGCGCCCTGGACGCCTTCGCCGCTCGCATCGGCCGCCCGGACTGGCGCGCCGCGGCCACTTTCCTCGCCGAGTACCTGGACGTTCTCGACATGCAGGGAGTGCTCGACTACGCGGAGCTGGTGCACCGCGCGGTGCTGCTCGCCCGCCGTCCCGAGGTCGCCGAACGGCTCGCCGCTCAGTACGACGCGGTCTTCGTCGACGAGTACCAGGACACCGATCCGGCACAGGTGCGGCTTCTGCGCGCGCTCGCGGGCCATCGAGACAGACACCCCTCAGGACTTCCGCAGAAGGGCCGTGGCGGGCGAGGGGCCGGCCGCACCCTCGTCGCCTTCGGTGACCCCGACCAGTCGATCTACGCCTTCCGGGGTGCCGATGTGAACGGCATCCTGCAGTTCCCGGAGGCCTTCCCGCGCGCGGACGGCACTGCGGCGCCGGTCGAGATCCTGAGGACGTCACGCCGGTCGGGCGCCGGGCTGCTGGAGGCCACCCGGCAGCTGACCCGGCGCATGCCCCTGACCCGCCTTCCGGCGGAGAAGGTACGCGCCCACAGAGAGCTGACTCCCGTACGGGACGCAGGCCGCGTCGAGGTCTACACGTACCCGACTCCCGGCACGGAGCTGGACAACATCGCGGACATCCTCCGCCGTGCCCACCTGGAGGACGGTGTGCCCTGGGGCGAGATGGCCGTCCTGGTACGGGCCGGCTCCCGCACGATCCCCACGATCCGCCGTGCCCTGGCGGCGGCAGGCGTTCCCCTCGACATAGACGGCGACGACCTCCCCCTGCGGCACGAACCAGCGGTGACACCCCTGCTGACGGCCCTCAGGGCGGTGGCTGGCGCAGCGCTTCGAAGCGGCGCGGGGCCGGCCGAGCCGGCCGCAGCGGAATCCGAAGCGGGCGCGGGCGCGGAGGAGCCCACTGGAGAGGACCTCGACGTGTCCGCCAGTGCCGGTCCCACGGACCGGGTTGTCGCCGCCCCGTCCGATGCGCCCGCTCCTCAGGCGCCCTGGCTCGATACCGACACCGCGCTCACCCTTCTCGCGTCCCCGCTGGCCGGTATGGACGCCGCTGATCTGCGTCGCCTGGGCCGCGCTCTGCGTGAGGAGGAGCGCGCCGGGGGCAACCTCGTGCCGCCGCCCTCGGACGCGTTGCTGGCGCGGGCGCTGGCCGAGCCGGAGCGGCTGGTCGCGCACGACCCGTCGTACGCGCGAGGCGCCCAGCGGCTGGGCGCGCTGCTGCGCAGGGCCCGCGAGCGCCTCTCGGACGGCGGCACGGCCGAGGAGGCGCTCTGGGAGCTGTGGGACGGTACACCGTGGCCGCAGCGCCTGGAGCGAGCCGCCCGGCGCGGCGGCGCGGCCGGACGCAACGCGGACCGTGACCTCGACGCCGTGTGCGCACTGTTCGCGACCGCCGCCCGCGCGGAGGAGCGCACGGGCGGCCGCGGCACCCTCAACTTCCTGGAGGAGGTCGAGGCCCAGGACATAGCGGCCGACACGCTCACGCGCAGAGCCGTACGCCCCGACGCCGTACGCCTTATGACGGCACACCGCTCCAAGGGCCTCGAGTGGCGCCTGGTCGTCGTCGCGGGTGTCCAGGAGGGACTGTGGCCGGACCTGCGCCGCCGCGGCTCTCTCCTGGAGGCCGACCGCATCGGGCGCGACGGCCTCGCCGAACCCCTCACTCCTGGAGCGCTGCTCTCCGAAGAACGCCGTTTGTTCTACGTGGCCGCCACGCGCGCGCGTGAGCGCCTCGTCGTGACCGCCGTGAAGGCTCCGGTGGACGACGGCGACCAGCCGTCCCGTTTCCTCACCGAACTCGGCGCGGAACCCATGGACGTCACCGGCCGCCCCCGCCGCCCCCTGTCCGTCGCCGCCCTGGTCGCCGAATTGCGCGCCACGACCGTCGACCCCCGTGTCTCGGAAACCCTCAGGGAGGCCGCTGCCCGCCGCCTGGCCCGGCTCGCCGCGCTCGGCGACGAGGACGGCCGCCCGCTCGTGCCGTCCGCGCACCCCTACCGCTGGTGGGGCATGTCCGAGCCGACCGAGAGCACGATGCCGCTGCGCGACCGCGACAAACCCGTCGTGCTGTCCGGAAGCGCCCTTGACCAGCTCGCCAACACCTGCGCCCTCCAGTGGTTCCTCAGCCGCGAGGTGAAGGCCGACGCCCCCGCGACCGCCGCCCAGGGCTTCGGCAACGTGGTGCATGTCCTGGCCGACGAGGTCGCCTCGGGCCGCACGCCCGCCGACCTCGCCGTCCTCATGGAGCGCCTCGACTCCGTGTGGAACGCGCTCGCCTTCGACGCGCCCTGGAAGTCGGCGCAGGAGAAGGAGCACGCGCGCGTGGCGCTCGAACGGTTCCTGAAGTGGCATGTCGATTCAAACGGCGCCCGGGCGGGCCGTACGCCTGTGGCCAGCGAGCACGACTTCGACGTCACCCTCGAAGCGGGCTCCTACGAGGTACGTGTCCGCGGCTCCATGGACCGTGTCGAGCAGGACACCGAGGGCCGCGCCTACGTGGTCGACTTCAAGACCGGCAAACGGGCACCGAGCGCGGCCGACGTGGCCCGCCACCCGCAGCTCGCCGTCTACCAGCTCGCCGTCCGCGCGGGCGCCGTCGACGACGCCTTCCACGGCGAACGCCCCGAGCCGGGCGGCGCCGAACTCGTCCAGCTCCGCCAGGGCGCCCCCAGGAAGGACGGTGGCGAGACCCTCCCCAAGGTGCAGGCTCAAGAGCCCCTCTCCGGGGAGTGGATCGGCGACCTCCTCGCCACCGCCGCCGGCAAGGTCCTCGACGAACGGTTCACACCGACCACGGGACAGCACTGCACGCACTGCGCGTTCCGGGCCTCCTGCAGCGCACGGCCGGATGGACGCCATGTGGTCGAGTGACCCGGCCGCCGAGGAGAGCCGCGCCGGCCGGCGACACCGAAAGTGACTAATCCCACCACCGTGCTGACCAGCGCATCCTCATACCCGGCAGCCAATGTGGCCCCCGCTTGTCAGTGCGCGCGGCTAGCCTCTCTGAGGTGTCCGCCCGTCTCACCGATCCCGAGCAGCTCAACGAGCTCCTGGGCATCCCGTTCACCCCGGAGCAGACGGCCTGTATCACCGCGCCGCCCGCCCCGCAGGTGATCGTGGCCGGAGCCGGCTCCGGCAAGACCACGGTGATGGCCGCGCGCGTGGTGTGGCTGGTCGGCACCGGGCAGGTCGCACCCGAACAGGTTCTCGGACTGACGTTCACCAACAAGGCGGCGGGCGAACTCGCCGAGCGTGTCCGCAAGGCCCTGACCAAGGCCGGCGTCACCGACCCCGACGCGAGCGACCTGGACAACCCGCCTGGCGAGCCGGTCATCTCCACGTACCATGCCTTCGCGGGCCGCCTGCTGACCGACCACGGCCTGCGCATCGGGCTGGAACCCACCGCGCGCCTCCTGGCGGACGCCACCCGCTACCAGCTCGCCGCACGCGTCCTGCGCGAGGCCCCAGGTCCCTACCCGGCTCTCACGCGCTCCTTTCCCGACCTGGTCAGCGATCTCCTCGCGCTGGATTCCGAGCTCGCCGAACACCTCGTACGCCCCGAAGAGCTGCGCGCGTACGACGTCGCGCTGCTGAGCGCGTTGGAGAGCGCCACACTCACCAACGCCGACCTGCGCAAGGTCCCGGAAACGGCCGCCACCCGCCGGGAACTGGCCGAGCTGGTGGGCCTCTACCGAGCGGCCAAGCGCGAGCGCGACCTCCTCGACTTCGGTGATCAGATCGCCCTGTCGGCCGCTCTCGCCCGCACCCGCCCCGAGGTGGGTGCCGTCCTTCGCGACGAGTTCCGGGTGGTTCTGCTCGACGAGTACCAGGACACCTCGGTCGCCCAACGCATCCTCCTGGCAGGCCTGTTCGGCGGCGGCACGGGCCACCCCGTCACCGCTGTCGGCGACCCCTGCCAGGCGATCTACGGCTGGCGCGGCGCCTCCGTCGCCAACCTCGACGACTTCCCGGAGCACTTCACGCACGCCGACGGCCGTCCGGCGACCCGCCAGGCGCTCAGCGAGAACCGTCGCAGCGGCGGCCGCCTGCTCGACCTCGCCAACGCCCTCGCGGAACCCCTGCGCGTCCGGCACGCGGGCGTGGAGGCGCTCCGACCGGCAGCCGGTGCCGAGCGCGACGGCAGGGTGCGCTGCGCGCTACTGCGCACCCACGCCGAGGAGATGGACTGGCTCGCCGACTCCATCGCCCATCTCGTACGCACCGGAGGGGCGCCTGGCGAGATCGCCGTTCTGTGCCGCACCGCGACCGACTTCGCCGAAATTCAGGGCGCACTCGTCGCCCGCGACATCCCCGTCGAGGTCGTCGGCCTCTCCGGGCTGCTGCACCTCCCGGAAGTCGCCGACCTCGTCGCCGTCTGCGAAGTACTCCAGGACCCGGGTGCCAACGCCTCGCTGGTCCGCCTGCTCACCGGCCCGCGCTGGCGCATCGGCGCCCGCGACCTCGCCCTGCTGGGGCGCCGCGCCCGGCTTTTGGTGTCGCACACGCGCGTGGACGCCGACGACGACCCGAACCGCCGGCTCGCAGCGGCCGTCGAGGGGGTCGATCCGGCCGAGGTGATCTCACTCGCGGACGCCCTCGACACGTTCCTGGAGACGCCCCTCGGGGGCGAGGGGGACAACGACGGGCTGCCCTTCTCGCCGGACGCGCGCGTGCGGTTCGCCCGGCTCGCCGCAGAGCTCCGCGACCTGCGCCGCTCGCTCGCCGACCCACTGATGGACGTCCTGCACCGGGTCCTCGCCACGACCGGCCTGGAAGTGGAGCTCTCCGCGTCCCCGCACGCCCTGGCCGCCCGCCGCCGCGAGACTCTGGCCAACTTTCTCGACATCGCCGCGTCCTTCGCCGCCAACGACGGCGAGGCCACCCTCCTCGCGTTCCTCGGATTCCTGCGCACGGCCGCCCAGTACGAGAAGGGCCTCGACAACGCACTGCCGGGCGGCGAGAACACCGTCAAGGTGCTCACCGCCCACAAGTCCAAGGGCCTGGAGTGGGACGTCGTCGCGGTCCCCGGACTGGTCACCGGAACGTTCCCCAGTACCCAGGGCCGCGAGAAGTGGACCGCCCAGGGCAGGGTTCTGCCACATGAACTGCGCGGCGACGCCGACACACTGCCCGACATCGCCGCCTGGGACTCCAGGAGCATGAAGGCCTTCCACGAGGCCATGAAGGGTCACCAGCGCACCGAGGAACTCCGCCTCGGCTACGTCACGTTCACCCGCCCCCGCTCCCTGCTGCTCGGCTCCGGCCACTGGTGGGGCCCGTCCCAGAAGAAGTCACGCGGACCCTCCGACTTCCTGCAAGCCCTGTACGAGCACTGCGCGGCCGGGTACGGCGAAATCGAGGCCTGGGCGGACGAACCCGAGGAGGACGAGGAGAACCCGGCGCTGCACAAGGCGGCCGGCGACCACGCGTGGCCGCTTCCGCTGGACGACGCGGCGCTGGCGCTCCGACGGGCCGCCGCCAAGACGGTGCTCGCCCACCTGGAGTCCGGCCATTCCCACGAGGTGGCGCACCCGTCGGCCCACGACACCCACGCCCCCCACCACGATCCGGACTGGCCGCCTCCGCCCCAGGAGGACGAACCGTCTTACCAAGAGACCGGTTTCACGGACGAGGACGCCGGCGACCGGGAACCGTGGACCCGGAACCGTCCGAAGATCCCGCACCCCGCTCCGGCCCCGGACGCCCGCCCGCACCCTTCCGAGACCACGTCCCTCACCCCCGAGGAAGCACGCACCATCGCCTCCTGGGACCGCGACCTGGACGCCCTCACCGGAGAGCTCCTGCGCGCCCGAGAGGGCGTCACGGACGTACCTCTGCCCGCCTCGCTGACCGCTTCCCAGCTGCTGCGCCTGGCCGCTGATCCCGACGCGTTCGCCCAGGAGCTGGCCCGCCCCATGCCGCAGCCTCCGCAGCCCGCTGCACGCCGCGGCACCCGGTTCCACGCATGGGTCGAGTCCCGCTTCGAAGAGCTGCGGCTACCCATGCTGGAGCCGGACGACCTACCCGGCAGCGAGGCCGAGATCGCCGATGAGCGCGACCTGGAGGGCCTCAAGGACGCCTTCGAACGCACCGCCTACGCCCACCGCACGCCCTACCGCGTCGAAGCACCCTTCCAGCTCACCATCGCCGGACGCGTCGTACGAGGCCGTATCGACGCCGTCTACAAGGAAGACGACGGTGACGAGGCGACGTACGAGATCGTCGACTGGAAGACCAACCGCACATACACCGGCGACCCCCTCCAGCTCGCGCTCTACCGGCTCGCCTGGGCCGAGCAGCGGGGCGTACCCCTGGAGTCCGTCAAGGCCGCTTTCCTGTACGTGCGCCGCGGCGAGGTCGTCCGCCCCGATGCCCTGCCGGACCGGGCCGCCCTGGAACGGCTCCTCCTGGAGGAACCGCAGGAAGCGGCCCCCGAGAAACCGCCGGACCAGCACGCGCGCGTGGACGGCTAGGCTCGAGGCCATGAGCAAGACTCCGGACAGCGCTGTCCGCACGTCCATCGAGAACCACCGCGCCGCCTTCCTCGA
>CBFGQM010000107.1:0-14430 GCA_965650905.1 uncultured Streptomyces sp. | reverse complement strand
CGCACCTGTGAGCAGTGCCGACGACCAGACCACCACCAGCACTGAGCTGCGCGCCGACATCCGCCGCCTGGGCGATCTGCTGGGCGAGACCCTCGTACGGCAGGAGGGTGCCGAGCTCCTCGAACTGGTCGAGCGAGTCCGCCGCCTCACCCGCGAGGACGGCGAGGCCGCTGCCGAACTACTGCGCGGTACGGAACTGGAGACCGCGGCCAAGCTGGTCCGTGCCTTCTCCACGTACTTCCACCTGGCGAACGTCACCGAACAGGTGCACCGCGGCCGCGAGCTGCGCGCCAAGCGCGCCGCCGAGGGCGGACTCCTCGCCCGCACGGCAGACCGGCTCAAGGACGCCGACCCCGTACACCTGCGCACGACCGTACGGCACCTCAACGTCCGCCCCGTCTTCACCGCCCACCCCACGGAAGCCGCCCGCCGCTCCGTCCTCAACAAGCTCCGCCGCATCGCCGCACTCCTCGAGACACCCGTCATCGAGGCCGACCGGCGCCGCTACGACACCCGGCTGGCCGAGAACATCGACCTTGTCTGGCAGACCGACGAGCTGCGCGTCGTACGCCCCGAACCCGCCGACGAGGCCCGCAACGCCATCTACTACCTCGACGAACTCCACGCCGTCGCGGTCGGCGACGTACTCGAAGACCTCACCGCCGAGCTCGAGCGCGTCGGCGTCGTCCTGCCCGACGAAACCCGCCCGCTCACCTTCGGCACCTGGATCGGCGGCGACCGGGACGGCAACCCGAACGTCACGCCCCAGGTCACCTGGGACGTCCTGATCCTCCAGCACGAACACGGCATCAACGACGCACTCGAACTCGTCGACGAACTACGCGGCTTCCTCTCCAACTCCATCCGCTACACCGGCGCCACCGACGAACTCCTCACGTCCCTCCAGGCAGACCTGGAAGCACTGCCGGAGATCAGCCCCCGCTACAAGCGCCTCAACGCCGAAGAGCCCTACCGCCTCAAGGCCACCTGTATCCGGCAGAAGCTCGAGAACACCAAGCAGCGCCTCGCCAAGGGAACCCCCCACAAGGACGGCCGCGACTACCTCGGCACCGCCGAGCTGCTCCGCGACCTCACGCTCATCCAGACGTCCCTGCGCGAACACCGCGGTGCGCTCTTCGCCGACGGCCGCATGAACCGCACCATCCGTACCCTCGCCGCCTTCGGCCTCCAGCTCGCCACCATGGACGTACGCGAACACGCGGACGCCCACCACCACGCCCTCGGCCAGCTCTTCGACCGCCTCGGCGAGGAGTCCTGGCGCTACGACGACATGCCGCGCGAATACCGGCACAAGCTCCTCGCCAGGGAACTGCGCTCCCGCCGCCCGCTCGCCCCCACCCCCGCTCCACTGGACGCGGCCGGACAGAAGACCCTCGGCGTGTTCGAAACGGTCAAGCGGGCTCTCGAAGTCTTCGGGCCCGAGGTGATCGAGTCGTACATCATCTCCATGTGCCAGGGCGCCGACGACGTGTTCGCCGCCGCCGTACTCGCCCGCGAGGCCGGACTGATCGACCTGCACGCCGGCTGGGCGAAGATCGGCATCGTGCCACTGCTGGAGACCACGGACGAGCTGCGCGCGGCGGACGTCATCCTCGACGACATGCTCGCCGATCCCTCGTACCGGCGGCTGGTGGCCCTCAGGGGTGATGTGCAGGAGGTCATGCTCGGTTACTCGGACTCGTCGAAGTTCGGCGGCATCACCACCAGCCAGTGGGAGATCCACCGCGCCCAGCGGCGACTGCGCGACGTGGCCCACCGCTACGGCGTACGCCTGCGCCTCTTCCACGGCCGCGGCGGCACCGTCGGCCGCGGCGGCGGGCCCTCGCACGACGCGATCCTCGCCCAGCCCTGGGGAACCCTCGAGGGCGAGATCAAGGTCACCGAACAGGGCGAGGTCATCTCCGACAAGTACCTGGTCCCCTCCCTCGCCCGCGAAAACCTCGAACTGACCGTCGCGGCCACCCTCCAGGCCTCCGCCCTGCACACCGCGCCCCGCCAGTCCGACGACGCGCTGGCCCGCTGGGACGCCGCCATGGACGTCGTCTCCGAGGCCGCTCACACCGCCTACCGGCGCCTGGTCGAAGACCCCGACCTGCCCGCGTACTTCTTCGCCTCCACCCCCGTGGACCAGCTCGCCGACCTGCACCTCGGCTCCCGGCCCTCCCGGCGCCCCGACTCCGGCGCCGGCCTCGACGGCCTGCGCGCCATCCCCTGGGTCTTCGGCTGGACCCAGTCACGGCAGATCGTGCCCGGCTGGTTCGGCGTCGGGTCCGGACTGAAGGCGCTGCGCGAGACGGGACTCGACAGCGTGCTGGAGGAGATGCACGAGCAGTGGCACTTCTTCCGCAACTTCGTCTCCAACGTCGAGATGACCCTCGCCAAGACGGACCTGCGGATCGCCTGCCACTACGTCGACACCCTCGTCCCCGACGACCTCAAGCATGTCTTCGCCACCATCGAGGCCGAACACGAGCTGACCGTCCGCGAGGTCCTGCGGATCACCGGCGAACAGGAACTCCTCGACGCCCAGCCGGTCCTCAGGCAGACCTTCACCGTCCGGGACGCCTACCTCGACCCGATCTCCTACCTCCAGGTCGCCCTCCTCAAGCGGCAGCGCGACGCGGCCGCTGCCGGCTTTGCCCCCGACCCGCTGCTCTCCCGCGCCCTGCTCCTGACCGTCAACGGCGTCGCGGCCGGCCTGCGCAACACCGGCTGACCGCCTGAAAACAGCGGTGCCCCCCATGCTCGTACAAAGCATGGGGGGCACCGCCGTTTTTCAGGCTGCCGCGAAGCCCGACAGCTTCTGAGTTCTAAGACTCAGGTCAGCCCTGCTGGGCCCTGCGCCGGCGGAACACCAGGTAGCCGCCGGCGCCGAGCAGCGCGGCCGCGGCCGCGGAGATCAGGCCGATCGGAGCGCCGCTGCCGGTCTCGGCGAGATCGCCGCCGCCCTGCGGGGACGAACCCGCACCCGCCACGGCAGGAGACTCGGAGGCAGACGGTTCTGTCGCCGGTTCGGCTGATTCAGCTGATTCGGTCGGCTTGGTCTGATCGGCCGTGCTCGACGGTGAGGTACCGGAGGTGCCCGTCGAGCCCTCCTCCGACTCCTCGTCCGCGCAGTCCGTCCAGAACACCTTGTGCTTCGCGGCGCCCTTCTCGCCGTCGAAGTTCCAGAACAGCTTGTAGTGGCCGTCCGGCAGTGACAGCTCGCTCGTACGGCCGTGCCCCTCGGCATCGAGCGTCAGCGAACCCGACTTGACGGTCTCGCCCTTGACGGCGGCGGTCGGAGCCCAGGCTTCGATGTGCCAGTCGACCTGCTGGCCGCTGTCGAAACCGAACGCGTCGAGGTAGAAGGTGCAGACATGCGGCTCGTTCCTGAGCAGCTCCGCACCGGTGGCGACGTCGTGGATCTTCACGGTGCCGTTGTCGCCGTGGGGCGTGGCATGGGCGGCGGGAGCGGTCAGCAGAGCGGCTGCCGCTGCGGCGGCGAGGGCGCCGGCGCGCAAGAGGGTAGGCATGGGCAGTCCATCTTCGAGAGGTGGAACGGAAGACGTGGAGGGGGCGGCTCAGCTTCCTGTCACGCCCGGCAATCGGTCAAGCGACAGAACGTCACCCCTGCCCTATGCGTGCCGTATCGCCTCAATAGTCCAGGATAACGATCAGGGAACGTACAGACATTCCACAGAGGTGAAGCCGAGAGCCCGGCCGCTCAAAGGCTGTCGGGCCGATCGAAGGTGGCCCGACAACCTCTCAGGCTCAGCTCCGGCTCCGGCTCAGGCTCAGCTCCGGCTCAGAGGACCACGAACGCCGCCGTGACCAGCGCCAGTCCCGCCCCGCCGAACGCCCACGCGAGACGCGTCAGACGCAACCCGCCCGCGACCACCAGCGACGCCAGAAGCAGCGCACCACCAAACGGCACCCAGGCGTACAGCAGCCCACCCGGACCCGTACGCACCACGTCGTCACTGCCCGGCTTCACCACCACCGCGTACGTCCGGCCCTTCTCAGCCACCACCGTGCTCCCGAGAGTGACCCGGTCACGCGCCGTGGACCCCGCCGACGTCGGCGTGTACGGGCCCGAACAGCGGTCCTCAGTACACCGCGTGACCATCATCGTGCCGCGCTCGCGACCCTTGGTCAGCATCACATGCTGGGCGATACCCCACGAAGACCAGACGCCCGCGATCAGGATCAGCGCCGCGACCGTACCCATCGCCGCGAGCCGCCCGAACCGCAGCGCCGACATCGCTCTCGGACGGGAGATGAGGGCAGGCATGGCGGCGATGATTGGCTATGGCCCCGCGTACGTCAACTCCGCGCGGTTCCCCTGGGTGGACAAGTCCCGCGTTGTCCCGACCTTTAGCCGGCCTCAGGAGTTGTACGTGCTCTGCGCCCGCTCCAGGCCCTCGATGACCAGACACTCCACCGCATCCGCCGCACGATCCACGAAGTAGTCGAGCTCCTTTCGCTCCGCCGACGAGAAATCCTTCAACACGAAGTCGGCCACCTGCATACGCCCCGGAGGACGCCCGATACCGAACCGCACCCGGTGATAATCCGAACCCATCACCTTCGTCATCGACTTCAACCCGTTGTGACCGTTGTCGCCACCACCCAGCTTCAGCCGCAGAACGCCGTAGTCGATGTCCAACTCGTCATGCACCGCGACAATGTTCGCAACCGGCACCTTGTAGAAATCCCGCAAGGCGTTCACCGGACCGCCCGACAGATTCATGTACGACATCGGCTTTGCCAGCACCACTCGCCGGTTCGCCGGCCCCGGCGGGCCGATCCGGCCCTCCACCACCTGCGCCTGCCTGTTACCCGTCCGCTTGAAACTGCCGCCGATCCGCTCCGCGAGAAGATCGGCCACCATGAACCCCACATTGTGCCGGTTCATCGCATACCCCGGACCCGGGTTCCCGAGCCCCACGATCAACCAGGGCGCACCCGCATCGCTCGTCACGTGCATGTCTCCTTCATACGCGCCGGCCGCCGCTCCCACAGGAGCGGCGGCCGGCGAAACGGTGAGAGTGAGAGATCAGGCCTCGGCGACCTCGGAGCTCTCGCCCTCGGCCTCACCCGCGGTCTCCTCGGCCTGCGCGGCCAGGACCTGCAGGACGATCGCGTCCTCGTCGATCGCCAGCGTCGTACCGGGCGGCAGCGGAATGTCCTTGGCGAGGACCGAGTCACCGGCCGACAGACCCTCGACCGACACCGTGACCGACTCCGGGATGTGCGTGGCCTCGGCCTCGACCGGCAGCGCGTTCAGCACGTGCTCCAGCAGGTTGCCGCCCGGAGCCAGCTCGCCCTCGGTCTGGACGTAGATCTCGACGTTGACCTTCTCGCCGCTCCTCACGAGGAGCAGGTCGACGTGCTCCAGGAAGCCCTTGATAGCGTCACGCTGAATAGCCTTCGGGATGGCCAGCCGGGTCTTGCCGTCGATGTCCAGGGACAGCAGAACGTTCGGAGTACGCAGCGCCAGCAGCAGCTCGTGGCCCGGCAGCGTGATGTGGACCGGGTCGGCACCGTGGCCGTACAGCACACCCGGAACCTTGCTCTCACGGCGGATACGACGCGCGGCACCCTTGCCGAACTCCGTACGGGTCTCGGCGGCGAGCTTCACCTCGGACATGCTGATCACTCCTCGTAGATGGGTGGAACGTGGTCACCCGGCCACACATCGGCCTGCTACGAAGAGCGCGTCGATAACGGACCGCCGTACCCCAAAAGTACGGCCTCCCTCGCCGAGCAACTGTGACAGCTTACGCGGCGGGAAGGCCGTACAAGAAATCGATCATCTGCAAGCCCCAGCCGCAGTTACCGCTGGTGGGCCTACCGCCGGGGACTCACCCGACCGGCCTGTCCGGGGGGCTTACCGCACGTGGGCCTACTGCTCGTCGAACAGGCTCGTCACCGAACCGTCCTCGAACACCTCACGCACCGCACTCGCGATCGTCGGCGCGATCGACAGCACCGTGATCTTGTCGAGCGCCAGCTCACCCGGCGTCGGCAGGGTGTTCGTGAACACGAACTCACTGACCTTCGAGTTCTTCAACCGGTCGGCCGCCGGACCGGACAGCACACCATGCGTCGCCGTCACGATCACGTCCTCCGCACCATGCGCGAACAGTGCCTCCGCCGCCGCGCAGATCGTGCCACCCGTGTCGATCATGTCGTCGACGAGGACACAGACACGCCCCTCCACATCACCGACCACCTCGTGCACCGTGACCTGATGCGCCACATCCTTGTCACGACGCTTGTGCACGATCGCCAGCGGCGCACCCAGACGATCGCACCAACGGTCCGCGACCCGCACCCGACCCGCGTCCGGCGAAACCACCGTCAGCTTCGGGCGATCCACCTTCTGACCCACATAGTCCGCCAGCAGAGGCAGCGCGAAAAGATGATCGACCGGGCCGTCGAAGAAACCCTGGATCTGATCCGTGTGCAGGTCCACCGTCAGGATCCGGTCGGCACCCGCCGACTTCATCATGTCCGCGATCAGACGCGCCGAAATGGGTTCACGCCCACGGTGCTTCTTGTCCTGACGGGCGTAACCGTAGAACGGCACGATCACCGTGATACTCCGAGCGGAGGCCCGCTTCAGAGCATCAATCATGATCAACTGCTCCATGATCCACTTGTTGATCGGAGCCGTGTGGCTCTGGATCAAGAAGCAGTCGGCACCCCGGGCGGACTCCTCGTAACGGACGTAGATCTCACCATTGGCGAAGTCGAAGGCCTTCGTCGGGACGACCCCGACACCCAACTGCTGGGCGACCTCCTCGGCAAGCTCGGGGTGTGCGCGGCCGGAGAAGAACATCAACTTCTTCTCGCCGGTGGTCTTGATCCCGGTCACAGCACTGTCTCCTCAGAGTGTCTCAGCTGGGCACAGAAACAGGCTCAGCTGGGTGTGCGGATATGCGCTTTCACGGTACGCCGAGTCAGACGCACGCGTTTCCGGTCAGCTTCCGCCCTCGGCCTCGCGAGAAGCTGCTTCCGCAGCCTTCGCGGCCGCGCTCCCCGGACGCTTCCGCGCCACCCAACCCTCGATATTCCGCTGCTGACCACGGGCCACGGCCAGCGAACCGGGCGGTACGTCCTTGGTGATGACCGAGCCCGCCGCGGTGTACGCACCGTCCCCGACCGTGACAGGCGCCACAAACATGTTGTCCGACCCCGTCTTGCAATGTGAACCCACGGTGGTGTGGTGCTTGGCCTCACCGTCGTAGTTCACGAAGACACTGGCGGCACCGATGTTCGTGTACTCGCCGATCGTCGCATCGCCCACATACGACAGATGCGGCACCTTCGTGCCCTCACCGATCGACGCGTTCTTCGTCTCCACGTACGTACCCACCTTGGCCTTCGGCCCAAGCCGCGTACCAGGACGGAGATAGGCGAACGGCCCGACAGCCGCCTGCGGCCCCACCTCGGAGCCGTCGGCGACCGTGTTGTCCACACGGGCGCCCGCGCCGACCCGGGTGTCCGTGAGACGGGAGTTCGGACCGACCTCCGCACCCTCGCCCAGATGCGTGGCCCCGTGCAGCTGCGTGCCCGGGTGCACGATCGCGTCCTGCTCGAAGGTGACCGTCACATCGACCCAGGTGCTCGCCGGATCGACGACCGTCACCCCGGCGAGCATGGCGCGCTCAAGGAGCCGGTCGTTGAGAATGCGGCGGGCCTGCGACAGCTGTACGCGGTTATTGATCCCCGCGATCTCACGGTGGTCGCCGGCCACGGAGGCACCCACGCGGTGACCGGCCGCGCGGAGAATCCCGAGCACGTCCGTCAGGTACTCCTCACCCTGGCTGTTGTCCGTCCGGACCTTCCCGAGCGCGTCGGCGAGGAGCTGCCCGTCGAACGCGAAGACACCCGAGTTGATCTCCCGGATGGCCCGCTGCGACTCGCTCGCGTCCTTGTGCTCCACGATCGCCGTCACGGCGCCGGAGACTTTGTCGCGGACGATACGGCCGTAGCCGGTCGCGTCCGGCACCTCAGCGGTCAGCACGGTCACTGCGTTGCCGTCGGCGGTGTGCGCGGCGGCGAGCCGGCGAAGCGTTTCGCCACTCAGCAGGGGCGTGTCCGCGCACACCACGACCACGGTTCCGTCGACTCCGCCGCCCAGCTCCTCCAGGCCCATCCTCACCGCGTGCCCGGTGCCGTTCTGCTCGGCCTGCACGGCCGTCCGTACGCCCGGGTCGATCCCGGCGAGGTGCGCGGTGACCTTCTCGCGGGCGTGCCCCACGACGACGACCAGATGCTCGGGCTCCAACTCGCCCGCGGCGGCAAGTACATGACCGACAAGGGAACGGCCACAGATGTCGTGCAGGACCTTCGGTGTCGCCGACTTCATACGGGTGCCCTCACCCGCTGCGAGTACGACGACGGCTGCCGGGCGAATGGCGCTCACGGGTTCTGCCCTTCGGCTTCGGATGACTGCGATGTCTTCGGGGTGCGGACATCGGCAGGATACCGGGGCGTTGTACGGGGGAAATGTGAGCGGGGGCCTGACTTGGTGGTCGGGCCCCGAACCGAGCAGGGCTCCCCCGCCAGGACTCGAACCCGGACAGATGGCACCAAAAGCCACAGTGCTGCCAATTACACCACGGGGGATGGAAGCCGACCAAAGTGGACATTTGGTCAAGCTGCCGAGTGGGCACCCATCACTATGCCGTACCAGGCGCCTTCCATGCGACGATACAACTCGGCTCTCTTTTTTACATAGACGACCAAGCAGCCTCGATAGGCCTCTGCCGTGTTCTTGCGGTTTGTTCGAGGGGTGTGCTTCTTGAGTGTGGTCCGCTGGAAGGTGGAAGCTTCTACTCCGACCAGCTCCGCCCAGAACCCCACGGCTTCAGTCACGTCTGCAGTCTCGTGAATGCTGACCCTGAACCGCATGCGTTCGCGTTCCACGCCCAGTGACTCGAGCCAGTGCAGGTAGAGCCTGATGACATTCGGGTCGCTGTTGATGAACTGCAGGTTCTCGCGACGCTGGGCGCCGTAGGTCTTGTCCTTCGAGCCTTCTGCCCAGTAGAGGACCACTCCAGCCAGAAACAGCTCCCGGTCCGTCAACGCACCGATCTCTTGGGATGAGGCGACCTTGGTTTGCTGTCGCTCCTCCGCCCGCCTCCGCAGCGTTGCCTCCCATCCACGCCTGGCGATGATCGAAGCCTCCTCCGGGGTCCGTTTCCGTTCCGGCCTCGGCAGATCCCGTACCCACAGTGAGATCGAGCTCTTCGAGCAGCCCGGCTCCACCTGGATCTGGTCGTAGGTCCGCCCCTGGAGCCGTAGCTCCCGGGCCTTCGCCCTCAGGTCGTCCTTCGCGTTCGGGCGCTTCGTCCACTCCGGAGGGGCCTCGCCCTCGAGTAGGCGGTTGAGGATGTCGTTGTTGTCGATGTGCAGCCGGTCGCGGATCTGGCGGCGGCTGAGGCCTGCTCGGCGCAGGGTCACCGCCTGCTCGCGCAGCCCCTCGAAGTCGGCGTACTTGTTGTGCGCGTGTGCCATGGGCATACCGTCGGGGCGGAATGTGGGCGTCCGGCTTGAAACGGTGAGCGATTCAGCAGTTCGGGGGATTCCTGGTGGTTTCACTTCTGTTCGATTCCGGCGTGTGGTGAGTGCCCGGAAAATCGCCGGAAAGCGGTGGCGTGCGCCCGTAGGCTGAAGGCATGACCACGACGGGGGAAGACCGCACCGCGGCCGTGACGGGGCCGTGGTGGTGGCTGAGGTGGCGTAGTGCGGTGCTCGACGGGGGGCTCGCGATCGTGTCCGCCGTCGAATGCGCGAGCGAGGGGATTCCGTTCGCTGAGGAGTCGGGGCTGCCGATCCCCGTGGGGATGGTCTTGGGGCTGTTCGCGGGGGCCGTGCTGCTGTTGCGTCGCAGGTGGCCGATCGCTGTCGTTCTTGTCTCGGTCGCTGTCACGCCGGCCGAGATGGGCTACCTGATGGGGCCCGTCGGGCTGTACACGCTCGCGGCGTCGGAGCTGCCGCGGCGGATCACCGGGGCGCTGGCGGCGATGTCGATGCTGGGGGTGCTGATCGTCACGTATGTGCGGGCGTATCCGGGGGCGGTGCAGGGGGATTCCGACTTTGATGAGCAGATCGTGTCGTTCTTGTCCCTGACGGCCTCGCTGGGGATGACGGCGCTGCCGGTTCTGCTCGGGTTGTACGTGGGTGCGCGGCGCCGTCTGATGGAGAGCCTGCGTGAGCGGGCCGGCTCGTTGGAGCGGGAGTTGCAGTTGCTGGCGGAGCGCGCGGAGGAGCGTGCGCAGTGGGCGCGGAACGAGGAGCGGACGCGGATCGCGCGTGAGATGCATGACGTGGTGGCTCATCGGGTGAGCTTGATGGTCGTGCATGCGGCGGCGTTGCAGGCAGTGGCGCGTAAGGATCCGGAGAAGGCGGTCAGGAACGCGGCGCTTGTGGGGGACATGGGGCGGCAGGCGTTGATGGAGTTGCGGGAGATGTTGGGGGTGCTGCGTACGGGGGACGGTTTGGAGTCCCGGGTGCGGCCGGTGCCGTTGGCGGCGATGGAGACGGCTGCGGCGGCGTCTCGGGCGGTTGGCTACGCGGGGGGCGAGGGGCCTTGCCTCGCCGATCTCGACGAGCTTCTTGGGCAGTCCTCGGCGGCCGGGATGACGGTGAATCTCTTGGTCGACGGTGATGCGCGTGCGTATGCCCCGGAGGTGGAGCAGACCGCGTATCGGGTGGTGCAGGAGGCGTTGACGAACGTTCACAAGCATGCGGCGGGTGCGAAGACGCATGTGCGGTTGGCGCATCGTCCGGCGGAGATCGCGATGCAGGTGGAGAACGCGCCGCCGCCGGAGTCGGGGGCGGCGTCGGGCGCGCGTCTTCCGAGTGGGGGGAATGGCTTGCGCGGGATGCAGGAGCGGGTTTCCGCTCTGGGGGGTGTGTTTGTTTCGGGTGCTACGTCGGCAGGTGGGTTCCGGGTGTCTGCTGTGATTCCGGCCGAGGGGTGAAGGTGTGGGCTGGGGGGCGGTTGCGTGGTGTCCTCGTCAGCCTGTTGTGAGGCGTGTGGGCTCGGTGCCGGAGATGAGGCCGGTGAGCGCTTGGTCGATGTTGGCGCCGAGGTACCAGTCGCCGGTGTGGTCGAGGGTGTAGACGCGGCCGTCGGCGTCGATGGCGAGCAGGGCGCGGCTTTCGGATTCTTCGCCCAGGGGGCAGACCTCGGTGTCGAGGGCGCGGCCGAGGTCGGCGAGGGTGCGGGCCATGTGGAGGCCGTGGAGGGGGTTGAGGTGGACGGGGGAGGGGGTGATCTGGCGGCCGGGGCCGGCGGGTTGGATATGGAGGCCGCCGAATTCCGCCCAGGCCTCTACGGCTGCTGGGAACAGGGCGTGCCGGTGGCCGGCGGGGGTTTCGTGGCCGCGTAGGGCGTCGGCCCAGGTTTCGGCCTGCGCCATGTCCCAGCGGCCCGGTTGCCATCCGGCGGACCGCAGTGCGGCGTCGATGGGTGCGGGGAAGCGGGGCGTGGGGCTGGCGGTGGGGTTGCTGCGGTCGGCGTGCATCTGCTCTTCGTTCGTTTGAGCGGTAGGGGTGGGGTGTGGCCTCGTGTGTGTGCGGGTGTGGGGAGTCTCACTTCTGCGCTGTGGTCGGGTCGACGATGCGTATGCCGAAGTGGGCGCTGAGTGCGGTGCAGGAGCGGCAGGGTGTGGCGAAGCTGCCGTGGAGTGGGTCGCCGTCTTCGCGGATGCGGCGCGCGGTGAGTTTGGCGTGTTTGAGGGATTTGCGGGCTTCGCCGTTGGTCAGTGGTTTGCGGGCGGCTCGTTTGGTGCGGGCGGCGTCGACGGCGCTGATGTGCCGTGAGATGAGGATGGTTTCGGCGCATCGGCCGGTGAATCGGTCGCGTTGGCCGCTGGTGAGGGTGTCGAGGAAGTCCCGTACGAGGGGATGGAGGGCCGGGGCCTGGTCGCCGCGTGCCGCTGTTCCGGTGAGGGTGGCGCCGCGTACGGAGAGGGCGGCGGCGACGGTGGGGAGTATGCCGTCGCGGCGGTGGAGGAGGGTGGGCGTGTGCGGTCTTTCCGTGTTGCTCCAGCCGACTCGGGGGTCACCGGTCGTGCCTGTCCGCGCCGTGCTCATGATGGTGCTACCTCCCCTTCCCCCGCGGTGGCGGCCGCTGATGTGACTGCCCCCGGCGGGGACAGATTGCCAAACTCCGGGGCTGGTGCGGAAGCTGAGGCGATGCGACACGCGTGGTCTTCGTCGTACCGTCACGGCGGGGTGACGGCAGGTCACGAAAACCGGAGGCGTGCCGACCGGTACGGAACCGGAGGCGCGGTGACCGGTGTCGTTCAACCGCATAGGCTGTCGATATATCCGTGGACCATCAGAACGCCGCAGGGGGGCAACCGCCATGACGACAGGTCGGCTCGGGCAGCAAGCCGCGCCGCCGAACGCGGCCTATGCCGGGCAGGTCGTGCATTTTCCGGACCCGGTCCGGGCCGCCCGTCACCCCAGGGGTGTCCGGGTTGACGAGTACGGCTTTCCGGACTTCTCGGCGTATGCGCGTGCCGCTGCGGAGATCGCCGAGCCGCCCGAAGGTTTCGGTGTCGATGAGCTGCGGCTGACGGATTATGTGTCGGCGAACGCGGCGTTGGCGGCGTCGGGGCACGATCTGTGGGACACGATCCCGTCGGTGGCGACGCCGCACGGCTGGACGTGGCATCACGTGCCGGGTACGCGGCGGTTGGAGCTGGTGCCGGTCGAGGTGAAGGCGTTGCTGCGGCATCACGGCGGACTGGCGACGGCGGCCGTGGACCAGAACAAGAGGGGTACGCGGCCGTTGCAGGAGACGCGGCCGGCGCATTTCGGGTTGCCGAAGTCGTCGGTGGCGGTGACGGAGCAGCAGGTGCTGGGGGTCGAGGAGGAGCTGGGCTATCGGCTTCCGGGTGCTTATCGGTCTTTCCTGAAGGCGGCGGGTGGCTGTGCTCCGGTGGGTGCGGCGCTCGACGCGGAGCTCGGTCTGCTGGTTGATCAGCCCTTCTTCACGGTGCGGGACGAGGCGGCCGTCAACGACCTGGTGTACGTCAACAAGTGTCTGCGCGACCATCTCACCAAGGACTATCTGGGAGTCGGCTTTGCGCAGGGCGGGTTGCTCGCGGTGAAGGTGAAGGGCGACCGGATCGGGTCGGTCTGGTTCTGCGCGTATGACGACGCCCGTGACCAGGACGCGTGGGTGCCGGCCGAGCGGGTGCAGCGGCTGTTGCTGCCGTGTGGTGAGGACTTCGACCAGTTCCTGGGCCGGCTCGCGGGTAATCCGCCGGAGCTGGAGACCGTGGCGAACCTGATGGTGGACGGTGGCTTCGCGTATGCCGCGGCCGTCTCTTCGGTGGGGGAGTGAGCGTCCGATGGTGACCTTCGCGCAGGCGCAGGAGCGCGCGGAAGAGTGGATCAACGGGGATGTGGCTTCGTATCAGCATCGTGAGGTGCGGGTACGGGAGTTCGAACTCGGGTTCGTGGTCTGGGCGGAGGACCGTGCGGATGGTCCGCGGTCCGATGGTGGTGGTCAGCGGCTTGTCATCGCGCGTGACAGCGGGGAGGCCACGTTGTGGCCCTCGTTGCCGGTGGGTGAGGTGATTCGCCGGTACGAGGAGGAGTACGGGCTGCCGGACGCGGGGCCCGCACCGGCTCCGGCGCCTCCGGCGAGGGTCGATCTGAATCAGACGTCGTTCCTGCTGACTCCTCCGGAGTGGCTTCAGGAGGCGGCGGACAGGATGGGGGTTCCGGATCGGCGGACGGGTTCGTCGTCCCCGTCAGGTGGGCCCTCCGCTCCCGGCGGTGCTCCGTTGTGGCCGTCTGCCGGCGGCGGGGCGGAGTCGGGTTCCGCCCATGGGCCGGGTACGCCTGCCTCGGCCACTCCCTGGGCCGGGACCGACACCAACGCCGGGTCGGCCGAGGACCGTTCGGTGCCGTTGCCCGCGACGGTGTTCTCGCCGCCGCTGAGCGACTGCGACGACGGTGGTACGCCACCGCCGGCCGCGACGCCGGACGCGAAGACCGCCCTGATGTCCGGCGGCAGCCGGCTTCCGCGGACGTCGGTGGCCCCGGCGCTCGACGACGCGCGGGGGTCGGGCGCAGCGCCGGGCGCTACGCCCGACCCCGGAGCTCCCCAGGCTCCGGGGGCTGCCGGTACGCCGCCGCCGGGTTCTTCGTACGGGTTTCCGCATGGACCCGGTGCGGTTTCGGGTACGCCGCCTCCGGGTGGTCCTGGTACTCCGCCGCCCGCAGGTCCCAACGCCCCGCAGCCGCAGGCCGGTCCGGGTGCGCCGGGGCGGCCGTTGCCGCCCCACGCGGGTGACATCGCCGTCGCCGCGCCCAGCAAGGCGCAGTCGCCGCCGCGGGGGGCGCGCGGCGGTGGGCCGCGCGGCGGCGGTGCGAGTACGCCGCCTCCGC
>CBFGQM010000106.1:0-14540 GCA_965650905.1 uncultured Streptomyces sp. | reverse complement strand
CAGATGCGTGAAGCGCTTTTCGACCAGGACGGCGAAGCCGTTGGCGGCGTGACCGCCGACCGCGGTACGGGGCACGAGCGTTGTCCACTTGACGTCGCCCCCGAGAAGCTCCTCGGGGAACGGGCAGCCGGGCGCGGACACACCCTCGACCGACACCGCCTGCGGATAGTTGCCGCGGAAGTGGGCGGTGTCGACGACGATGCCGCGTACGACACCGGGGGCGCCCAGGCGTACCAGCGCCCAGTCGTGGTCCTCGGCCGTGGGCCATGGATGTTCGGCGGACGCGCCACGGCGCCGCCGCGTCTCCCAGCCGTCCATGATCTTGCCCTTGTGTCCGAAACGCTCGGGGTCGAACTCGGCGCGCTCGGGCACGAGCAGGTTCTCGCGCTGGGCGAAGAACTCGTCGTTGGCGGCGACGACCCCCGCGCCGAGCCGGCGATCGGCGAGGTTGGCGTAGTGGGTGAAGGGGAAGTCGGCGGTGCGGTAGTCCGCGTACGGGTCGCCGCCTCCATAGGGGTTCGCGTCGCCGACGAAACTCGCCGAGGGGAATTCAGGCTGCGCCGCCACGGTGATCAGTCGTTCCTTTCGAGAAGTCGGCCGACGGGTTCGGTGAACTCGCCGTCGGCCACGATGCGTTCGCCGCGCAGCCAGGTGGACTTGACGACGCCGTGCAGGGTCCGGCCCGCATACGCGGTGACCGGGTTGCGGTGCTGCAGCGCGACGGGGTCGACGGTGAACGTCTCGTCCGGCGCGAGGACCGCGAAGTCGGCGTCGCGACCCGCCTCGATGGCGCCCTTGCGGTCGTCGAGGCCCACGAGCCGCGCCGTACGCTCGGACATCCAGCGCACGACGTCTTCGAGACCGTGACCACGCCGCCGCGCCTGCGTCCACACCGCGGACAGGCTCAACTGCAGCCCCGAGATGCCGCCCCATGCCGTCGCGAAGTCGTCCGTCTTCAGGTCGGCGGTGGAGGGCGAGTGGTCGGTGACGACGCAGTCGATCGTGCCGTCGGCCAGTGCCTGCCACAGCAGGTCCTGGTTGGCCGCCTCGCGGATCGGCGGACAGCACTTGAACTCGCTCGCCCCGTCCGGCACTTCCTCGGCGGTCAGCGCGAGGTAGTGCGGACAGGTCTCCACCGTGATCCGTACGCCCTCACGCTTGGCGGCGGCGATCAGCGGCAGCGCGTCGCCGGACGAGAGGTGCAGCACATGCACGCGCGCGTCAAGGCGCCTGGCCTGCGCGACGAGGTTCGCGATGGCGGTGTTTTCGGCGCCGCGCGGGCGCGAGGCGAGGAAGTCGGCGTACGTCCCGCCGCCCTCCTGGGGAGCGGCGGCGAGGAGGTGGGGGTCCTCGGCGTGCACGATCAGCAGGCCGCCGAACCCCGCGATCTCGGCCAGTGACCGGCCCAGTTGGGCCTGGTCCAGCTCGGGGAACTCCTCGACTCCGGAGGGCGACATGAACGCCTTGAAGCCGAAGACCCCGGCGTCGTGCAACGGCCGCAGATCCTTGACGTTACCGGGCAGCGCCCCGCCCCAGAAGCCGACGTCGATGTGCGCCTTGGACCGGGCGACCTCCTTCTTGATACGAAGGTGGTCGACCGTCGTGGTCGGCGGAACGGAGTTGAGAGGCATGTCGATCAGCGTCGTGATGCCGCCGGCTGCCGCGGCGCGGGTTGCGGTCCAAAAGCCCTCCCACTCCGTGCGGCCCGGGTCGTTGACGTGCACGTGGGTGTCGACGAGGCCGGGCAGCAGGACGTCGTCACCGACGTCCTGCAGCCGTGCTCCCGCGGGCACCTCGGCCTCGTACGGCAGCACGGCCGTGATCTTCCCCGCGGCGACCGCGACGGAGGCGGCTCGCGTCCCTTCGGGAGTGATGACGCGCGTCGAGCGCAGGATCAGTTCGCCCCATCCCTCGTCGGACACCCGGACCCCTCTCCATTCTGCCCTCGATCCCGCCACCCTGGATCCTTCCAGGCAGGTCGCGGTGGAACTGTCGGAGGCGCTGGCGTGTTCGGAGACGGGGGCCTGAACAGACCCAACGTGCCCCTGAGTACGCCGTATGGCATCCCGAGGCACTCAACGCGGCTTTCAAGACGACGGCGTTCAAGGCGACGGCGTTCAAGGCGCCCGCTGTCAAGGCAGCGGCACTCAACGCCCAGGCGCTCAACGCCGCGGCGACTCCCCGAAGAGGTCCACCGCGCCGTGCACCTCTGCCAGGCCCGACGCCAGTGCGCTGACAGAACCGATGGAGCCGGCGATCAGGAGCAGCGAGCGGCGCAGGCGCGGTACCTCGGGAATGCCGCTGACGGCCATCGCGGCGAGGGCCGCCAGCTCGTCCTCCGCGATGCCGCGGTCAAGGAAATCTGCGGGATGCGCGGCGAGTTCGCGGCGTAGCCTGGACACCGCCGTCCGCAACTCCGCCAGCTTCGAATCCTCCTCGCTGCCGGCCACTGGGCTCTGCCCCAAGCTTCGCAACACAGCTCTCCCCCCTCGCACACCTCTGTGCGCAGGACTTCACGCTCCCGACGAACGCCCCGTGGCGTTGGTCAAGCGCCGAGGGACGCGGGCCAGCCAGTAAACGCCACCTGATGCTCTGACGCCACTCGAAGGCCGAAAATCAGTCCGTTGAAACCGTGCGGCCCGTCCGTGTTCGAAAGCCACGCCCTGACCGGGTCAGGTATGCAGGGGGCATGACGGAGTACAAAAATGACCCCGAGGAACCCGAGGAGCCCGAGGACCCCGAGGAGCCCAAGCGCCCTGGGGAACCCGTCGCCGGGCTGCTGTTGGCCGCCGGCGGAGGGCGGCGCCTCGGCGGGCGCCCCAAGGCGCTCCTGGAGCACCGGGGCCGCCCTCTCGTGGAGTACGCGGCAGGGGTCCTGCGCGAGGGCGGCTGCGCCCGCGTCCATGTGGTCCTCGGCGCGCGGACGGAGACCGTACGGGCCAGGGCCGTACTGCCCGGCTGCGTCCTGGTCGACAACCCCCGGTGGGAGGACGGTATGGGGTCGTCCCTGCGAGCCGGGCTCGCCTCGCTCACGGGTACGGGCGCGCGCGCCGCCCTCGTCTCGCTCGTCGACCAACCCGGTATCGGTCCGTCGGCCGTGGCCCGCCTGCTCGCCGTGTACGAGTCCTCCGCGTCGCTCGCCTCGGCCGCGTACGAGGGACAGCGCGGGCATCCCGTGCTGTTCGGCGCGGACCACTGGGCGGGGATCGCGGCGACCGCGACGGGCGACCAGGGGGCACGCGCCTATCTGAAGGCCCACGAGGACGCGATCACCCTGGTCGAGTGCGGCGACGTGGCGCGGGCGTACGACGTCGACACGGACGACGACCTGATCCGCTGTGCCCTCCGACCGTGTCGGTGAACGCGTCATGACTTAGTGTGGGGGTGGCAGTGAACTGCGTCGGACCGGCTGTACGCCATCGCCACCCGGCTCGCGCCGGGGAACGGGCGTTCGGCGCTCACCTGCGTATCAGCAGGAGGCAGGGTGGCCATTGGACGGGCGGTGCCCGGGAAGGACGCCGGGGCGCTCGGGCCGCGGCGGCTCGATCTTCTGACAGCCATGAGCGAGGCGCTGTCAGATGTCCAGGCGTTGTCGCTGGCCCTCGAACAGGCGACAGCTGAAATGGGCGGGCTGGGCGGCCTGGCCCACTGGCGGGACCCCCGCACCGGTCGGCTGCATCTTGTGACGACGTGTGGGCTCGCGCCCCGTGCCTCCGGCGTGTGGGCAGTACTCCTGGAGGACGAGCCGGCGGCACCTGCCCGCGCCGTGGGGCTGGGCGACTTCGTCTGGGCTCAGGGTGACGTTATCGAGGTCGGGGGCTCGGGGGTGGCCGCGGTCCCACTCCTTGGGGACCGCGGCCCTGTCGGCGCGCTGTCCGTGATCACCGCGGGGCACCGCGAGCCGAACGCGGCGCAGAGGGACTTTCTCCGTGCGGTGGCCGAGTGGGCGGCCAGGCGCGTGGAAGGCGACACGGCACCTGCCACGGACGCGGGTGGTGAGGCGGCGCTGGCCATGGTTCATACGCTGAGCGACGCCTTCCTCGCCGTCGACGCCACCTGGCGGATCACGTACGCCGACGAGGAGGCCGAGCGCCTCCTCGCCTCCGGCGGTCCACTGCTCGGACGAAGTCTCTGGGACGTGCCCGCGGCCGGCGTCCCAGGACTGGAAGTCCAGTGCCGACGGGCGTCCGCCGAGAACAAGACCGTCGGGTTCCATCTCCGCCACATGGGCGGCAGACGTCACTGGCGGGTGCGGGCCGTTCCAGTCAGCGACGGCGGGCTGACGGTCTCCTTCACCGAGGTCACCGGTCTGCGGCCAAAGGAGACCGGGCGTACGTCCGGAGGGCGGACGCAGGCCGAGCTGACCAGCCGGATGAGCGAGCTGACCATGGCCCTGTCCGAGGCCGTGACCTCGAAGGACGTGGTACGGGCCGTTGCGGATCACGTCCTGCCGTCGTTCGGTGCCGATGGAGTGGTGGTGGAGGCGTTGGAAAGCGGACACATACGCGTGGTCGACGCCGTCGGATACGACGAGGAGTTCCTGCGCCAGCTCGACAGGCTCCCCCTCACCGCCAAGAGCGCGGCCACCGACGTGCTCCGTACCCGCACCCCGCGGTTCGTCGAGTCCCCGGCGGAGTTCGTCCGCGTCTACCCCGGCGTGCAACATCTGGCGACCTCGTCGCCCAAGCAAGCGTGGGCGTTCTTGCCGCTCATGGCCTCTGGCCATCCCATCGGCTGCTGTGTCGTCTCCTTCTCCCGGCCGCACTCCTTCAGTGAGGAGGAGCGCGTCCTACTCACCGCGCTCAGTGGTCTGGTGGCCCAGGCGCTCGAGCGGGCACGCCTGTACGACGCGGAGCACTCGCGGGCCCAGGGACTGCAGCGCGGACTGCTGCCCAGATCCCTGCCGTCGCTGCCCGCCGTCTCCGCGGCGGCCCGCTACCTGCCCGCGGGCAGGGGCGATGAGGTGGGAGGTGACTGGTACGACCTGATCACCCTGTCGTCCGGCCGTGTCGCCATGGTCATCGGCGACGTGATGGGTCACGGCATCACCGAAGCCGCCACCATGGGACGGCTGCGAACGGCGGTGCGAACCCTCGCCGACCTGGACATGGAACCTGACGAACTGCTCAGCCACCTCAACGGCTTGGTCGGCGATCTCGGGTATGACTACTACGCCACGTGCCTGTACGCGGCGTTCGATCCGGTGACGCGGGTCTGCTCGTTCTCGGTGGCGGGTCATCCACCGCCGCTCGTCGTCCACCCCGACGGCACTGTCCACTGCCCTGATGTGTCCGTCAATCCACCCCTGGGTGCCGCCGAACCTCCGTTCGACACCTATGAGTTGCAGCTGCCGGAGGAGAGCCTGCTCGTGTTCTGCACGGACGGCCTCGTCGAATCAGCCACCCGCGACATCGACGAGGGACTGACCGAGCTGCGGCAGGCCCTGGCCACCGCGGTGACCCGCACGTCGTACTTCTCCGCCGACCGGTCGGAGGGTGCCGTCGAACGGCTCGACACCCTGTGCGACCTGATCGTCTCAGCCCTGCTTCCCGACCGCGACCGGACCGCCGACGACGCGGCGCTCCTTGTCGTCCATACGCGGGGCACGCCTGCCGGCGATGTCTCCTCGCTTCAGCTCCCCGAGGATCCCCGGGCGGCCGGGGAGGCCCGCGCGTACATCCGCAGGCAGCTCGCCCTGTGGGGCCTGGACGACCTTGTCATGACCACCGAGCTGGTGGTGAGCGAGCTGGTCGGCAACGTGGTCAGACATGCCAAGGGCCCGATACGTCTGCGTCTGCTGCGTTGCCGCTCACTGATCTGCGAGGTCTATGACGGCAGCCTCACCTCCCCGCGCATCCGGCGTGCGGACACAGGCGATGAGGGAGGCCGTGGCCTGCATCTGGTGGCGGCCGTCTCCCAGAGGTGGGGTACCCGGTTCCTCGGTGACGGAAAGTACATCTGGGCCGAACAGGACCTGCCGTCCACGCGGGACGGATAACGCGGTCTGCGGGAGTCGGTCGCTCACCTGCAGGAGAACACGACCTGACCGTCGCGCACCTTCTTCACCGGTGCGCCGGGCCAGGTCGCCTACGTCGCGATCAGCCGTTCGCCGACTCCACCGGTACTTACGCGCCGTGCAGGGGGTTGGCCAGCGGCAGGTACCGCGCGTCCGCCCCGTCCGCTCCCGTCCACCGCAACAACAGGTTCGTCTTGCCGGGCAGGGAAGGGGCACGCAGGAGCTGCGCGACCTCGGGCAGCCCGCAGCCGTGCCGTGCCAGCTCCCGCCGCGCCGCGGGCCAGAGTTCCAGGCCCGGGTACCGCTCCTCCAGCGCCCAGGCGATCTCCAGGAGGTTGTTGACGACGAGGCAGTACACCAGCCGCTCCCACCCGGCCGCCCGCGCCACGTCGGGCAGCAGCTTCACGCCCTCGGCATCCCGGAAGAGCGCCTGGACGGGCATGCCGTCCGCGTCGACGGCCACCACGGTGTTCTGCAGATGCGCTTCGAGGACGACGCCGTGCCGGGCGAACAACTCCAGGGCGGGCGGGACGACTTGGCGCAGATACGCCGTCCACCAGGCGGCCGGGTCGGAGAGTGAGCCGAGAGGGCCGCTCCCGAAACCCCCCATGCCCCCCATACCCCCAGGACGCCCCGTACCCCTTTCCGCACCGCCCGCGCCCCCGGTACCCCCCGCACTCTCCGTCAGTGCCGCCGCCAGCACAGGGGTGGCGCCGGGCAGCACATGCCCGCGTAGACCGTCGCGGACGAGGACGGCGAGTTCCTCGAAGGCGAAGTGCGCGGTGCGGTAGCCGCGGTCGCTCAGCCAGGCGGCGGGTCCGTCGACGGACGCGAACGCCGACGTGACCGCCACGTCCGTGCGGCGAAGGTCGAGGAGGTCGTGGCGCCAGAGCCGGCGGATGTCGTTGGTGATACGCACGTCGAGGCTGAACTTCACGAAGAGGTCGGCGGCGGGGACGTACACCGTGCGGATGGCCGCAGTGGGCCAGGCCGTGGACGCGGTCCTGCCGAGCCGTACGAGGCGGCCGTCGGCGAAGGCGTCGCGGATCTCCGGGCGGGTACCGACCAGGTCGAGCTGCCAGGGGTGGGCGGGGAGGAGCCGGTAGCCCGGAGGAGCCTCGCCCAGGGCGTCGATCGCCCGCGTGTCGCCCTCCTCGACGGCCACGTCCTCCCGCATCCCGAGAAGGACGAGCGGGAAGCGGGCGTACGCCTCGGGGGCGTACGGGAGCCAGCCGGCGACGGGGCCGCCGCCGCGGGCCTTGGGGGCGGGGTGACAGGGGTGTCCCATGATCAGGGACTGCTCGGAGCGCAGATAAGGGTCCTCGGGCGGAGTCGCCCCCTCGCGCGCGGTGAGGAGCGCCGCCACCGCGTCCCGGCTGTCGATCATTTCGATGGGCAGCTCGGAGTTCGGCACACCGGTGTGCCGACGCAGCTCCTCGGCCGTGAGCTTGACCAGCTCCGCGTGGCCGAGGCGGTGCCAGGCCCCGGCCGCGTACACCTCCGGCGCGGCGGGCCGGCGTCCGCCGCGTACCCGCAGGAGCCGTCCCCCGGACGGCAGCCGGTACACGCGCCGCTCGCCCGCCCCTGTCACGGGCTCGGCCACCTCCCGCAGCAGACAATTGAGCAGCGGCGCGGCCGCGTACACGTCGGCGGCCTCTCCGACGTCATCGCTCGGGGGCATGCAGTCCACGTGATCCATTCGTTCCGTACGGTGCACTTGACGATCAGTATCTCCGGCGTCGCACCCGGCCGCGACGTCTTCCTCCGAGCCCCGCACGCACCCGAGGAGCCGCATCGTGCACCGTCCCCGCACCCCGGCCGAGGCCGAGTCCTCGATCGCCGACGAGCTGCGCACCGTACGCCCTGCCCTGCTGTCGCGGTACGCCGCCGAGCTCCCCGGCGCCCGGGCGGCCGTGCTGTCCCGGCTGTGGCGTGGTCTCGCCCATGAGCCGCTGCCCTGGATCACGTGCCGCGAGCCGGGGCGCGGCGGTCTGACGCTGCGGCTGACCGACGGCCGCCGGCTGCACGGCCCGCACTCGGATGCGTACGCGACCGCCGCCTCCGTGCCGCAGGTTGAGCTGGACGGCTCGGCGTACGACCACCCGGCGGCGCTCATGGCCGCCCTCTCCTTCCCGTACGGTGACGCCTTCGCCGCCGAACTCGCCGACAGCGTCGCCTCATTGGCCCTGTCCCGCGCCAACCAGCCGCCCCCCGAGCCCCCTCGCACCACCTGGGAGTGGGAGCAGCGGATCGTCGACGGGCATCCGTTCCACCCCAACTGCCGGTCCCGGCCGGGCTTCTCGGTGGCCGAGCAGTTGGCGTACGGGCCCGAGCACCGGCCGGTGGTCGAACTGGGCCTGGTCGCCGTACCGGGGGAGGCCTGTCTCGTGTCGGGCGAGTGGCCGTACCGGGAGGCGGGCCGGGTGCTGGTCCCGGCCCATCCGTGGCAGGCCCGGCACGTGTTCAAGGACGAGGAGCTGGTGGGCGGCGCGGGTATCACCGCCCACCCCCTCATGTCCCTGCGCACGCTCGCCGAGGCCACGCCCGGCGGCCCGCACATCAAGACCGCGCTCAGCACCCGGCTGACGTCGGCGCTGCGGGACATCTCGGTGTACTCGATCGCGACGGCGGCGACGGTGTCGGCGTTCCTGGACTCCGTCACCGCCCGCCTGGACGGTCTCCTGCACATCACGCGCACCCTGGGAGCGGTCACCGCCCACACGCCTGATCTCGCGGCCGTGGTGCGCGAGGCGCCACAGACGTACGCGGCCGAGGGCGAGCGGGTCGTGCCGGTCGCCGCGCTCGCCACGACCGAGCTGCCCCGGTCCCCGTCCTGGATGGCCGAGTTCACGCGGCTCGCCCTGACGGTGTGTCTGCGACTGCTCGACCTGGGCGTGGCCCTGGAGGCCCACGGCCAGAACCTGCTCGTGATGCTCTCCCCGTCGGGCGCCCCGACGCGTCTGGTCTACCGCGACCTTGCCGACATCCGCATCAGCCCGGCCCGCCTCGCCCGCCACGGCATCCCGGCGCCGGACCTGTCCGGCCGACTGGTGACGGATGACGAAACCACCCTGCGCCGCAAGCTGTTCGGCTCGCTCGTGACGGGCGCGCTGGGGGCGACCGCCGGTTCCAGCGCGGCCCTCGGCGAGGCTCTCGCCACCGCCGTACCAGACCTGCCGCGCACCCCTGACCTGGCGGTTCTGCTGGACGGACCGCTGCCCACGAAGGCGCTGACACTGATGCGGCTCTCCCCAAAGAGGCCGGGCGACATCTGGGCGCGGGTCCCCAGTCCTCTGACGGGGTGAACTCCGTCAGATGTCCCGCAGTTCCTTGGCGAGCGGCCCGTCCCCCACCACTTCGACACGTCCCTCCCGTATCGCGTCCCGCAGCGCCAGCTCTCCCCGGGCGAGCGCCGCGCACGTCACGGCTTCGAGAGCGAGCCGGGCACCGGGTTCCTCGGGGGCGGCACCCTCGCCGTAGACGGACCCGCCGCCTTCGGCTTCCTCGGAGGTGTTGACGCCGAGCCGTACATAGAACTCCCCTTCGTCCAGGCGTACGTGGACGACACCGTCGCCGAGCTCCGCCAGGGAGCGCAGCAACGGCAGCGCGAACCAGTGCGCGCGCACCGCGTCGGTTGGCCGCCGACTCTCCAGCAGGGGCGCGCCCCACTCACCCAGCGCCTGCAGGACGGGCAGCAACTGCCGCCCTCGGACGGTGAGTTCGTACACGTAGGCCGCACCGGGCGGAGCCAGCCGGCGTCGGCTCGTCAGTCCGTCCCGCTCCATGTCCTTGAGCCGGGAGGCGAGGACGTCCGTGCTCACGCCCGGCAGGTCCGCGTGCAGGTCGGTGTAGCGGCGCGGACCGGCGAGCAGCTCCCGCACGATCAGGAGGGTCCAGCGGTCACCGACGGCATCGAGGGCCCGGGCAGCGGAACAGTACTGGTCGTAGCTTCGGCGAGGTGACATACGACGCAGTCTAGACATGTTGTTGGACTTTCCAAGCGACTACTTGGTAAAACCAAGCAACACACCAACCTGGAGGTGCGCACCGCATGGAGTTCCGGCAGTCGAGCAAGCTCAGCGAGGTCTGTTACGAGATCCGGGGTCCGGTCATCGAGCATGCGAACGCCCTGGAGGAGGCGGGCCACAGCGTGCTGCGGCTGAACACCGGGAACCCCGCGCTCTTCGGCTTCGAGGCACCGGAGGAGATCCTCCAGGACATGATCCGGATGCTGCCCCTGGCGCACGGCTACACCGACTCGCGCGGCATCCTCCCGGCCCGCCGCGCCGTGGCCCAGCGCTACCAGGACGCGGGCCTGGAGGTCGGCGTGGACGACGTCTTCCTCGGCAACGGCGTCTCCGAACTCGTGTCGATGTCGGTGCAGGCGCTCGTCGAGGACGGCGACGAAATCCTCATCCCCGCCCCGGACTTCCCGCTCTGGACGGCGGTGACAACGCTCGCGGGCGGCAAGGCGGTGCACTACCTCTGCGACGAACAGTCCGACTGGTACCCGGATCTGGACGACATGGCGTCGAAGATCACCGACCGCACCAGGGCCCTCGTCATCATCAACCCCAACAACCCGACGGGCGCGGTCTACCCGAAGGCGATCATCGAGGGCATGCTCGACCTCGCCCGCCGCCACGGCCTCATGGTCTTCGCCGACGAGATCTACGACCAGATCCTGTACGACGACGCCGTGCACCACTCGGCCGCCGCACTCGCCCCCGACCTGGTGATCCTCACCTTCTGCGGACTGTCGAAGACGTATCGCGTGGCGGGCTTCCGGTCCGGGTGGATGGTGGTCACGGGCCCGCGCCAGCACGCGCGCAACTATCTGGAGGGCCTGACGATGCTGGCCTCCATGCGGCTGTGCGCCAACGTGCCTGCCCAGTACGCCATCCAGGCCGCGCTCGGCGGCCGGCAGTCCATCCGCGAACTCACCGCACCCGGCGGTCGCCTGCGCGAACAGCGCGACCGTGCCTGGGAGAAGCTCAACGAGATCCCGGGCGTCTCCTGCGTGAAACCGAAGGGCGCGCTGTACGCGTTCCCGCGCATCGACCCCAAGGTGCACCCGATCCATGACGACGAGAGGTTCGTCCTCGATCTGCTGCTGCGGGAGAAGATCCAGGTCGTCCAGGGCACCGGCTTCAACTGGCCGCACCCCGACCACTTCCGCATCCTCACCCTCCCGCACACCGACGACCTCGACGCGGCGATCAGCCGGATCGGACGGTTCCTGAGCGGCTACCGGCAGTAGCGCGCCGCGCTGCCCGCCACACCTCGGCCCGCGCGCGTACACGGCCGGTCGACATGGGTTCCGCTGCTGCGTCCGTCCCGGGCCTACCGGCCCGGGGAGATCCTCATCCGTAGGCCCGGGAGATCCTCCTGGGCGGCGGTATCGCCGTATGTGCGCCGCCGCTCCGCGAAAAACTTGTCCGTCCACAGCAGACGACAAGAGGCCACAGCAGACGACAGGCGCAAAGGCAAAGGCAAGGAGGTTACCCACTCCTTGCCACTCTCAACGTATAGCGCACCGGGGGGCTTGCGGCAAGGCCCCGGTCGTGCCGCAGAATTGCCGACCGAAGCCAGGACCTGCGCCGACCGGCAACGGCAGCGGCCGCCCCGGCAGCGTGGCGCCGCAACCACACGGGGTCCACGTCGGGCGGAGCGTTGCTCGTCATGGCACCACATGCGTCACGCCGGTCCACATGCGTCACGCCGGTCCAGACGCCTTGCCGCGCGCCATGGTCGCAAGCGGCCTCATATCGGAGCTGATACGTGAACCCCCTGACCACCAGCGCGTTCGACCTTCCCGACCGCCTCTCCCCCAAGGCCGACCCGACGCTGATCGCCGGCGATGAGCAACACTTCGCGGCCCTCGCGGAGTGCCTCGAGCAGTCGATCGCCGAGCTGACCGAGCGCCTCGATGCCGAGCGCAGGGCGCCCGGCGGCGTAGGCCGGCAGGCGATGGACCGGGACACGGAGATCCACCGGCTGACCGCTCGCCTGCGCGCACTGCGTCGCTTCGGTCTCGACCTGTGCCTCGGACACATGGTCAGCGCGGACAACCCCGAGCCCCTGTACGTCGGACGACTCGGCCTTACGGACAGCGCGGGTCGTCGGCTGCTGATCGACTGGCGCTCCCCCGCGGCTGAGCCGTTCTTCGGAGCCACCCACGCCAACCCGATGGGTCTGGCAAGCCGCCGCAGGTACCGCTGGACCCGCGGCCGGATCAGCGACTACTGGGACGAGGTGTTCACCTCGGACGGGTTTGTCGGGCACGCCGCGCTCGACGACCAGTCCGCCTTCATCGCCGGCCTGGGCAGCAACCGGTCGGCACGGATGCGGGACGTGCTCGGCACCATCCAGGCCGACCAGGACGCCATCATCCGCGCGGGATCCCGCGGCGCTCTCGTCGTCGACGGCGGTCCGGGTACGGGCAAGACCGTCGTCGCTCTGCACCGCTCCGCCTACCTCCTCCACTCCGACCCCCGCCTCGGTCATCGCCGGGGCGGCGTACTGTTCGTCGGTCCGCACCAGCCCTACCTCGCCTATGTCGCCGACGTGCTCCCCAGCCTCGGAGAGGAGGGCGTGCAGACCTGCACCCTGCGGAACCTCGTCGCCGAGGGAGCCGCAGCAGCGATCGAGACCGACCCGAACGTGGCCCTCCTGAAGTCGTCCGCCAACATGGTGAAGGCGATCGAGACGGCCGTCAGGTTCTACGAGGAACCGCCCACCAAGGGGATGACGATCACGACCCACTGGTCCGACATCTGGCTGAGCGGCGCCGACTGGGCCGTGGCGTTCGAAGCAGCGGAATCCGGTACACCGCACAACGAGGCGCGCGACCAGGTCTGGGAGGAGCTGCTCACGATCCTGACCGACAAGCACGACGGCGACGTCTCGCCCGACCTGCTCCGCAAGTCGCTGCTGCAGAACAGGGAGCTGCTCACGACCTTCAACCGCGCGTGGCCGCTGCTCGAAGCGGCTGATCTCGTCGGAGACCTGTGGTCGGTACCCGCCTACCTGCGGATGTGCGCTCCCTGGCTCAGCCGGGACGACGTTCGGAAGCTGCAGCGCGAGGACGCGCGGGCCTGGACGGTGTCCGACCTGCCGATCCTGGACGCGGCACGGCAGCGGCTCGGCGACCCGGAGGCGGCACGACGTAAGCGTCGGCGCATCGCCGCTCTCGCCGCCGAACACGAGCGCATGGCCGGCGTCATCGACAACCTGCTCGAAGCCGATGCCGACGGTGAGGGGGCGGTGACGATGCTGCACGGACAGGATCTGCGGGACACCCTGGTCGACGAGACCGCACTGCCCAGCACCGAACCGGACCTGCTCGCCGGCCCGTTCGCGCACATCGTCGTGGACGAGGCTCAGGAACTGACCGACGCGGAGTGGCAGATGCTGCTGCTCCGGTGCCCGTCCCGGAGCTTCACCATCGTCGGGGATCGTGCCCAGGCCAGGCACGGGTTCACGGAGTCGTGGCGGGAACGGCTCGAGCGGATCGGGCTCGACCGGATCAACCTGGCCTCCCTGAGCATCAACTACCGGACGCCGGAAGAGATCATGGCGGAAGCCGAGCCGGTCATCCGGGCCGTGCTCCCGGACGCCAACGTGCCGACCTCCATCCGCAGCGGCAACGTCCCCGTCGTACACGGATCTGCTTCGGACCTGAGCTCGATCCTCGACGACTGGCTCGCCGCACAAGGAGACGGGATCGCCTGCGTCATCGGCGCTGAGGACATCGGAATTGGCACATTCCGGACGACGCCCCGCGTCCGGTCGCTGACCCCGGAGCTGTCGAAGGGGCTCGAGTTCGACCTGGTCGTCCTCATCGACCCAGAGGCGTTCGGCAAGGGCGTAGAAGGAGCGGTCGACCGCTATGTGGCGATGACCCGAGCGACCGGGAAACTCGTCATCCTCACGAGTTCCTGACGCCGACCGGACGAACGCCCACTCCCGTCCGAGTCGGCATCGGCATCGGCATCGGCACACGACGCGCAGGGCCTGCGGGGGCGGGACTTCGGATGAGCGGGAGCGGTGGGCTCGGAGGCTGTGACCGGCCAAGGGGCCAGTGCCAGACCCGGACCGTATTCTTCGCGTGCCAGTCTTGGGCGCTGTAGCAATCGAGCTTGAACGTCGTAGCAGCCGTAGCAGCCGAGAAGGGTAAGTGGCCTGTTGGACCTCAAGGAGCGGAGGCTGGCCGCGGACCCACGCGCGTACTTCCGCGGAGCAGCAGCCCGAGCTCGAAGTCGCGGCCCGCCACCCGGCCGTGTGTGGCGGCGTTCGCGGCCAGCTCGGCGACGAGCAGGGCGGCGGATTCGGAGAGTTCGCAGTCGTAGGGGATGCCCCACTCGTCCAGGTGGTATCTCGCGAGGCGCCGGGCGAGACGGGCGCCGCGGGGTGTGGCGCTGAAACGCTGCGTGAACGCGTGTACGACTGCGGGGCGTTGGGCTTCTGGCGCTTCGACTGGCATGAACCTCAACGTGGCCTGCGGGAACCGCGCTCACCAGAC
>CBFGQM010000105.1:0-14598 GCA_965650905.1 uncultured Streptomyces sp. | reverse complement strand
AGTTCAGGAAGAACGGTGGAAAGCCGGTAGCCTTCCCGGTCGAGGCGAAGCAGCCCGAGGGCTTCTACTTCACCCAGCAGGCTGACCCCAACTGGTTCTACGCGGTGGGTGGCGCCAACACCAACGTCATCGGTGTGGTGACGGCCGTTCCGGATGCGAACGGCAACCCCAAGATCAGCATCGACTACCAGGCGAACGTCTGGGACCGTTACAACTGGGACGAGGGCAAGGGCGTCAACGTCGGTCCGCTGGACATTCCCGACGGTCAGATGGCCAAGTAGCAGCGTGTGCGGGAGGCGGTACGGCGGCACGTCCGCGCCAGCGCTTTCGCGGAGGCGGAGCAGGTCATCTCGGCTCTGCTGTCCGACCCTGGAGTGCAAGAGGCGAGGGCACAGGTCGAGGCGGCTGAGACGCAGCTCGGCATGGAGGTGCGTGCCCACCTCCAGCCGTTCCAGGACCGCTACGACCACGCCGTGCGCGACGGCGACGCGGCCCTGCTCACCGGGATCTGTCCGGGCAAGCACGGCCGCTGGGGACGGATCTGTGTCCTGGACGACGGTCACGAGGTGTCGATGGAGGCACCGCACTGGGGCCGCAACAGCGAGGGACAGCCGAACGCGTGGGTGGGCAGCGCACCCGACGACTGGTAAGTGCGCCAGGTCAAAACGCCGTCCGTGGAATGGAGTTGGGGGCGGTGTGACGTCGGCGGACAGGACCCCGGGCGCGCTGGGTGGCCCGGGGTCTTTCGTTGTCCGGGCCAGGGGCATCGCTTCCCAGGGCCTACACGCACTTGAGTGCGATGTCGTGGCTCTGAGCTGGGGCATCGCACTGGTGTGCGTGTAGGCCCTGGGATCTTGGGCCGCTCCCCCGCCACGGGCTAAGTGGTGGCCGGGACGGGTTCGGTGAGGCGGTCCAGCCGAACCTCATGCGCGCGCAGCGCGCCCCTTTGCCCCGCAGGGGGCGGGCGGCAGGCGCGTAGCGCCTTTTGAGGGGCCCTGCGCGTAGCGCCCCGTCCGGAGGGCGGGATGTACGGCCCGTGCCCGAAGGGCACTTCAAAGGGGCGGTCTTCCTTACCGACAGCAGGTGCGTGCGCGTGACGGTCTTCAACGAGGTAGCGGGCGTGGTCCTTCTGCGCGTGCATCGCGTCCCACCGTGATCACGGCCTCGTGCAGGTCCGTGTCGTCGATGGCGTCCAGGAGCGGGGCGAACTCGGGGATCTCGTTGGTCTTCGCGCCGATCTCGCGCAGGGCGGCGGTCAGCGCATCGTCGTGTCGGACGGCGGTCACAACGAACATCTGGCTGCCGTCGGCACGGACGGCTCCGCGCAGGCACTTGCCGTCCACGGCGAACGCCCGCCGCCTCAGCCGGCCCGGGTCCGGGGCATACACGGCGGCTCGGCGCTGTTCGCGTTCGCGGACACCACCAGGGCTCAGCGGTCCGGCGGCGGGCGACGCCAGCGCGGCGAGCCGGGCGAAACCCGCGGCGGTCAGCGCGCCAGGATCCACTTTGGCGAAGGCGTCCCGCAAGGTCCGCTCGCCCGGAGCCCGATACTGGCCGGCGAACGGATCGAACGGGCAGCCCAGACGGGCCAGCGCCTCCTGATCGCACCGCCGGGGACCCATTCCGCGATCGCAACCAGGGAGTTGTGCCCGGCCGCCGTCATTGCGCATACCCCGATCGTAAGCAGCGTGGCCATCCGGTATCGAACGCCCCGCGGATCCCGCGGGGCGGGCACCTTGGTCAGCGCCTGGAGCAGTCCGTCCGCCGACGCCTCCCCGACCGCACCGGTGGACGAGCAGGGCGACGTGCCCAGGGACACGGACATGAGCGAGGATGGAGCGACGAGCACGGCAGCCTTGCTGATCTGGGAGCGTAGAGAACTCCATGATCCACAAAAGCCGTGCTCGTCTCATGCCCGGGCATCGATGATCTACCGGTCAAACCGGGAGCGACGGGATTCTCCCCGTGGCCCTGCCCTCTCTATGCATGCCGGAAATGAAATCCCACACGCATATCGAAGGGAGCGGTCCAGCTCCTGGCCATCACGTTGACAAGAACGCCCGGGTTTCTGAACAGCCCTCCAGCGCGGACGCTGACAGCCGGAACCGCTGAAAGTAGTAATCAAGCACTGCGCAACCGTATCGTTATGCCATCGGAGTCCACCTTAATGGAATCCACTCGCACCTGATCTCCCAATTTCTTATGTAGTTCCGTATTTACGGCATGCTCTATCGCTTTGATCGCCGCAGAAGAAAGCGTAGATTCGATGCCTTTCTGCAGAGCGAACATGACCGACGAAGGTATGGCGATGGATGCAAGCACCAAACTCCAGTTCAGGTTGTACGGCCTGAGGTGTAAAAAGGGGACATTCACCTTCACATGACCGTCAGACACCGACAGGGTCACACTCCCGACCACCTCCAGGTCGGCATACTTACCCCAAATATCGATCGAAAACGCTATGCCAGAAGGTGTCAGGACAATATTAGCGGGCCTCTTTTCGTGAATGGCGCCGATCACGGGAAGTGCTCCGGCATCGGAAATGAGACTGCTAATCTTATGGCGAAATTCCTTCACCACCTCATCCTTGGGTACCGTAAGATCAATAGTGCCCTTTTCCTCGCTGTGCATCATGGACTCAGTTTCACTCATGAGACTGCTCCTTCGGTGTCATACTTCGCGGCACGGAATCCTGACCCGGTGCGCCAACAGCGGCCAACCACGACGATGAGCCCTGTGAGGGGCACGCGAGAGGCAGAACAGCAGCGGCAGATATAGAGGCTGACGCGGACCGTGAGGACTCTCTTGAAAATCCTCGGTGGTGGAGCAGGGGCAGGCGGTGGGCTGGTCGGGATGATTGGTTACGTGGACGCCCAGGGCGTATAGACCGGCTTCAGCGCCGCGGCGACCTTCTTACGGTCGGTGGAGTTCACGTACTTCAGCGCCGACCTGATCAAGTGAACGATGCAGAGCTGCGTGACGGCCGATGGCCAGACCGACTTGATCGCCTCGGGCAGCCCCTTCAGACCATCGCAGCACACCACGAGGGCATCTGTCCATCCCCTCTGAGTGTGGAGGGATTCGTTAAGCGGCCTGGGGCTGCTGTTCTCTGATGTGGTGTCGGTTCGCATAGTCGATGGGTGAGAGCCAGTCGCAGGCCGAGTGCCTGCGGCGTGGGTTGTACCAGTCGGTGATGCAGGTCGCGATCTTGATGCAGGCCTTAGCCCGCGTCCTGAATCGATGGCGGTGGATGTACTCGACCTTCAGGGTCGAGTTCGTCGCCTCGGCGACGGCGTTGGTGTGTCCAGAAGGTGATTGTGAGGTTCTGATGTAGAAGACGGAAGTCGAACAATCGCCATGCTGTTGTGGAGATGAAGATAGGTCCTTCGGTATCGGCGTGCAGGCGCAGGTGCCAAACCACCATGAGCTGCTGCGGTGAATGAGCCGTGGTGGTGAGCGTCATGGAAAATCCGTACTGAATGCGGCAGGTATGGGCTGAGAAGGCGAACGCAAGTGAACCGCTGATGACGTGTCGTAAAGCTTACACGACATCAAAACCAGGGCCTCAATGCTGTCCTGGGACAAGCCAGACGGGAACCTGTCTACTGGTCTGGCGGTGTCCGGCATGAAAATGGCGCGAGCTCAGTCCGGGCTTCACAACGGAACTGGAGAACTCCTTGACAGCGAAACTGCGATCCACGGGTTGACGTGGCTTGCAAGAGGGAGAGGCGCAAGTGGCGAAGAGTCATGAGAGCCGGAGTACCAGTCGCGCGTCGGGAGGGCGGAACGTCCCGTAGTAGTGCTGAAACCTCCGTAATAGAGGCGGAGCGAAGGGGACGTGTTGTTGGGTGTTGATCGGCGATCAACCAGAGATGGGAGGAGTCGGATGGTCGAGACAAGAGCAGCGGGCAAGTCGTTTGACATTCCGAAACGGCTGGTCTGGAACGCATACCTGAAGGTCAAGGCCCACAGGGGAGCGGCTGGGGTGGACGGGCAGTCGTTAGCGGAGTTTGAGCAGGATGAGAAGAACAACCTGTACAAGCTGTGGAACCGGCTGTGGCGTACTACGAGGAACACTGGAGCCTTTGCGCTCCGAGGTCGGCAGTGGCCTTGTCCAGGCCCGTAGGGCAGTGGCTCAGCAATTCGCGCCGTCCGGGTGCGCTGGACGGCCACCCCGAGTGGACGGCCGCACTGGAGGCCGTCGACGCCCCACTGGAACCCGGCATGGCCGGCTGACTGGCAACGCCACTACGCTGCCGTACGGGAGATGCTCGTCGAAGAGAGCACCCTCGCCTACATCGAACCCGGCGTCACCGTCCACGGCATGGACATCGGCCGATGGCTCGCCCGACAGCAACAGCACACCAACTGGCACAGTCTGACGGACCGGCAATGCGAACTCCTGGAGCAGCTCGGCATCCGGCCCCGGTCCCCCGTCACCATGGGCGGCACTGGGGCGTTCGAGCGGGGGGTGCGGCCCTGGGGTGCAGTACAAGGCCCGCACCGGCTCCTTGACGGCCCCCCAGTACCCACGTAGAGACGATAGTGGCCGACGGCCTGGAGCACGAAGTGGAGCTGGGTGTATTTCTGTCGAACAGCAAAAGCAGGCGCGGAAAGCTGAGCGCCGGCAGTCTCCAGCAGCTGGCCGACCTCGGACTGGATTGGGCGGCGGAGGAAGGGTCGGGACGATGACCACGCATGGAGAGGGCGGAGCGATGCACAAGTTCAGCTCTGACCCGCGTCGGCGGATGAGTGACTATCAGACGATGGCGGTCAACGCCCGGATGCGGATCTTCGCGGTCCTCGCGGCCGCCGGTCTGGAGCCCGATGACGCGGACGAACTGATCTGCTCCGTGGAGGCCGGCTCGGCATGTCGTGCACGTCGCCGAATTGACGGCGCAGGAGTCCAGCGAGCTGGGGCCACTGCTGCAGAGGATGAGCGCCGCCGTCACCGAGGTGATGACCCCGGATCAGGTGTATGTGTGCCTCTGGTCGCATGCTGGCGGAGTCCCCGCCCACATCCACTTCGTTGTACAGCCCGCTGGAAAACAGGACATGGCCCGGTTTCAACGCCTTCGGTCCCGCGTTGCAGGTACCTGCTGAGGGAAGCCCTCAGATGAACCGGCCCCGCTGGTTCCGTCAGCAGCGTCCTGTGGTCCGGCCGTCCTGATGCAGCCGAGTCTGCAGGACTCAGTGGCGCCATCGCAGTCTCATCCCGCAGAGCACGTCCCATGCTCCCGCCGACTCCCGACGGCACTGAGGCCCGCCTGGAGATCTCCCTCGACGGTGGGGGTCGAAGGCTGCATCCACACGCCGGTCAGCTGCCGCTTCAACCATGTCACACGAGTGCAGATGGGCAGCGCTCTGGCTCGGCACGGATAACAAAGACCCCTGGCCCCTCAGGTTCCGAGGCGTGGCGTACCCATTCCTCCCACATGGCAGGCCGGCATGTCTCCGTACTCCATCTCAGAGGGCGGTAAGTGACGTGCTGTCCGTTTCGTGCTTGCGGTTGGGGGTGGCGGTGGCCTCTCCGGGTGGCTATGGCCGTGGCTGGGTGAACGACCCCTGCTCAGGCTCGATCAGGATCCCGCGTTCGACCAGCCGCTTCAGCTTCAGCCGGACGTTGTTGACGTTGCTGGGCGCGATCTCCAGTCCATCGCCTCGCAGACCGCCCGTGCCCGCAGCGGGGCGTCGGCCGTGGCGAACACCGCCATGATCTGCCGGTAGGCGGGATGGTTTGGCAGCTTCGCGGCCGGCGGCGTCGGCGGGGACGGATCAGGCAGCGCCAGCAGGGTTTTGCGGGTGATGCGGACCTCCTCGGCAACCCGGTCGAACTCTTCCAGCTGCGCGGCGAGTTCCGCGATGCGTCCCCGCGTGGCCTCGCCCTGCGCGGCGATCTCGCGCTCTTGCTCCTCCAGGCGCGCCAGCACCGCTCCCAAGGTCAGCTCGCTGTCGCTCACGCGCCGCGCCAGGTGGGGGTGGAGGTCGCGGTGAGCATCCGGGCCATCCGGTCACTTATGGCCCAGTACACCCTCGACTCGGCAGAGGCGGGCCGGTGCTCGTAGTCCCGTACCAGCCTGCGGTGCAGCATCATGACCCCGTTCACCTGTTCCACCACCCACCTCTTGGGCTGGGGGACGAAACCGCTGGCTGCCGGCCCTCGCCGACCAGCCTCAGTCCGCCGCCGCGGACCTTGTCCTGGGCCAGCAGCGTCAGCGCGTCCAGCAGGTCCAGGCCCAGCCCGTCCACGGAATCCGGCAATCTCCTCATGTCCGCACCGTCCGTGGCCGTCCCGTCGGCGGCAAGCGACACGCCGCCCACCGTCTCGAGAGAGTGAGTCTTCCGGATCGTCATCAGGTGTCCCTTCTGGTGAAGTTCCCACCTAATTCATGACACTCCCGGTCGATCGGCGGCGGGAGTGTCATGAATCAACTGAGAGACCCCTGCCAGAGACGCAGACCGCGACTACGACGACGCTGCGGCTACCCTGGCCCTACAGGACCGCGCCCGCCACGTGTGGCTGTGCTCGTTGCCTCAGAGCTCTGGTGCGAGCACCGTCAGCCGTAGCAGCGCGGCGATGACAAGGGCTGTGGGGATTGTGTACCACCACGTGCGTAGCCACTTGGCCTTGATGAACAGCCACGTCAGCAGGGCCATGATGCCGGAGAAGCCCAAGCCGACACTGGCGGCGACGCTGGAATTGGTGACGGCTTGCCTGTCCCAGGGACCGTCCGGCTCGACCATGTAGGCCGTGAGGACGACATAGCCGGTCACCAGGGTTGCCAGAGCGAGAACGACTGCGCACACCGAGGTGCCGATCCAGCTGGACCTCGGCTGCCGGCTCTCGCGCACATCGGCCGTCGGGGTGGAGCTCACCTCAGTGCCTCCCTGGCATTGTCCAGTTTCCGGTCGAAGCCCCGACCATATGCCTGGGCGTCGTTGTTCTCGTAGTAGGGGCCGCCGTTGTAGCGGGCGGCCAGTTCCTGCATCTGGGCGCGGGTCATCTGGTCCGGCGGCACGTCGGCGAAGCCGCTCTCTGCCTTGAGCTGGGCCAGGTACTCGGATGCGATGAAGATGTTCTGTGCCGGGTCCTTGGTCGCTTCCACGATGGCGTCCCGTTGTATGTCGGTGAGGTTGTGAGGGTCGTAACCGAGGACTTCGGCGGCCCGGCGCACCTGGATGGCGATCGGTCCCATCGAGGTCTGGTCGGCGTCCTCGAGACCGGGGACGTTCCTTCGTGCTCCGTACGCTGCGTCGTCGAGCCACCCGGGGTCGCCCTCGACCTCCTGCCAGGCGATTCCGGCGACCATTTCGGGCGGCAGCCCGGCGTCCTGGGCGGCGGCTTTGATGAGTTCCTTGTTGGCGGTGATGTACTCGCGACGGCCATCGTCCGAGTTGGACCACAGCCAGTAGTTGTTGCCTTGGGCGTCGGGGAGGCTGTCGACGCGCATCTTGATGCGGTACAGGGGCTCGGAGATCACGACGTCGCCGCTCACAGTGGGGAAGGCGTCCACCTTGGGGCCGGAGCCCGGCAGATGGGCGTAGGGGTTGTCGCCGGCCTGCCGTGCCTCGGCGCGCAGCGGGCCCAGGTTCTTCAGGAACTGTTCCGGATCGGCGATGGGGCTGCGGAAATCGGGCAGGGAGCGGTATGCGGCCTTCACGTCGGCAATGCACTTCTCGCGTGCCTCGGACTCCACGCGCAGGGCGTCGCCGTAGTGGTCCTTGGTCTGGTTGTAGTAGCGCTCGGCGTCCTCGCGGATGGCGTCGAGGTCGACGCTCACTTCGGCGAACCAGTCCAGTACGCCCGTGGTGTCCCGCAGGTCCTCCCACTGCCGCAGAGGCTCTGCGGCCCGCGCGGTAGGGGTGATCGCGGTGGCCTCCCGGGACATCACCTCGACGAGCTTGCTCTCGGTGTGCCGTCCGTTCTCGAAGTGGCTCTTGGCGGTGGTGACCGCCTCCGCGTACGACGACAGGGCGTTTCCCGCCGTACGGAAGGCTTCCGACAGGGCGTCGGTGAGTTCCCTGGCCTCACTGAGTCGTTTGACGTACAGGTCACGGGCTCCGCTCTGCCAGTCGACCTTAACGGCCTTGCGGAAGGCGTCGTCGGTGGTGTCGATCAGCTTGCGCAGGCGGTTGAACTCCGCCGCGCTGCGCTCGATGAGCGCCGGATTGGAGTCTTCCAGGAACTCGACGTTCTTGCGGTAGGCCACGGCCGATCACCGGTCCTTGGCTTCTATGTAGCTCCCGGACACGAGGACCGATTGCAGCCGGTCGCGGACGTGCTGGTCGTACTCGGTGTACGCGTTGTTCGCGGACTGCAGATGGCCGGACAGCGCCGCGAGCAGTACGACCGCGTCGTCGTACTGGTCCTTGGCAAACCGGGCGAAGGTCTGGACGTTCGCGGCCACGTCGGGGTGGGACCGGGGAACACGGCACATCGTCGCGTTCTCTGCGTCCATGCGCCCCTCGTACAGAACTCCTGCCACCTCGATGAGCAGATGCGAACTTCCGTCTATGGACTCCGCATTCACCAAATAGCCGTCTCCGTGACCTCCCGAAGGAGCGAAGGAGCCACCTCCGTCGGCAGGCAGCTGGTTCAGCTGCATGTGAGCCGACTGCTGTTGACGCGCCAAGGCATCCGCTTTGAGCTGAGCCCACTCCTCATCCCATGACACTGTGACCGCCCCCGTTCCGACTGTGACATTGCCTGAGCACACGTACTCTCCATGCCAAGTCTGCACGGACAACCCAGGAGAGATCATGCGCGAACTGAGTTACCCGTGCCAACTTTCTCAACAGCGAGGGCACATCAGGAAGCGCCTTCGGGTACTTGCCTATCGTTTAGGCTGCGCCGTCCTTCGAGCGGATCGCTACCAGGAGTGCAGATGCAGCGATGGCAAAAGCTCCTCATCGGCACCTGGGAGCCTTGGCATACAAGCCGGCTGAATTCCTCCAGCCGCCCCCACCACCCCGTGACCTATAAGGGAGTGCCGCCGATCAGCAAGAGACTCCCGGCACGCGCCGGGGGTCTCGCCGTGCATGGTGTCGATCAGGGCAGGAAGTTCTCCTGTCACTCCAGCGAGTTCATGTGTCGGCAACTGGCGCCCCAATACCGGCCCCTTTCGGGCCGGGCACGCCGATGATCACGGCAAAGGCCGAGACGGGCGCAAGTCTGATGTTCGGGAACGCCGACGGCCCACCCCGGTCGGGAGCGGGCCGTCGCGGTACGCGCCGGTCAGCGGGTGGCGCCCAGCGGCCACAGCACCCGCACCGGGACGCCGGTCTGTTCCGCGTACGCCACGACGTCCGCCGTGCCGCCGTACGCCCACGCCGGGTTGCCGTCCCACACGGCCAGCAGCTCATCTACCAGCCCCACCAGGATCTCACTGCCCGCCTGGTGGGCCTCCGATGTCGACTCAGTCAGGCCGGTGGTGTGCACGTCGGCCGCGCTGCTCATGAGCCGGTCGTAAACGGGGTGGTGCCATTGCGGCAGCCCCGCGCGGTACTCAGCCGCCGGTACAACGGCCTCGATGCGACCGCCGCGCGCGAGGACGGATTGGGCGAACCAGGAGTCGGGGCCGTCCGCGATGCACGAGACGCCGACCAGTTCGGCTGGGTCGTACCCCTTCACGGCCTCGTCGAGCATGGCCCGCACGAGCCGCTCAACGTCTTCGCTGAGCCCGCGGTGACCGGTGATCCCCACCCGCATCCCTGTCCTCCTACAGATAGACGCCGTGCAGGCGCTCGTCGAAGTCCCGCACCACCTTGGGTGGCGCACTGGTCGTGAGGGTACGGCGCACCGCGCGCGCCTGTTCCACGATCCGCCCAGACCTGTAGGTCAGACCGGTGTCGAGTGCCCGCCCGGCGAGCGCGAATGCGGCCTCGACACGTCCGCCGGCGAGATGCCCGGCAGCAATGTCGAGCACCAACAACGCCCGCTGTTTCGCGTGCCCGGTGGCGAGGGCTTCGACAGCCGACAGCACCCATTGCGGCAGCCCGAGCCGGGCCCCGCAGGTGACCCGGCACGCGGCCACCTTGTCCGGGTTGAACGTGAAAACCCACGGCCAAGGCGGCGGCTCCGTAGGCAGCACTTCGGCCGCCGCACGGCTCGCGGTCAGTGCCTTGTCGGCTCCGCGCCGGTTCCCGGCCGCCGCGTGCGCGAGCGCTTCCACGGACAACAGCCACGCATCCGCGATGGGCGGGCAGCGGTCGCCGAGCACCCGCCGCGCCTTGCGGCACTGGTTCAGGGCCTGTGTCGCGTTGCCCGCGTGCGCCTCGAACTGCGCCAGGCTGCCCATCTGGTACGCGGTCAGCAGCGGGTCACCGGCCGACCGTGCGGCCTTCTCCGCCGCCCCGTACCAGGCGCGGGCCGACCCGTTGTCGCCCATGTCCCACGCCAGCCACCCCGCCAGGCTCGCGGCTTCGCTGCCGACGGCCGCGAGCCGGGTGCGGTCGCCGTGACTCGATGCCGTCGCGGTAATGGTCTGGATCAGCCGTATATGGCCCTTCACGGCCTCGGACAGATCCCGGGACGGCGTGGAGCCGTCGAGTCGTCTGTACGCCGACGTCGACAGCCGCAACGCGGCAGCCTGCCCGCTTTTCTGGTCTGCCTTGTCCGGCAGTGCGGCCAGTACAGGTGTCGCCGCTGTCGCCGCGACACCGCCGAAAAACTTTCGTCGGTCCACGTCGTCACCGTTCAACTGACCCTGTGGGCGACTGTCCGCGAGTCCCACCAGCGCCGGCGGGATGCCCAGATGTGAGGACGCCGCTGCCAGGATGTCCGTGCTGTACGTGCTCGTGCCGCGTTTCTCCAGGCGAGAGACGGCGGACTGTGACAGCCCGAGCGCTTCGCTCAGCTGGGTCTGGGTCATGCGTTGGTCGTTGCGGACCAGCGCGATAACCCGGCCGTAGTCCCCGCTCCGGGAAGCCTCCCGAACGGTCGCCGCCTGCCAGTTCACGGCACACCCCCACGCTACGAGTTGACCCGGCCCCGAGCGCTCACCGGTACCCGCTGAGCGGGTAACCGTATGCGGGTGCCGCATCTGTGATGGTCCCACAGCGCACGGTGATCGTTGACTGGGTGTCAGCGCTCAACCAGACCTCTGCACCAGAGCGGTTGACGCTCCGGTGCCCCCTCGCCTTCCCCCGTGGGAGACGGGGCACCGGCTCCCCCTCCCGTCCGTGAGCGAGGCGCGCGATGAGCAGACCGAACAGCACGACCCCCGCCATGCCGGGACTGGTGGATGCCCCCACCATCAACCATGACCGGCTGACAGACCGGCAGCGCGCAGGTACGTCATGCGTCTGGTGCGCCGGGACGGCATCCCCCCGGTACCCCGTCGGTGACCTGAACGCCTGCCCGTGCTGCGCGGGCATGTACGGCGTTCCCAAGGTTGCCGCGTGACCGGCGGCGACGCGTCGTTCCCGGCCGCACTCGACCGCTGGACCGACGCGGATTGGGACGACTACCGGCAGCGCATCGAGAACGGCGAGGGATCGTGCGCCGCGATTGATGCGATCAACCGCCGTGGCGGGTGTCGTCAGGGTCAGGCCGTTGACCGCGCCCGGCCGAGCCCCGCCCGCCCGCGCCCGTCGCAAACGGGCGACACCACACCTACAGACCCACGAACGCAACCAAACCCGCGCAGGCACACACCATCTGTAGGAGGTACATCCCTGTGGCCGAATCCCCTATGACCGCGGATGCCGTTGCCGCCGATCCCCTGTTCGTCGCGCTCGAGGCCAAGCAGTTCACCGAACGGCACATCGCTTCCCTGGCCGCTGGAGTGACCGCAGCGGTACGGATCCCAGGCTTCCTGGCACCAAACGACTGCACCGCCGTCCTACAGACCGCGAACCGCCTGCCGACCGGCGACTACGACCCGCAACGGGTGCCCACGCCCATCGTCAGGTTCGGCCCAGCGCTCAACGACTACCGCCGCAACGACGCCACCCACGACGCAGACCGGTACTGGGCGGCGGCACAGGCAGCGCGGGTGGCCTGGCACCGCGTGGGGTTGCGCCCGGACCCGGTTCCGTGGCCCTGGCCCGGCTGGGCGCGGCGTGGGGTGCTGCCGTGGTACCGGCGACCATCGGCGGGCGGCCGGTGTTCGGCGGCACCCTGCGGGAGATCAACGCAGGGGCCTTAGTGCACTACGACGACGTCAACCGCGAATACCCGAGCGGCATCTTCGATCAGCAAGTCACGGCACAACTGGCGTTCAACGTCTGGGTGGAGGTCCCGACCACGGGCGGGGCGACGTCGGTATGGCGGCACCGCTGGGAGCCGGCTGATGAGGTCCACCGTGAGGCGTACGGCTACCGAACGTGCGCTGTCGATCACGTTCAGCGCGTTACGCTCGCCCCCGAGGTGGGCGACGCTCTGCTGTTCAATCCCTCCAACTTCCACGCCGTCGAGCCAAACCCCCAGGAACGGCGCGTTGCATTCGCGTTCTTCCTCGGCCTGACCACCACGGGCCAGCTCGTGGCTTGGTCTTAACCCTTAGGAGTGATCGTGCACCCTCTCACCTACGGCGACATCAAACAGGCCACGGACCGCATCACCGGACACGTACGGCCGGTGACCGTGGCCCCGGTCGACCCGGACGCCTTCCCCGGCGCACAGGTTTGGCTCGCGCTGGAGTTCATGCAGCACACCGGCAGCTTCAAGGCCCGCGGCGCCTGGAACTTCCTCACAGCGCACCGCGAGGCGCAAACACTGCCACAAGCAGGGGTCACCATCGCCTCCGGCGGGAACGCCGGCCTCGCCTGCGCCTGGGCGGCCCGGCAAGCCGGAGTGACCGCGACCGTGTTCCTGCCCACGACCGCCCCCGAGGTGAAGGTCGCCAAGCTCCGCGCCTACGGCGCGGAGGTGCGCCTGATCGGTGGCGAGTACGCCGAGGCCGCCGCCGCGTGTGCCACCTTCGCCCAGGAGACAGGCGCCCTCGCCTCACACGCCTACGACCATCCGCTGATCGCCGCCGGCGCCGGCACCCTCCTGGACGAGATCCGCCAACACATCCCCGCCATGGACACCGTCGCTGTAGCCGTGGGCGGGGGCGGCCTGTTCGCCGGGATCACCACCGCCGCCCAGCACCACGGCCTGCGCACCGTCGCCGTCGAGCCCAAAAACTGCCGCGCCCTGCACGCCGCGATGGGTGCCGGGGACATCGTGGATGTCACGGTGGACTCGATCGCTGCCGACTCCCTCGGTGCCCGCCGTACCTCTCACATGGCCCTGCAAGCCGCCCACCACCACGACGTGCATGGTGTTCTGGTCTCCGACAGCGAGATCATCCGCACCCGCCAGGCGCTGTGGGATCACCGACGTCTCACCGTCGAGCACGGCGCCGCTACCGCCCTCGCCGCCCTTACCAGCGGCGCCTACCAGCCCAGCCCCGGCGAGACGATCGCTGTCGTGCTGTGCGGAGCGAACACCGGCCTCACCGACCTCGCGTAGAGCGCAGCAGCACGATGCGACGGCCCGCTTTCGTCTGCAGTGAGCGCGGGCCGTCGCCCATCATCACCTACCGCCCAATTCGCAGGGGCGGATCAGCCATCAGCCCCAAGCAGCGACGCGAGAGGCCTCACGCCTGTTGGCTTCGCGGTCAGCTGGCGCGGCCTGGAAGGTGCCACTACCGCATTGAGCCGAGTAGAGCCGCAGAGCGCTCAAGCTCTCTTCGGGCTGCATCTGGCGTCCGCGCATGCAGAGGCCGAAACCCCAGAACCGATCCCGCACTGCCCGACGTGCGAAGAGCTGACTGCCTACGCGGCAACCCACGGTGAGCACTCCATGGCGCCGGGAGGGTGTGCCGAGACGGTCGGTCAGCTCCTGCGGCAGCACCTGCTCCCACAGGTGCCGGCCGCCCCTGCGACATAGACGCGATCGCCGACGACCCGTTCGTTCTGTAAGGCGACCCCTGGCATGGCGCCAGGAGTGGGGCTGCGCCAGGCCCATGAACACCATATGTCTTGCGGCCTGTTGCCAGAGGGTGAAGCCCCGGCGCGCGGCGGGCTCCCTGATGGTCATTGGAACTGGCTACTCAGGCTGCCAGGACGTCCCGCAGTTCCCGTACGGTGCGTTCGTGGTGGTGTTCGGTGGGGATCGCCTCGTACAGGTCCAGCGCACGGCGGTGGACCAGGCCGCTGCGGTAGCTGTCCGGTAGCGCTTTCAATGCGGCGATCGTACGGAGGCAGGCTTGTTCGCTGTCGCCGTCATGGTGGGCGCAGGTGGCGCCGTCGATGTTCAGCAGGGTGCGGGTCATGGTGCTGGTCGGTGCGGACAGCTCCAGGGCGCGCTGCTGGCTTTCACGGGCGCGGCGAGTGTCTGCGAGCGTCGTGTGGGCGTGGGGCCTGACCGCCGCCCTGGCGCTGCCGGTGTGGGCGTGGCTGAGGTGGACGTGGTGTTTCTGCTCGGAGTAGGTCAGCCACGTGTCCGACCGCTCGCTCTCGGGCAGCCGGTCCATGAGATCGGCGGCGGCTTGGATCGCGGCGCGGGCCTGCTCGGGCTGGTGGTTGAGCGCGTAGGCGCGGGCGGCGACGGCGGCCGCCAACGTCGCAGCCGCCGTGGGACGGTTTCCGGCAGCGTGGCGGGCCTGT
>CBFGQM010000104.1:0-14646 GCA_965650905.1 uncultured Streptomyces sp. | reverse complement strand
GCGCGCACCCCCGCCGATGAGCAACAGCGGAGCCGAGCGGTCCGCGTCCGCGTCGAGCACCAGGTCGAGGGCTCCGAGCAGGGAGTGGACCGCGCCGTCGTATGCGGCCTGCAGCAGCTGCCCGCGCGTGGTGTCGTGGCGCATCCCGTGCAGCAGCCCGGAGGCATGCGGCAGGTCAGGGGTGCGCTCGCCGTCCAGATAGGGGAGCAGCGGCGCGGTCGTGCCCGGCTCGACGGCCTCACGGTCGATGCTCAGCAGGGTGGCGACGCGATCCACGGCGAGCGTGCAGTTGAGGGTGCAGGCCAGCGGGAGCCAGTCGCCGCGCGCGTCGGCGAAGCCCGCCACGGTCCCGGTCGCGGCGGCCGGCCGACGCGTCGCGACCGTGTACACCGTGCCGGACGTGCCGAGGCTGAGTACGGGGGTGCCCGGACGCAGTCCGAGCCCCAGCGCGGCGGCGGCGTTGTCCCCGGTGCCCGGGGCGACCAGCGTGCCCTTGGAGAAGGGCAGATCGCCGCCGTCGCGTACGGTCCCGACCACCTCGCCGGGCCGGACCATGCGGGGGAGCAGTGCCGGGTCGAGCCCCACGTGGCAGAGGATCTCCTCGTCGTACGTCTCCGTCCTGGATCCCCACCAGCCCGTGCCGGAGACATCGCTCCGGTCGGTCGTGCCCAGTCCGGTGAGGCGCTCGGTGAGGTAGTCATGGGGCAGACGTACGGCCGCTGCCGCGCGAACCGCCTCGGGCTCGTGTTCGGCGAGCCATGCCCACTTGGTGATGGTGAAGGCGGGGCCCGGCACGCTTCCCGTGCGCTCGGCCCAAGCCTTCGGACCGCCCAGTTCCGCCACCAGGCGGCGAGCCTGCGGTGCCGACCGTACGTCGTTCCACAGCAGGGCCGGGCGCACCGGGACGCCATGCGCGTCGAGCGTGACGAGCCCGTGCTGCTGGCCGCCCACGGACACCGCCGCGGCCTCCCGCGCCGCGTCGCCGCACTGGTGCAGTGCCTCGCACATCGCGTCCCACCACTGCCGCGGATCGCTTTCGCGGCCCGCTCCGGAGGAGACGGTGTGCGGTGCCTGCCCGCTCGCCACCACCTCCCCGGTGGCCGTGTCCACGACCAGCGCCTTGGTGGACTGGGTGGATGTGTCCAGGCCCACGACGAGCGGACCCTCGGCTGCTGACATCGAGCTCTCCCTCTTTCCACGGCTCCGCGGCATACGGCGTGTTACAGGGCGCCCCGCCCCGACACGGTCCGGGGTTCCCACCTCGTCTCTTCCCAGAGACGCTTCCGCATACTAATTTGTTAAGCGCCATGACGAAATGGTCGGAGCGAACAAGGAGTCGCTGCATGAACTACCAGCCCACCCCCGAGGACAGATTCACCTTCGGCCTGTGGACCGTCGGCTGGCAGGGAAGGGACCCGTTCGGCGATGCCACACGGCGTGCCCTGGACCCGGTCGAGACGGTGCAGCGCCTGGCAGAACTGGGTGCCTACGGAGTGACCTTCCACGATGACGACCTGATTCCCTTCGGCTCCTCGGACACCGAGCGCGAATCGCACATCAAGCGCTTCCGGCAGGCGCTCGACAAGACCGGTATGACCGTGCCGATGGCCACCACGAACCTGTTCACGCACCCCGTCTTCAAGGACGGCGCGTTCACCGCCAATGACAGGGACGTGCGCCGCTACGCGCTGCGCAAGACGATCCGCAACATCGACCTCGCGGTCGAGCTGGGCGCGCAGACCTACGTTGCCTGGGGTGGACGGGAAGGCGCCGAGTCCGGCGCCGCCAAGGATGTACGCGTCGCACTCGACCGAATGAAGGAGGCCTTCGATCTCCTCGGCGAGTATGTGACCTCCCAGGGGTACGACCTGCGTTTCGCGATCGAACCCAAGCCGAATGAGCCCCGCGGCGACATCCTCCTGCCGACGGTCGGCCACGCCCTGGCGTTCATCGAGCGCCTGGAGCGGCCCGAGCTCTACGGGGTCAACCCCGAAGTGGGCCACGAGCAGATGGCCGGGCTGAACTTCCCACACGGCATCGCCCAGGCCCTGTGGGCGGGCAAGCTCTTCCACATCGACCTCAACGGCCAGTCCGGCATCAAGTACGACCAGGACCTGCGCTTCGGAGCGGGTGATCTGCGGGCGGCCTTCTGGTTGGTGGACCTCCTGGAGAGCGCCGGTTACGCGGGGCCGAAGCACTTCGACTTCAAGCCGCCACGCACCGAGGACCTGGACGGCGTGTGGGCGTCGGCCGAGGGCTGCATGCGCAACTACCTCATCCTGCGCGAGCGTTCGGCCGCCTTCCGTGCCGACCCGGAGGTCCAAGAGGCCCTGCGGGGCTCGCGCCTGGACGAACTGGCGCAGCCCACCGCTGCGGACGGCCTGCAGGCGCTGCTCGCAGACCGTGCGGCCTTTGAGGAGTTCGACGTGGAGGCGGTCGCCGCGCGCGGGATGGCGTTCGAGCGCCTCGACCAGCTGGCCATGGACCATCTGCTGGCCGCGCGGGGCTGATCCCGATCAGGGTCGCTGTCCGGAACCGGGGAGGGCGCGGACCCGTTCTCAGGACAGAGAGCGGCAGTGCCGAGAAGGAGGCGACACAAGATGTCGAAGAACGCGAAGATCGCCGCAGGAGGTGTGGCGGCCGGGCTTATCCTGCTCATCTGGCTTCCCTGGTGGGCCGCCCTGTTGATCATCCTGGGGGTTCCGGCGGCAGCGTACTTGACGCTGGACCCGTCACAGCGGCGCAGGCTGCGCCGCGTCACCCGCAAGGAGATCGGCCGCTGAGGCTGATCCTGAGCCTGAGTCCGAGACGAAAGGCTGTCGGGCCACCTTCGATCGGAAAGCGGGAAGGGTTTTATGTAGGTGATTCCAAGGTGGAGGAAGGAGCCGACGTGGAGCGTCGGCGACTGACGCTCCCGCCAGCGACCTTGACTGTCACCGCGGCCCGGCCGCCGTCACGAATCCGGCTGCCGCGGTGACTCCGTCCGCTGGCGCGTCGGTCCGGCCGTCGCTCGCACAGAGCCGCACCGCGCGAGAACTGATCGCGGAGGCACGTGCCGGGCGGCCTGCACCGCGTCTGACTCCGAGGCCCGCGTCTCCGGTCCCACCATCTACGTGCAGAGCGCTCACCGCGCCGTCCGCCCCGCCGCTCGGCGAAGCGAGTGGCGCCGAGGCGCCGCCGACGAGCGGAAACCGCAGTCGGTGGAGGGGCCGCAGGCCGCTGAGGAACCAGAACGCCCGCGCGGCCCCCTCGGATGGCTACGCCGCAGAAACCCCTGACCCATCAGGCCTGGAGCTTGCGGAAAAGCCCTTCCTGGACTACCGAAACGAGCAGACGTCCCTCACGGTCGTAGATGCGGCCGCGGGCCAGACCCCTGCCACCCGTGGCGATCGGCGACTCCTGGTCGTAAAGGAACCACTCATCGGTGCGGAACGGCCGGTGGAACCACATGGCGTGGTCCAGCGAGGCCATGTCGAAGCCGCGACGCCCCCAAAGGGCCTCCACGGGGATGCGGACGGCGTCCAGGAGGGTCATGTCGCTCGCGTAGGTAAGAGCGCACGTGTGGACGAGCGGGTCGTCACCCAGCGGCCCGACGGCGCGCATCCACACGGCGCTGCGCGCCTCGGCGTGCTCGACCTCCTCGGGGGTCCAGCGCAGCCGGTCCACATAGCGGATGTCGAAGGGCTGACGCCGGGCCATGCGCTCCAGCGTCTCAGGGAGCACGCCCAGATGCTCCTTGATCTCCTGAGCGACGGTCGGGAGCGACTCAGGATCGGGAACCTCGCGGGCCGGCGGCAGCTGGTGCTCGAAGCTCCCTTCCTCAGGCTTGTGAAAGGAGGCGGTCAGATTGAAGATCGTGCGGCCCTGCTGTACGGCGGTGACGCGACGTGTGGTGAACGACCGCCCGTCGCGGACCCGCTCGACCTGGTACACGATCGGCACGCCCGGCCGGCCCGGGCGCAGGAAGTACGCGTGCAGCGAGTGCACGGGCCGTTCCCCGTCCGTGGTGCGGCCGGCGGCGACCAGGGCCTGCCCTGCCACCTGTCCGCCGAAGACCCGCTGCAGGGACTCCTGCGGGCTGCGGCCACGGAAGATGTTGACTTCGATCTGCTCCAGGTCGAGCAGGTCGACGAGTCGTTCCGCTGGATTCGTCATGTGCCACGTTCTCCTGTGCTTACAGCTGGCCGACGTCGGTGACCTTCACGATGGCTCGACCCTCGGCGTCGGAAGCAGCGAGGTCGATCTCCGCACTGATGCCCCAGTCGTGATCGCCGTTCGGGTCGGCGAAGGTCTGCCGGACGCGCCACAGGCCGTGCTGCGGCTCTTCCTCGATGAGCAGCAGCTTGGGGCCCCGGGCGTCGGGACCGGTGCCGAGGTCGTCGTACTCGTCCCAGTACCTGTCCATGGCCTCGCCCCAGGCGTCGGCGTCCCAGCCGGACTCGGCGTCCAGTTCGCCGAGTTCCTCGACCTGGTCGAGGGCGGCGAGCTCGACACGGCGGAACATGGCGTTGCGGACCAGGACCCGGAAGGCGCGCGCGTTCGCGGTGACCGGCCTGACCTGGTCGGCCTTCTCCTGGGCCTCCTCGGCCGTCATCTCCTGCGGGTTGGCGAGCTGCTCCCACTCGTCGAGGAGGCTGGAGTCGACCTGACGCACCATCTCGCCGAGCCAGGCGATCAGGTCTTCCAGATCGTCGGACTTGAGGTCGTCCGGGACGGTGTGGTCGAGAGTCTTGTACGCGCTCGCGAGGTAGCGCAGCACGATGCCCTCGGTACGGGCGAGTTCGTAGAAGGAGACGAACTCGGTGAAGGACAACGCTCGTTCGTACATGTCACGGATGACGGACTTGGGCGACAGTGGATGGTCGCCGACCCAGGGGTGGCTCTTGCGGTAGGTGTTGTAGGCGTGGAAGAGGAGCTCCTCCAACGGCTTGGGGTAGGAGACGTCCTGGAGCCGCTCCATCCGCTCCTCGTACTCGACACCGTCCGCCTTCATCGCGGCCACGGCCTCGCCGCGGGCCTTGTTCTGCTGGGCGGCGAGGATCTGCCGGGGGTCGTCCAGCGTCGACTCGACGACGGACACCATGTCCAGCGCGTAGGAGGGCGACTCGGGCTCCAGCAGTTCGAACGCGGCGAGCGCGAAGGTGGACAGCGGCTGATTCAGCGCGAAGTCCTGTTGCAGATCGACCGTCAGGCGCACATTGAGGCCCGAACCCTCGTGACCTCCGGCGGCCTGTTCGTCGAGTTTCTCGACGATGCCGCCGTCGAGGAGCGAGCGGTAGATGGCGATCGCGCGGCGGATGTGCCGCAACTGCTGCTTGCGTGGCTCATGGTTGTCCTCCAGGAGACGGCGCATCGCCACGAAGGCGTCTCCGGTCCGGGCGATCACCGACAGAAGCATCGTATGCGTGACCCGGAAGCGGGAGGTAAGAGGCTCCGGGTCGGACGCGATGAGCTTCTCGAAGGTGTTCTCCGTCCAACCGACGAAACCCTCGGGCGCCTTCTTCCGGACCACCTTGCGACGCTTCTTCGGATCCTCGCCCGCCTTGGCGAGAGCTTTCTCGTTCTCGACGACGTGCTCGGGCGCCTGGGCGACGACGAAGCCCGCTGTGTCGAAGCCCGCCCGGCCGGCGCGGCCCGCGATCTGATGGAACTCCCGCGCGCGCAGTGTCCGTACACGGTTGCCGTCGTACTTCGTCAGAGCGGTGAACAGCACCGTGCGGATGGGGACGTTGACACCGACACCCAGGGTGTCCGTACCGCAGATGACCTTCAGCAGACCGGCCTGAGCCAGCTTCTCCACCAGGCGCCGGTACTTGGGCAGCATGCCGGCGTGATGCACGCCGATGCCGTGCCGTACGTAACGGGAGAGATTGCGGCCGAACTTGGTGGTGAAACGGAAGTTGCCGATCAGCTCGGCGATCTTGTCCTTCTCTGCACGCGAGCACATGTTGATGCTCATCAGGGCCTGCGCCCGCTCCACGGCCTGGGCCTGGGTGAAGTGGACGATGTAGACCGGGGCCTGCTTGGTCTCGAGGAGTTCGGTGAGCGTCTCTGTGAGCGGCGTCAGCTTGTACTCGTAGGAGAGGGGCACCGGCCGGGTCGCGGATCGGACGACCGCGGTGGGACGGCCGGTGCGCCGCGTGAGGTCCTTCTCGAACATCGAGACGTCGCCGAGCGTGGCCGACATGAGGATGAACTGTGCCTGCGGCAGTTCGAGGATCGGGATCTGCCAAGCCCAGCCGCGGTCGGCCTCGGCGTAGAAGTGGAACTCGTCCATGACGACCTGGCCGACGTCGGCGCTCCTGCCGTCACGCAGCGCTATGGAGGCGAGCACCTCGGCAGTGCAGCAGATGACGGGGGCATCGGCGTTGACGGAGGCGTCGCCGGTCAGCATGCCGACGTTCTCGGTGCCGAAGAGCTTGCACAGCTCGAAGAACTTCTCCGAGACGAGCGCCTTGATCGGCGCCGTGTAGAAGGTGACCTCGTCACGGGCGAGGGCTGCGAAGTGCGCACCGGCGGCGATCATGCTCTTGCCGGATCCGGTGGGCGTCGACACGATCACGTTCGCCCCCGAGACCACCTCGATCAGGGCCTCCTCCTGGTGGGGGTAGAGCGTGAGACCACGTACCCCGGCCCACGACTCGAAGGCTTCGTAGAGGGCGTCGGGATCTGCGGTCTGCGGCAGCTGATCGATAAGGGTCACCCTCCCATCTTGCCTGTGATCCGGCGCGATGAGGGAATCGGTTGCGGGCCAGAAGATCACGGACGCTACGCTGTGGCGCCGACGCGGCGTCAGCGGGCATGGACAACTGGGCGCCGGCACAACAGGAACGGGGCGGGGCACGGCCATGATGGGACCAGCACACTCACTGTCGGGGGCCGCGGCCTGGCTGGGCGTCGGAGCCGCGGCGGCCGCCGCGGGTCACACGATACCCTGGCCTGTCCTCCTGGCCGGCGCGCTGATCTGCGCCGGCGCCGCGCTCGCCCCGGATCTGGACCACAAGGCGGCCACGATCTCGCGCGCCTTCGGACCGCTCTCAAGGGGCTTGTGTGAAATCGTCGACAAGCTCTCCTACGCCGTCTACAAGGGGACGAAGAAGCAGGGGGACCCGCGTCGCTCGGGTGGGCACCGCACGCTGACGCACACGTGGCTGTGGGCGGTGCTGATCGGTGCGGTCACCTCCGTCCTTGCGATCACCGGGGGGCGCTGGGCGGTCCTGGCGATCCTCTTCGTACATATGGTGCTCGCCATCGAGGGCCTGCTGTGGCGGGCGACCCGTGGGTCAAGCAGCGACGTCCTGGTCTGGCTGCTGGCCGCGACCAGCGCCTGGATCCTCGCCGGCATCCTGGACAAGCCGGGCAACGGCTCCGACTGGCTCTTCACCGCGCCGGGCCAGGAATACCTGTGGCTCGGGCTGCCGGTAGTCCTCGGCGCGCTGGTGCACGACATCGGGGATGCTCTGACGGTGTCCGGCTGCCCGATCCTGTGGCCGATACCGATCGGCCGCAAACGCTGGTATCCGATGGGGCCGCCCAAGGCGATGAGGTTCCGGGCGGGCAGCTGGGTCGAGCTGAAAGTGCTGATGCCGGCGTTCATGCTGCTCGGCGGAGTGGGCTGCGCGGCCGCGCTCAACGTCATCTGAGCGACGCCGCCAACCGCGCGGGCAGCGCACCGGTCAGCCGACCTGGCTCAGGCGCCGTCCCCGGCCGACGAGACATGGCCGTCGCTGTCCCCGGCCGCGGCAACACGCTCGTTGCCGTCTCCCACCTGGGGGACGCGCGCATCGCCGCCCTCAGCCGGGGAGATGTGCCTCGCTGTCCCCGGTCGGAGAGTCGTGCCCCTTGCCGGCCTCGACCGAGGAGCGTCGGGACAGTCGAGACGTGGGCAGGGCAGGAGGACCGAGGGCGTCAGCCCGACAGGGCGTCCTCGTCGACGATGTGCACGGCGGCCTCCTCCGCCGAGGCCGCGGCGCCGTCGATGCCCACATCGGTGGCGATCAGCAGGCTCTCCTCGTCCTCATGCGCACCTTCGTCCGGAGCCACGAGACGTCCGGAGCGGGCGGCGCCCACCTCGTTGTCCAGTGCTTCGCCGTCGGAGTCCGGGCAGTCGCCGATACCGTCTCCGTCGGGTGGCGCGACGTCCGGCAGTTCTTCCGCGAGGCGTTCGTCCAGCGTCTCGCCGCGATGCCGTTCGGCCGCGGTCACATCCCTGCGCTCCACCGCCCACGGCCGCTCCGGCGGCGACCAGCCCCGGTCCAGAGGGTTGCTCACGCCGTCGGATTCCAGGGTGTCTTCGGCGTCGAGCAGCCCGGCGTCGTCCTGAACCTCTGATCCATCGGGCTGATAGACGTCGTCTCCCCATCCGTCGGCGCTGTCCACGGCTACCTCCAAGTGGTGCCGGCCAACCCGCCGTCACCGCGTTCGGTGGCGTGCGCGCGGGCCGCTGTGCTCCAGCCTCGCCCCTGCGGAGCCGGGTGGTTCCTGGGCGTTCCCCGAGCCGGTGCCGACATCCAGCCTTCCACTCCTCGTCGACACAGCGCAACGCCACGGAGTGCTCCCGCCGGCCCGGCACCGCCCCCGCCGGCGGGCACGAGTCCTGGCCGGGCACCTCGGCGTCCTGGCCCGGCTCCTTGCAGGGTCGCGGTGCCGGTCCGCCCGCACCCCCGCGGACCGCGCACCGGAGCGGCGGCTCACCCGTGCCAGGACCGCCACAGTGCCGCATAGGCGCCGTCTGCGGCGACCAGTTGGTCATGGCTGCCGAGTTCGCTGATCCGGCCGTTCTCGACGACGGCGATGACGTCGGCGTCGTGGGCGGTGTGCAGCCGGTGGGCGATGGCGACGACGGTGCGGCCGTCGAGGACGCGGGCCAGGGAACGTTCCAGGTGGCGGGCCGCGCGCGGGTCGAGGAGCGAGGTGGCCTCATCCAGGACCAGTGTGTGCGGATCGGCCAGCACCAGCCGGGCGAGCGCGATCTGCTGGGCCTGAGCCGGGGTGAGCACAAGCCCGCCCGAGCCGACCTCGGTGTCCAGACCACCGTCCAGTGCCCGCGCCCAGCCGTCGGCGTCGACCGCGCCGAGGGCCGCCCACAGCTCGGCGTCATCGGCACTTGTGCGGGCCAGGAGCAGGTTGTCGCGCAGGGGACCCACGAAGACATGGTGTTCCTGGTTGACCAGCGCCACATGGGACCGGACGCGTTCGGTGGACATCCCGGACAGTTCGGCGCCGCCCAGGGTGATGCGGCCTTCGCGGGGTGCGTAGATCCCGGCGAGCAGCCTGCCCAGCGTGGACTTGCCCGCGCCGGACGGGCCGACCAGGGCGAGTCGGGTGCCCGGAGCGACCTCGAGCGAGAGCTTGCGCAGGACGTCGACACCGGCGCGGTAGCCGAAGTGCACCCCGTCGGCGTGCACGTCACGTCCATCGGGAGCGAGCGATCCATCAGCGGCGTCCGGCTCGATGTCGCGGACGCCGACCAGCCGGGCCAGCGAGACATGGGCCACCTGCAGTTCGTCGTACCAGCGCAGGATCAGACCCACCGGGTCGACGAGCATTTGCGCGATCAGCGCGCCCGTTGTCAGCTGGCCGATCCCGATCCACCCCCGGAGCACGAAGAACCCGCCGATCATCAGGACCGAGCCGAGGACCGTGACATGCGTGATGTTGATGACCGGGAAGAGCACCGAGCGCAGCCACAGCGTGTACCGCTCCCAGGCGGTCCACTCCTTGACACGCCGGTCCGACAAGTCGATGCGGCGCTCGCCCAGGCGGTGGGCCTCGACGGTGCGCCCGGCGTCCACGGTCTCGGCAAGGACGGCGGCCACGGCGGCGTAGCCGGCAGCCTCGGAGCGGTAGGCCGACGGGGCGCGCTTGAAGTACCAGCGGCAGCCGGCCACGAGGAGCGGGACCGCCACCAGCACGGCGGGCGCGAGCGGTGGCGCGGTCACCGCGAGCCCGCCGAGCAGCAGCGCAACCCACACGACACCGATGGCCAGCTGTGGCACGGCCTCTCGCATGGCGTTGGCGAGCCGGTCGATGTCCGTGGTGATCCGGGACAGCAGGTCGCCCGTCCCGGCTCGCTCGAGGACACCCGGCGGCAGCCCCACCGAGCGTACGAGGAAGTCCTCGCGCAGGTCGGCCAGCATCCGCTCGCCGAGCATGGCGCCACGCAGCCGCACCTGGCGTACGAACACGGTCTGGACGACCAGGGCGAGGACGAAGAACGCGGCTGTGCGTTCCAGATGCATCTCGCGCGCCGCGGCTGCGCCGTCGGAGACGCGCTCGACGAGGGAGCCCAGCAGACAAGGGCCCACCATCGAGGCGATGACGGCGACCGTGTTGACGGTGATGAGCAGCAGGAAGGCCCGGCGGTGCCGTTGGAACAGTTCGGCCACGTAGGCGCGTACGGTCTCGGGGGCGCCGACCGGCAGGGTGTTCGCCGTCCTCGGGGCCGCCGGGTCGTAGGCCGGTGGCGCCACGCCGATCATGCGGTCTCCTCGATCTCTTCCAGTTCGTTCAGTTCTGTCAGGTGGCCCACGTCGTGCGAGGAAACGTCGTCCTCGGTCTCACGCGTCACCACGGCGCGATACCGGGGTTCGCTGTGCACCAGCTCACGGTGCAGGCCGACCGCGATGACCGCGCCCTCGTGGACGAGCGCTACCCGGTCCGCGCGGTCCAGGAGCAGCGGTGACGAGGTGAACACCACCGTCGTGCGCCTCTTGCGCAGGGAGCGGATCCCGTCGGCGATCCGCGTCTCGGTGTGCGAGTCGACGGCGGACGTCGGTTCGTCCAGGACGAGCACCTCAGGGTCGGTGACCAGGGACCGGGCGAGCGCGAGACGCTGGCGTTGGCCGCCCGACAGGGACCGCCCGCGCTCGGTGATGCGGGCGTCCATCGGGTCATCGGCGTGCAGTGCCCCTTGGGCGAGGGCGTCCAGGACGTCGCCGCACTGCGCGGCGGCCAGCGCGTCCTCGGCACTCACGTCGCCCGAGGCGGGCACGTCGAGAAGTGCACGAAGGCTTCCGGACAGCAGAACCGGGTCCTTGTCCTGGACGAGGACGGCGGCACGGGCGGAGTCGAGCGGCAGCCCGTCCAGCGGTACGCCGCCCAGGAGCGCGGACGGCAGGTCCGAGGAGGCCGCCGCGTGCCCGCCGAGCCGCTCGGCCAGCACGCCCGCCGCGTCCGGGTCGCCGCACACCACGGCGGTGAGCCGCCCGGCCGGAGCCAGCAGACCGGTCCCGGGGTCGTACAGGTCTCCGGTCGGCGCGTCGGCGTCGAGTGACCCCTCGCTGTCCGTTGCCCGCTCCAGCGCCAGCACCCGGGCCGCCCGTTTCGCGGACGGGCGGGAGAAGGAGTACGCCATCGCGATCTCCTCGAAGTGGTGCAGCGGATACGTGAGGATCATGACGGCGCTGTACACGGTGACCATCTCGCCGATGGTGATCCGGCCCTCGCGCGCCAGATGCACGCCGTGCCAGACGACCGCGATCAGCAGGAGTCCGGGCAACAGCACCTGGATCGCGGAGATCAGTGACCACATACGGGCGCTGTGGACGGCGGCCCGGCGGACCTCCTGCGAGGCCCGGCGGTAGCGGTCCAGGAACAGTTGCTCGCCGCCGATGCCGCGCAGTACGCGCAGACCCGCGACGGTGTCCGAGGCCAGCTCGGTGGCGCGCCCCGCCTTCTCGCGCTGGAAGTCGGCGCGCCGCGTCGCGTGCGGCAGCAGCGGCAGCACAGCGAGCGCCAGGACGGGCACGCCCACGGCGACGACGATCCCGAGCGCGGGCTCGTACACGACCAGGGCGAGGCAGACGAAGACGACCGTCAGGGCGGCCGCGGTGAACCGCGACACCGCTTCCACGAACCAGCCGATCTTCTCCACGTCACCCGTGGAGACCGCGACGACCTCACCGGCCGCGACGCGCCGCGTCAGCGCGGAGCCCAGCTGGGCGGTCCGGCGGGCCAGCAACTGCTGGACGCGGGCCGCCGCGCTGATCCAGTTGGTGACCGCGGTCCGGTGCAGCATGGTGTCGCCCACCGCGATACCGAGCCCGCACAGCGCCATCGACCCGCCCGCGAGGGCGAGGCGCACACCGGAGCGGTCCACGACGGCCTGGACGGCGAAGCCGACACAGAAGGGGAGCCCGGACACGGAAAGGAAGTGCAGCAGTCCCCAGGCCAGGGACTTCAGCTGTCCGCCGAGTTGATTCCGACCGAGCCACACCAGGAATCGGGGACCCGAGCGTGTGTCCGGCACACCCGGGTCGGGATACGGAAGGTCTTGAATCTGCATGACGTCCCATAGGCTCGTAGAACGGGGTTGCGGGGGAAGGCAACAAACCGTGAAAGGTTCGCGTCACAGCACGTTCGCAGGCAAATGGTTTTCCGCCGGCGGGCAAAGATTTCGGCCCGGACCGCCCGCATATGGCCGGGAAACCGAGGCCCCGGCGTAATCGTCCGGAACAACAGTGCGACGATGGACCGCATGCGAAGAGGCGGTGCGATGCGCACGACGGCCGGGGCAGCGGTCTGTGGCGCCTTTCTGATGTCCCTGACGGCCTGCGGCGGTTCGGACGGCGGGAGCGGTCGCAAGAACGAGGCGCAGTCGAGCGGCAAGCCCGGACAGGCGAAGGCGCGCACTGTTGACCTCAAGCGCATCCCCGACGTGGGCTACCGGCTGCGGGAGCAGATCCCCACCGACTCCCGTCAAGTCGTGGCGGTCTACGGTGAGGGCAAGGACTCGGCGGACTCCAGGATCGTCCTCTACACCAGGTCCGGCGCCACCTGGGACCAGACCCGCAGCTGGCAGGGGCACAACGGCAAGAAGGGCTGGACCGCAGACCACCGCGAGGGCGACAAGCGCAGCCCCGTCGGTGTGTTCACGCTCAGCGACGCGGGCGGGGTCCTCGCCGACCCGGGCGCCAAGCTCCCGTACACCCAGTCCGCGGGCTTCCAGGCCCCGCACTACTGGGCCAAGTCGCACTGGCACGACTTCGACTACGTCATCGCCATCGACTACAACCGCGTCAAGGGCACCTCGCCGAACGACCCGACCCGCCCGCAGGGCCAGTCCAAGGGCGGCAGCATCTGGCTGCACATGGACCACGGCAGCGGTACGTCGGCCTGTGTGAGCCTGTCCAAGTCCGGCATGCAGTATCTGTTGCGCACCCTCGACCCGGCCAAGAACCCGGTCGTGGTGCTGGGGGACAAGGCGGACCTCAAGGCCTGAGAAGCCCTCACCGGCCAAAGGTCCCAGTCCTCAGTGATAATGCCGTCCTTTGTGGTAGTGCCATGTCCTCCGCAGTAACGCCGCAGCGAGGGCCACAGCCGCGACCACGGTTCGGTTGTCCCCGGGCAGAGCACGATCGCCGCGTCCTGTTCCTCGTTCTCCAAGCCGTGCCCGTTGTCGACGCGGGCGACCCGACGGCAGCCGGGGCCCCGAACAGCGCGGTGGCGGCTCGCGCCAGGAGCGGCGTCAGCGGCGGCCCGTCGACATAGCCCCCTCCCCAGTGATCGCCCGCCGCGAGCAAGTGCGACTCGTCCCGGTGGTACCCGTACCGGTCGGGCAGCGCGGTCAGTACGGCGGCGAAGCCGACCGACGGGCAGGCGACCGGAACGGTGGCGAAGGCCGCTCGCGCACGCGGTGACTCACGCCGGTACCCCTTCGTTCGAATCCGCCGGCCCCTCCGCCGAGGCGCCGACCAGATCGTGGTCGTCGACTCCGGACGCACGGCCCAATGCGGCACGCACGAGGAACTGTTGGAGCGTTGGGGGGAGGTACGCCGCTCTGGTCCGCCGGGACGCCCACGGGAGCCAACAACATAAAGATATGCCGGGTTTATACCTTTATGCGGGTTACCGTACCCGCATGCACACCCACACTCCGCCACGGAGCCCGATTCGACTGACGCGCCGGGGCCGGATCGCCCTTATCGCGACTGGAGCCGTCGTCGCGGCCATCGCCGTGGCGGTGCCGCTGCTGAACATGGACGAGGACATGGGGCCAGCCTCTCTGGTCATCCCCGAGGGCTGGCGCGCCAGTCAGGTGTACGAGGCCGTCGACAAGGCTCTCGCCCTGCCCGCGGGCACCACCAAGAAGTCCCTGAGCAAGGTCAACCTCAAGCTCCCCAATGACGCGAGCGGTAACCCCGAGGGCTACCTCTTCCCGGCCAAGTATCCGATCGACAAACAGTCGACCCCGGAGACCCTGTTGTCGTTCATGGTCAATACAGCGAACCAGAAGTTCAGTGGCGGCACGGTCACCGCCGGGGCCGAGCGGAACGCGATGAACGTCTACCAGACCGTCACCGTGGCCAGCATGGTCCAGGCCGAGGCGGCCACCGAGGCGGACATGGGCAAGGTGGCCCGCGTCATCTACAACCGCCTCAACCGGGGCATGCCGCTGCAGATGGACTCCACGATCAACTACGCGCTGAACCGCAGCACACTCCGCACCAGCCAGAGCGACACGAAGCTCAACAGCCCGTACAACACATACCAGCGGATGGGCTTGCCGCCCACGCCGATCGCCAACCCCGGCGAGGAAGCGATGCGTGCCGCGGTCGGTCCCCCGCAGGGTGACTGGCTGTACTTCGTCAGCGTCAAGCCGGGAGACACCCGCGTGATTGCCCATTCGGACGTCGTCGGCGGCGG
>CBFGQM010000103.1:0-14672 GCA_965650905.1 uncultured Streptomyces sp. | reverse complement strand
CGGCCGGGTCCTGGCAGCCCGCGCCCGGGCTGCCCGGATCGCTGCGGCCCGGGCGGGGCGCCCGCGACGGGCTGGCGTTCTTTCTCCGCAGGCCCCGACTCGTCGCCCTCGCCGGCATCACCGCGGTGAGCGCGGTCTTCGGCCGGAACTACGGGCTGACCCTCGCGGTTCTTGTCACCGGCCCCCTGGCCGGCGGTGCCGAGGAGTTCGGGACGGTGTCGACCGTGCTCGCCGTGGGCGGGATCGTCGGCGCGGTCATTGCCGGGCGTATGCAGCGGCCCTCCGTACGCCTGGTCGCCGTGCTGGCCGCCACCGGTGCTCTCCTCCAGGTCGCGGCCGGGCTCTCGCCGAGCCTCGTCCTGCTCATCCTGCTGGTCGCGCCCATGGCCGTCCTCGAGTCGATCTCCGACACAGCCGGTACGACCGTCCTGCAGACCGATCCGCCGCCGCACATGCGGGGCCGCGTGCTCGGTGTCTGGCGCAGCGCGAGCACCGGCTGGGGGCTGGCGGGCCCGCCGCTCCTCGGGCTGCTCATGGAATGGGCGGGTCCGCGCGGTGCCCTGGTCGCCGGTGGTCTCACCATCGCGGGTGTGATCGGCACGGGAGCACTGCTCCACGGCCGTCGCAGGACTTGGGCCGCGACCACCTCCCCGGCGCCGATGTCCGCGCCGGTTCCGGAGCTCTCCGCCGCGGCCTGATCCGGGGCGGGCCACGACCCGGGCACGTGCACCGTTTCAACACCGTCGCCGCCGACGACCCGAAGGGTCCAACACGGGTGAGGAGCACGCCACGCATGCCAAGCCGGCCAAGGACCCGGGGGAGAGGCAGGAGCGTCGCCTCGGCGCTCACGCGAGGAATCGGGAACGCGGCAAGGAGCAGTCCGGTGCGGGCTCCCGTGCGGGCTCCGTCTGGGAGTCCATGGCGAAGGACCGCGCGATCCCCGGCACGGCCAGTTCCCGCCAGCTACCAGGCGCAGGGCGGTACGGCGCACGGTGACGCCCAGGAGGGGCGTCGAGAAGTCGGACCGGGACAAGTGAGTGCAAAGATCATGGTTGGTGACCATGGGGCTGGCTACTCGGCTGAGGTGCAGGGATGTGTACGAACCCGATGGTTCGGACGCTCACACAGCACCAGATCACGGAGGGCATCATGGCTGAGATCAACCCCGTCGAGCTGCAGAAGGCACTCAAGGGCGCCAGCTACCCCACCGACCGGGAACACCTGACCGAGCTCGCGAAGAAGAACCACGCCGACCGGCAGGTCGTCGACACGATCGCCCATCTGCGGGAGAAGGAGTTCGACGGCCCTGACAAGGTCGAGACGGCCGTATTCAGGGGCAAGGGCCGCTGAGCCCCCGAGGCTGAAGGATTCCGACCGTCCGCGGTCCGCCGTCGGCGGACGCCGCGCGAGACGCGGGCGCCCGGGGCGTCGCACCGCTGGCGTCGGTTCCGGGAGGCCTTGGATGGGGCGGGTCTGTCGCGGCCTGCGTGTCCGCCCGGCACCGAACGCCGGGCAGTGCATGACGCCGCCGGAGGAGGGACCCAGGCCCGCGCAGCAGGTGCGGCGGCCGTGTCGTCCCGTAGCGCGGCGTTACCGTACGCCGGTGTGTATCCGTGGGCGCGGACGGGAGGCCATGGGATGCCGGGGCAACGGCCGTGGGCGGCAGCGGCGGCGTCGGCGGCGACTGCTGCCGTACTGCTGGTAACGCCCGGATGCGGAGGGGTCGAGGAGCGCCGCAGCTCAGCCGTGGCGGCGGCCCTCGACTTCGAGCGGGCGCTGCACGTGAGGGACGCGGCCGCTGCGTGCCGGGCGCTGGCCCAGGGCATCCGGGAGGAAGTGGCCCAGTCCTCCCGCGCCGGCTGCGAGCAGGGCGTCTTCGACGAGCAGCTGCCGCCCGCCGAAGAGACGCGCGAAGACGTCCACGGGGTCGACGTCAACGGACGGCAGGCCCGCGTCGTCCTCACCGGGGACACCCTGTTCCTGTCGCAGTTCTCCTCCGGCTGGAAGGTCGTGGCCGCCGGATGTGTCCCCCGACCCCGGCAGCCCTACCAGTGCACGCTCAAGAGCGGATGACGGCCGATGCGCGTCATGTTCACCCTGTGCCTGCTGGTGATCGCGGGCGGCCTCGCCTACTGCGTCACTCTGGGGGTGCTGCACCGATGACGGTGTCCCTGCGGCGGTTTTTGACGGAGAACGGCCTGGGCCTCGCCTTCGGAACGGCGTTCCTTCTCGCCGTGGTCGGTCAGGCGTTCGCCGGGCACGCCGAGTTCAACAATCAACTCGTGGCAGACAGCCTCGAGCCGATCGGTATCGGCGACTATGTGGCCTCCTCGGACTTCGCCGTCGACGTCATGGAGAACTGGCAGTCGGAGTACCTGCAGTTCTTTCTCTACCTCTACCTCACGGTATGGCTGGTGCAGCGTGGTTCGCCGGAATCCAAGCCCTTGGACAGGATCGGAGTGGAGTCCGACAGACTGCAGCGTGTCGGCCCGCACGCCACCCCGAACTCCCCCCGATGGGCGGCGGCCGGCGGCTTTCGCCTGAAGGTGTACGCGAGTTCCCTGGGCCTCGTCATGGGCGGCATCTTCCTGCTCTCCTGGATCGCCCAGTCGATCAGCGGTGTCGCCGCCTACAACGAGGTGCAGCTGAGGCAGCTTCGGGCTCCCGTGAGCTGGTCCGAGTACCTCTTCTCCGCCGACTTCTGGAGCCGTACGCTGCAGAACTGGCAGTCCGAATTCCTTGCCATCGCCTCCATGGCCATTCTCTCGATCTATCTGCGTCAGCGCGGCTCCCCGGAATCCAAACCCGTGGGGGCCGCTCACTCATCGACCGGGGTGGCGGGCTGAACCCCGCGGCCCGGCCGGGTGCCGGTCTGCCGGCCGGCAGGAGCCGGCCGGGCTGCCGTCTGTACGGAACCACGGTCAGCGCGAACGCGCCCTGCGCGTCTGCGAGCGGTTCTCCCGGCGGATGGCGTCGAGCAACTCCCCCTTGCTCATCCGGGACCGACCACTGATGTCCAGCTTCTTGGCCACTCCGTACAACCGTTGCTTGGACGCCTGCTCGTCGACCCCCTCACCGCTACGCGCCTGCTGTCCTCGCGGTGTCGCCGCCCGGGGATCGGACGGGCCTTTGCGGCCCTTCTCCTTCCGCTCCCAGTGATCGCCGACCTTCTCGTACTTGTGCTTGAGCGCGCTGTACGCCACCCGGTGGGACCGCTCACCTTCTCCGTATGTCTCCACCGCGGAGTCATGAGCCTTGATCCAGGTGCGCTGCGCGTCCTTGGGTGAGCGCTCCAGCGTCGAAGGCAGCTCTTCACGACCTGGCACGGGGATCACCTACCTTCTTCGAACGAGGTCCGCCGTTTCGGCCATGCTCTGCAGAGCGGACCGCGCTGCTACGGGTACCCCGCCAACTGCCGGGCGAACAGCCGGGAGACCGCCGTCTCGGGTGCCCGTGCGGCGGGCGGCCGTCCCGTGCGGAGCGGGCGCAGGGCCGGCTGTACATTACGGTCGGTGGGTCGGGTGCCGCTTCAGGTGGCCCGCAGGCAGCGGCGCCAGCCCCTCACGGAACCCTGTCGAGCCGCCGCTCCTGATGAAACCGGACTTGGCAATGGCTAACCATGTGCGCTCGAGGCCGTGGCGGCATTCGTGCAGGTGGGTGGAGGCGCGTACCAGGTGCAGACGGCGCGTCAGCTTCGGGCTGCAGACAATCGGTACGCCGAGGGTCTTCGAATGGTGGACACGGCCAAGCCGCCCATCCCGGTCGCCCCAGGGATCGGCATCATAGGGCCTGTAACCGAAATGCTGTGGCCTACACTCGCCATTCATGTGCAAGGCCAGCCCCACCAGGCAGCGGAAAAGGACATCCCATCGCCCGCCATACACCGACGCCTACGGCTGGAGAAGAGAGAGCGCACAACCGGGGGCCGGCGGCCGAGGGCACGTCCCCGACCGGGCGGTTGCCACAGGCGGGTGCCGCGGTCCCCGGGGCATCACGACGACACGCCGCAACAAGGTCCTCCCAGGCGGCCGCAGGAACGTCAACGTACCTGTGAGTCACGCCACTTCGGCGCTTCAGGGAGCAACTGCCGCGAGGGGGATCGGAGTTTGATGAAGGGCCGGCACAAACAATTCCGTGCCCCCCGCGGGCACTGGCTGTTGCTGATATTCGTCCTGCCCGCGATGTTCGCGGCCCTGCTCTTCCAGGGCTGGACCAACCAGGAGGTCGACTCCGCGGACACGCGGACCGCCTGCACCGCGCCCGCACCGGACGCCGTGGCCAAGGGCGGGCCTGTCGTGGGCATCAACCGCACCGGAATACACACCGGCTCGATGCCCGCCCGTACCGTCGCGCTCACCTACGACGGCGGCCCCGACCCCGTGTGGACGCCGCGCCTGCTCGATCTGTTGCGCCAGAACAGGGCGAGCGCCACCTTCTTCCTCCTCGGATCGCAGGCGGCCCGTTATCCGGAGCTGGTGCAAAGGATCCGCGCCGAGGGCCACGAGATCGGCTCGAACACCTACACCGGAGCCGTCCTGGGCGAGTCGTCGGCCGTCCGCTTCTCGGCGGAACTGGATCTGACCCAGACAGCGCTGGCGGGTGCCGCGGGCATCAACACCACGCTGCTGAGGATGCCGAAGACCACCTCGGCGGACACGCTGTGCGGTCATGAGTGGAAGGCGGCACAGCGGGCCGCCGCCAAGGGGTATCTGCTGGTCGCCGCCGACAAGTCGTCCCGCAATCCGGCGCAGGGCATGGTCCGGCAGTTCAGCCAGACGGAGACCGCGTACCTGGAGACGAGGAAACTGCTCGCCGACCCGAACGTCGACCGGTTCGCCACCGTGTCGGCCGGACTCAGGCTGCTCCCGGTCAACACGCCGGCGCCCACCGCCGAGCGGTGGCAGGGCACGGGCCTGATCTGGGTCACCACCCTCGGCCGCGTGTTCTCGGACACCATGCTCTGGGTGCTCGGGATCGTGGGTGGTCTCGGGGTTCTGCGCCTGGTGCTGCTCGCCCTCTTCGCGCGGGCCCATGTCCGGCGTCTTGAACGCTTCCGCCCCGGCGCGCCCTGGCTGCGCGAGGTGACGGAGCCGGTGACGGTGCTCGTACCCGCGTACAACGAAGAGGCCGGCATCCAGTCCACCGTCCGCTCGCTGCTCGACTCCTCTCACCAGGACATGCAGCTCATCGTGATCGACGACGGCTCGTCGGACCGTACGGCGGACATCGTCGAGCAGATCGACGACCCCCGGGTGATGGTGATCCGCAAGCCCAACGCGGGCAAGGCCGCCGCCCTCAACACCGGCCTCGGATGTGCGAGGTACGACATCGTGGTGATGGTCGACGCCGACACCGTCTTCGAACGGGACGCCATCCACCGACTCGTGCAGTCTCTGGCACACCCGGCCGTCGGCGGGGTCAGCGGCAACACCAAAGTCGGCAACCGGCGCGGACTGCTGGCCAAGTGGCAGCACCTGGAGTACTGCTTCGGCTTCAATCTCGACCGCCGGATGTTCGAAGTTCTGGATTGCATGACCACCATCCCCGGCGCCATAGGAGCCTACCGCCGGGACGCCCTGATGAGCGTCGGCGGAGTCAGCGACGACACCCTCGCCGAGGACACCGACCTCACGATGACCCTGTCGCGGGCCGGCTGGCGGGTCGTCTACGAGGAGGCCGCCGTCGCCTGGACCGAGGTGCCCACCTCGTTGCGTCAGTTGTGGCGGCAGCGCTACCGCTGGTGCGTCGGCACGATCCAGGCCGTGTGGAAGCACCGTGGCGCCGTCTTCGGCGTGGGCACGGCCGGGCACTTCGGCCGGCGCGGCCTGAGCTATATCGCGCTCTTCCAGGTCCTCCTCCCGCTGATCGCGCCGGTCATCGACATCTTCGGCCTGTACGGCGTGCTGTTCCTCGACCCGCTGCAGTCCGCCGCGGTGTGGTGCGGCTTCCTGTCCGTCCAGCTGATCACCGCGGGCTACGCGTTGAAACTCGACGGCGAGAGACTGCGGACCCTGTGGTCGATGCCCATCCAGTTCTTCGTCTACCGGCAACTGCAGTATCTGGTCGTCATCCAGTCCATGTTCGCCCTCCTGTTCGGCAGCGACCTGAGATGGCAGCGCGTCACCCGTTACGGCACGGCGGCTGAACAGATCGGGGACCCGGAGCCGTATAAGAGCCTGCCGATGAGGTGATCTCATGAGATGAGCTACTGGGCGGGCTGATGAATGACTGGACAGACCGGTGGGCGGGCTACGACCAACGCGATGGTCGTAGCCCGCGCCATGGCGTTATGGAGCCGGTGCACGCCGTTATGGGGCAAGAGGCGCACGGGACCGCGTTCCCGCCCCCGGCGCGCACGGCACCACTGCCCGGTATGCCCTCGCCCACCGCACCGGGGCGCACGGACGCCGTGCCCCCGTCCCAGGGGAGCAGGGCCAGACCTCACCCGGGGCCCGGCGGTGGTCGCGGCGTCTACGACCGCGGCGGCAGATCCCCCAGGCCGCGTCCCACCCGGCGCCGCCGGATCATGCGGTCGGCAATCCTCCTGCTCGCCGTGCTGCTCGTCTCCTCCATCGGCACCTACGTGTGGGCCGACACCGGACTCAACCAGGAGGTCGACCTCGGCGCGATCCCGAACCGCGCACCGCAGGGCCGGGGGACCAACTACCTGGTGGTGGGCTCGGACAGTCGCGAGGGACTGTCGGAGCAGGCCGAAAGGGATCTGCGCACCGGCTCGGCCGAGGGCGGCCGCACCGACTCGATGATCCTGGTGCACACCGGCGCCAACGGCACCACGATGATGAGCCTGCCGCGCGACTCGTGGGTGACCATCCCGCCGTACGTCCGTCCCGATACGGGCCAGAACATCCGAGCCACGAAGGACAAGCTGAACGCTGCGTTCTCGTACGGCGGTCCCGACCTGCTCATACGGACCGTGGAGCACAACACCGGGCTGCACATCGACCACTACGCGGAGATCGGCTTCGCGGGCTTCGTCGGAGTGGTCAACGCCATCGGCGGGGTGGACTTGTGCCTCGACAAGGCCATCAAGGACGAGAGCTCGGGGGCCGACCTGGAGAAGGGGTGCCAGACCCTTGACGGCGCCGACGCGCTGGCGTTCGTACGGCAGCGTCATCAGGAGGCCGACGGCGACCTGGGCCGCACCCGGAACCAGCAGAAGTTCCTGGTCGCGCTCGCCAAGAAGGCGGTCAAGCCCGGCACGCTCCTCAACCCGTCCAAGGCCTTGGCGGCCCTCGGCGCGGTCCTCGACACGCTCATCGTGGACAAGGACACCGAACTGCAGGACCTCCTGACGCTCCTCCAGTCGATGCGGAAGGTCACGGCCGACAACGGCAGACAGATCAACGTCCCCGTCTCGAACCCCGATTTGGTCACCTCCAAGGGCAGCGCCGTTCAGTGGGACGACCGCCAGGCACAACAACTCTTCACGGAGCTCAGGGACGACCGGCCGGTGACCTTCCAGGAGGCGAACTGACCGCGCCCGGGCGGGCAATCGGTGTCTGGGGCGCGGGCAGCGGTCCGTACGAGGAAATCCATACCGGGGCAACGCGGCGAGCGTACGTGCCACGCCCCGCGAGCCCAGCCGGAAAACTCAGAACAGGCCCTGATCGTCCGCGATGCGAACGACCGCCAGCGTGATGTTGTCGGGGCCGCCCGCTGTGATGGCGGCCTTCCACAGTTCGAAGGCGGCCCGGCCGTCGTCGTACTCGCGCAGCAGGTCGTCAAGGACGTCGCTCGGCAGCGGGTCGGTCAGGCCGTCGGTGCAGATGAGATAGCGGTCGCCGGGCGTCAGGCGTGAGGCTGTCAGATGCGGGGTGACCTCGCGGTACCGCGCAGAGCCGCCGAGCGCCTGCGTCAGCAGGGAGGTGGTGCGCTGCCCCGGTTCGAGCGGTGGGTTGTCGTCCACGCTCACCTGCTCCACTGCGTTTTGGGGGGCGGCGAAGATCCGGCTGTCGCCCACGTTGAACGCCAGCAGCGATCCGGGCATCACGACCACACCGGCGACGGTCGTGCCCATGCTGACGAGTTCGTCGCCGTGGACGCCTGCCGCTTCATACACCTCGCGGTTGCAGGCGCGCAGCACATCGCGGACGGCGTCCTCGCTGCTCAGGACAGGTCCTGTCACCGCGAGTCGGTGGGTGACGAGGGCGCTGGCCACCTCTCCGCCGGGATGCCCGCCGATGCCGTCGGCGACCGCGACGACGAGTGGTGTACCGAGCGGGAACACCAGCGTCTGCGGATTCTCGGTCACCGTGCAGGGCAGGGTCCATGGACCGACGACCAGGCTGTCCTCGTTCCGTTCGCGGATCAGCCCCGGATGACTCAACGCGCTCACCGCGACATACGGCACCGAGTACCACCGCCTTCCCCTGCCTGTCACCGACACCTCATGCCGTGTACCAACGCCTCATGCTGTACGTCCCTTGCGCAGGAACCGGCGCAGCCGCTGCAGCGGCCAGGTGTTGATCACGTCGTCCTGGGTGAGCCATCCGCGTTGCGCCGTACCGACCCCGTAGCGCAGATACGCGAGAGTGACGGGGGAGTGGGCATCGGTGTCGACGGCGAACCTCACGCCGTACCGCTTGGCGCCCAGGATGTCCTCGTCGCACAGGTCGAGGCGGTCGGGCTGGGAGTTCACCTCCAGCGCGGTGCCGGTCCGTGCACACGCGGCGAACACCTCGTCCCAGTCCGCGTCGATGCCCAGCCGTTTGCCGATGAGGCGCGTGGTGGGGTGGCCGATGACGTTGACCTGGGGGTTCTCGCAGGCGCGCACCAGCCGCCTGGTCATCGCCTCCCGGCTGAGGTGGAAGTGGGAGTGGACCGAGGCCACGCAGATGTCGAAGCCCTCGAGGAACTCCTCCGGCCAGTCCACCTCCCCGTCGGGGCCGATGTTGAGCTCGGTGCCGTGCAGCAGTCGCATCCGGCGATGCCTGGCGTCCAGCTCCCGCACCCGCGCGCGCTGAGCCAGGATCTTCTCGTCGGTCATCCGCTGCATGTACAGGTTGGGGGCGTGGTCGGTGACGGCGTAGTACACGTAACCGCGTGCGGCGGCCGCACGCACCATCTCCTCCAGCGGAGCGAGGCCGTCGGTGAGATCGGTGTGGGTGTGCAGGTCGCCACGGATGTCCCGCTCGGTGACCACGGCGGGCAGTTCGCCAGCGATCCCGACCTCGATCTCCCCGCGGTCCTCACGCAGAGTGGGCGGGATCCACGGCAGGCCGAGCCTTGCGTACACCTCTTCCTCCGAGCGGGAGGCGATCTGCTCTCCGCTCTCCGCTTCGAACAAGCCGTACTCGGAGAGCTTGAGGCCCCGGCGGACAGCGATGGTCCGGGTGCGGATGTTGTGCGCCTTCGAACCGGTGAAGTACTGCAGACCGGCACCCCAGGAGTCGGGCGGCACCACCCGCAGGTCGACCTGGAGGCCCTTGGTGGTGCGGATCGAGGTCTTCTTCTCGCCGTGCGCGATGACCTCCGCGGTGACCGGCAGTTCGGTGAGCGCCGCCATGAACGGGGCGGACCGGTTCGCCGCGACGAGGACGTCGATGTCACCGATGGTCTCCTTCCCACGCCGCAGAGAGCCGGCGTAGGAACAGCCCTCGCAGCCGGTCAGCCGGGAGAGTCCGGCCACGATCTCCTCGGCCGCGTCCATGGCGATGTTCAGCAGGATCCGGCCGCCCGCCTGCTGCATCAGCGCGATGCCGTGCAGGATGTTCTCCTCGGTCTTCTCGCCGAAACCGCGCAGATCGCGCAGTTTCTCCGCGTGGATGGCATCGGTCAGCTCGGCGATCGAGGAGATGTGCAGGTCCTGGTGGAGGGTCATCGCCTTCTTGGGGCCGAGCGTGGGGATCGTGATGAGCTCCCGCACACCCGCGGGGATCCGCGACCGCGTCTCCTCCACCGCCGAGACGCGCCCGGTGCGGAAGTACTCGGCCACCTTCTCGGCGATCGACTTGCCCACGCCCGGGATGTCCCGCAGACCACTGACGTCCAGGTGGGAGACGTCGGCGGGGTAGCCGCCGATGGCACGCGCGGCCTTCTCGTAGGCGCGCGCCTTGATCGCATCGCCCCGGGTGATCGCGATGAGGTCCGCGTACTCCTGAAGGAGCGCCTCGACCTCTTCGTTCGGCCGGACCACACCTGTCAGTCTAGGAACACACGTGTCCGATATGCCAGTGAGAGGCGTTGGCCAGGCAGCAGCTCCGGGGCCGAACGGACCGGGCGTCGCAGTGCTCACGGCACACCCCCAGCGTGCGCCGCCCGAGGCGATGGCTCGGCCCGGTCCTCCCCGGAGCCGTAGCGGTCCGGCAAGCGGGGCGTCACTCGCCGGGCCCGCGGTACTCCACCTTCTGGCGGACCGCCTCGTCGATCTCGTCGGGCGACAGCAGGACAACGATACTTGTGCGTACGCCACCGGTCGCCGACGTGACCAGGCCCATGGCCGCGGCGGAGATGTTGTTCGGCAGGTCCACGGTGACGTAGACGTCTTCGTCGCCGAAGGCCCAGTACATCGACTCAAGCCGGCCCCCAAGGCTCTGGACCGAGCGGTCGACGACCTCACGCCGCGCGGTCCCGCCCTCTTTGAGCAGGCCCTTCAGACCATTCATGGTCAACTTGACCTTCAAGAGGTATTTCGACATCGGCTCTGCCTCTCTCTTTGCCCAGTTCTTCCAGGTGATCGCCCCTCTTCCCATCCTCCTTCCGCTGGGCGCCCTCCGTCGCCGGCAGGCCGCCATTCGGCTTAGACAGCCTCTTACTGCCGCTTCGGCTCCTACTGCCGCTTCGGCCGCTTTGACGGCACTGGCACTGCGTGGGCTGGGTGCTGTCTGGATCCTCCGCGGAGCTGGCGTGTGGACGGCGTCGACGGCCCTGTCCGAGGACATGTCAAGGGGACGATTGAGCCGCTGGGCGAAGGCGAGAGGTCGCGCCTGACGATGTCCCTCGACTTCGAGTCGCACGGGATCGGCAAGCTGCTGGTTCCGCTCGTTGTCCGTCCGCGTGTGCGGATGAGGCGTGCGCCTGGGCGAAGTATCCCGGGCGCGCTCCGCATGCCGTGGTGATCGGGACGACGTTGAATGAGGGAGTCACGCGTGTCTGAGGGTGCCTGTAGCGTCCGCTGAGGGAGCAGCCCATGCCCGCAACCCGGTCCCCCGCAGCCGGCGACCGGGCTGTGGGCGGGAGGCTCGCGCCGCATGGGGGAGTGGTGTGCTCGGCACTTCGTGATCGTCATCGTGGCCTGGCTCGTCGTTCTCGCCGCGATGGAAGTGCTGAACCGCTCCTTCGGCGGTGACTACTCGGACAACTTCTCGCTGCCCGGCTCTCAGTCGCAGCAGGGCATGGATGTTCTCGAACGGCACGATCCGGCGGCCGGTGGCTACAGCAGCCAGATCGTGCTGCGTGACCAGGACAAGCCGTTGACCTCGTCGGCCTCCCAGATGAATCAGACGGTCACCGGCCTTCAGAAACTGCGGCACGTGCTCTCGGTACAGAATCCACTGCCACCGCCGGGACAGCAGCCCTCGGAACAGTCCCAGCAGCAGAACGTCGGTCCGCTCTCCGCCGACGCGATGACCGGCTACATCACCGTCCGCTTCGACGTGCAGCCGTCGACACTGGGCGACTCGTATCTGGACGGCGTGGATCGCTCCGTACAGCCGCTGCGGGCGGCCGGCGTCGACGTCGAGTACGGCGGTCCACTCGGTGAACTCGCCAAAGGCCGAAGCCGGACGACCGGGTCAGCGAGTTGATCGGCTTCGCGGTGGCGATCGTCGTCCTCCTCGTGGGATTCGGCAGTGTCCTCGCCGCCGGCATCCCGCTGTTGACCGCGTTGATCAGCGTCGTGGGAGGCCTGGCGTGCCTGGGACTGCTGGCAGCGGCCCTCACCTTCGCCACGGTGTCACCCACGCTGCTCACCATGATCGGACTGGGCGTCGGCATCGACTACGCGCTGTTCCTGATCCGCGCCACCGGCAGAACCTCCTGGACGGTGCCGATCCGGTACGGGCGGCGGGACGAGCCACTGCCACGAGCGGCCGGGCCGTACTCGTGTCCGGCTGCACGGTGATCATCGCACTCGCCGGGCTGACCGTCTCAGACGTCGGTTTCATCGCCAAACTGGGACTCGCCGCCGCCGTGACCGTCGTCACTGCGGTAATCGGTGCTCTGACGCTCGTCCCCGCTCTGCTCGGGCTCATCGGCGGCAGAATCGATCGCTACCATGTGCGCCGCCCGGTAGCGGAAGCGGCGGCGGGAGCGGCGGCGGGAGCGGGCGCACCCGCCCAGGGCACGTGGCACCGCTACGCCCAGCGCGTCGAGCGGCGTCCTTGGTGGTTCGTGGCCGGCGGGGCCGCCGTGGTGTTCGTGCTGGCCATCCCGGTGTTCTCCATCCAACTCGGCCACATCGGCGACGGCGCCGACCCGAAGTCGTTTACGGACCGACGGGCCTACGACATCATGGCGGAGGCCTTCGGCCCCGGTTCCAACGGCCCGTTGACTGTCGTCATCGACCAGAGCCGGGTGCCGTCCGACCAGCGCTCCGCTCTGGCGTCCCAGGCGCAGAAGGCACTCACCGATGTTCCCGGTGCGGCCACGACGACTGCGCTGACATCCACCGAGGACGAAGACGTGCTGGTCGGCACGGTCTTCCCCCAACAGGCCCCGCAGAGCGCGGTCACCACCGATCTCACGAACCGCCTGGTGGACGAGACCCTGCCCGAGGCCGTGTCCGGAACCGGCGCCCAGGGTTACGTCACGGGGACGACCGCAGCCCAGGTCGACTTCCGTGACATCGTCGCCGACCGCCTGCCGCTGATCATCGGTGTGGTGGTCGCGCTGGCCTTCCTCATCATCCTGATCGTCTTCCGCGGTGTGCTGGTCGCGGTCAAGGCTGCCGTCCTCAATGTCGTGTCGATCGCAGCCTCGTACGGCGTCGTCGTCGCCGTCTTCCAGTGGGGGTGGGGCGGTCCCGCCCTGGGCGTGTCGGGGAAGGTGCCGATCGAGAGCTATGTGCCGATGATGATGTTCGCCATCATCTTCGGCCTGAGCATGGACTACGAGATCTTCCTGCCGTCGCGGGTCCGTGAGGCCTGGCTCCGTACCGGGGACGCGAAGGCGAGTGTGGCGCACGCCCTGGAGATCACCGCGCGCGTCATCACGTGCGCCGCCCTGATCATGGTGAGCGTCTTCGCCGCGTTCATCGTCAGCGACAACATCGTGGTCAAGATGCTCGGCCTCGGGCTGGCCGTGAGCGTACTGATCGACGCAACCGTCGTACGCCTGCTCCTGGTTCCGGCGGTGATGACGCTGCTGGGACGACACGCCTGGTGGACCCCGCGCCGACTGGACCGGATCCTGCCGCACATCGACCCGGAGGGAGAGCACGACGAAACCCCCGACGACCGCACTCCACCGCCGACTCGCGTTTCGGGCAGTAGCAGGTGAGGTCCGTGCGGTACGCGGGGCGGCGACCGGCGTCGCCGCGTGCCTGAGCCGCCTGCCGCCTGCCGCGTGCCGTGAAGAGGAAGGCGTCAGGCGTGGGGCGGGTGAGCGTCTGTGGTCGCTCACCCGCCGGGGTCGGCCTCGCAGTCGGGACGAGCGGGCGAGTCGGTGGAGCACGACGGTTTCGCCGTGCTGCCCGACGTTGATCGAGTGGTGACGCCCACGGCGCGGGCGTACCGTCGAACGGTGACACAGCAGTGGACGGAGGTGTTCACTGCCTTCTCCCGAGGGTTCGACCCCCGAGAGTGCGACACGCCATGAGTAGCCCGCAGCCGTCCTCCGCACCGCAGAGCACCGCCCGGGAACCCGGCGGTGGCGGAAACGCTATGGCGCTTCTGGTCATCGCGTCGTGCCAGCTCATGGTGGTCCTGGACATCACCATCGTGAACATCGCGCTGCCGCACATCCAGCGCTCCCTGGAGTTCTCCACCACCAGCCTGTCCTGGGTGGTCAACGCGTACACGCTCGCCTTCGGTGGTCTGCTGCTGCTCGGCGGACGGGCCGGCGACATCCTGGGCAGGCGGCGCGTCTTCGTCTTCGGGGTACTGCTCTTCGTGTTCGCATCCCTGCTCGGGGGGCTCGCCCAGAACTCCGGCCAACTCCTCGCCGCACGCGCCTTCCAGGGTGTCGGCGGCGCCATCGCGTCACCGACGGCCCTGTCGCTGATCAGCACGACCTTCCGCGAGGGACCGGAGCGCAACCGGGCCTTCGGGGTCTTCGCCGCCGTCTCGGCGGGTGGCGGTGCGATCGGGCTGCTCGCGGGCGGGATCATCGTCGAGTGGCTGAACTGGCGGTGGGTGCTTTTCGTCAACGTTCCGATCGGGCTGCTCATCGCCCTCGCCACGCCCCGTTGGATCAAGGAGTCCGAACGCCGCCCGGGCCGCTTCGACTTCACCGGAGCGCTGACCTCCACCGTGGGCATGGTGTTGCTGGTGTACGGATTCATCAGGGCCGCGCAGGACGGCTGGCGGGACCGGCTCACGCTGGCCTCGTTCGCGGCGGCCGTCGTCTGCCTCGGGGCGTTCCTCCTGGTCGAGAGGGGTTCCAGGCAGCCGATCACGCCGCTGCACATGTTCGCCGACCGTAACCGCGCGGGCACCTATGGAATGATGCTCAGCCTCGCCGCCGCGATCTTCGGTATGTTCTTCTTCCTCACG
>CBFGQM010000102.1:0-14714 GCA_965650905.1 uncultured Streptomyces sp. | reverse complement strand
CCCGACAAGCGCCGCGTCACTGATGGCACGGTGCCGGGCCAGTGACTCCAGATCGGTGCGGATCAGGGAATCCACACCCTTCTGCTGGTTGTTGGCGTTGAGGTTGCCCAGCCGGACCTTGACGTCGGGCAGCTCGGCGACGGACTGCTGCTCGGCCGTGTGGATGCGGCGGCGCGCGCCGTCGTACCAGTAGACGCGCAACAGCCTGCTGTCCGCGAAGATCGTGCGCGCCTTGTCGATGAGCGCCTCGATGAGGCCCTCGGCGTCAAGATCAAAGGCCCGGCGGTCCTCGGTACCGGCGACGAGCCGTCCCGCGGCCGCGTACAGATATCCGGCGTCGACAAAGATCGCATGAGTCGACGGCGTCTTCGCCACTTCGGCGAGCATGCGCTGGAGCAGCTCGTTTGTGCAGTCGATGCGCACGCCGAGGGCGGTCAGGTCGTCGGTTCTCCCAAAGTCGTCATTCATATGCGACCCATTGTCGCAGGACGTCACTGCATGATCACAACTGGTCGACTACTGGTAGGTCATTAGACGCTCGAAAAATTTCCTTAGCGTAAGGAATGTTTGCAACAAGCATCCCGTTGACCACAGAGGGAACACAGGCACTGTCGCCCGTGCGCCACCGACCAGTGGTTCTCCTTCAGGAGGATGACCAGACGAAGGGAGAAGCCGCATGCGCTTCGAAATCACGCGCCTCGATGACGTCGACGGCACCGCTGTGCACACGACCGTCGTGGACGCCGCCTCCGTCAACAGGATCGTGCAGCAGGCCGCCGCCATCGGGCAGCGCCTGTGGATCCGCCCGGCCGAGTCCTCAGCCTCGTAACCCGGGAACCCTCGCCAGCATTTCAGGACCCCGTACGGCCCGATGCCGTACGGGGTTCTGCGGGGCGGGGCGAAGGCGGGGGCGGCCGCCCGGGCAGGTTCAACTCGCCCGGATCACCTGCGTGACCCCGTTGATGATCTGCTGCACCGTGATCGCGGAGAGCACCATGCCCGCGAGCCGGGTCACCAGGACCACCACGCCGTCCAGATCGAGGGCGATCAGCAGGAGCAGCAGGCCGCCCGCGATCATCAGGGCGGGCACAGACCTGTGCAGGTAGTTCAGGATCCGGTGCCCCAGCAGCCCGAACACGGCGATCACACCGCTTGCCTGTTGTGCGAAGGTACGGGGCGAGGCATACGAAGGGGGCCGCCCACGTCACTCTCGGCGCGGACCCACTGCCGGTGAACCAGCACCGCCGCCGGTGAACCGGCCCTTCTGACGGTGGGCGGACCTGCCGTCGGCGCAGCTGTCCTTCAGGTGCCCGGGCGGACCCTCAGGCGCTCACGACCCCGCCCGCGCCCGGCACCGGAAACGCCCCCGTGGCCCGCCGTGTGATCTCTCCGTAGATCTCGGGATCCGTGGTGAACTCCCCGAGTACACACGTCTTGCGGCTGCCGTGGTAGTCGCTGGACCCGGTCGTCAGCAGCCCCAACTCGGCCGCGAGCCCCCGCAGCCGGGCCCGGGTCGCCGGATCGTGGTCCATGTGGTCGACCTCGATCCCGTCGAGCCCGGCGGCCGCGAGTTCGGCCATCGCGGACTCCGGCACGATCTGACCCCGCTTGGCCGCGGCGGGGTGCGCGAGGACGGTGACGCCGCCAGCGGCCTTGACCAGCCGGATCGCCTCGAAGGGATCCGACTCGTGCTTCTCGACGTACGCCCTCCCGCCGTCGGCGAGCCACTCGGGCGTGAAGGCGTCGCCGACGCTGGGCACGACACCCAGCTCGACCAGTGCGGTCGCGATGTGCGGCCGGCCGACGGACCCGTCGCCCGCGATCCGCGCGACCTGTCCCCAGGTCACCGGCACGCCCAGCTCCTGGAGTTTGCGGATCATTCCCTGGGCTCGGGGCACCCGGTCGTCGCGCACCAGCTCGCGCTCGCGCAGCAGTTCGGGCTCCTCGGGATCGAAAAGGTACGCCAGCATGTGAAGGCCCACGCCGTCGAGGCGGCAGGAGAGTTCGGCACCGGTGACGAGGGTCAGGCCTTCCGGGACCGCCGCGATGGCCTCGGCGTATCCGCGGGTGGTGTCGTGATCGGTCAGCGCGACGACGTCCAGACTGGCGGCGGCGCCCCGCACCAGCTCGGCCGGGGTGTCCGTACCGTCGGACGCGGTGGAGTGGGTGTGCAGATCGATGCGCACGACACGGACTCCAGCCGGTGACGGAACAGAAGGGGACGCTCCAGGATAACCGGCGAGCGGACCGCTCCCGTCACCCCCGCCACTGCTGAGCACCCCCTGCGAAGGCCTCATCAAGGGACGCGGGGCTGCGACATGTGCGGCTCTGCCGCGTGGGCACGGCCGTCCCGCAACAACCCGCACCGACCGACCCAGGCGGCCCCACACCGCGACCGGCCAGACCGAGCGGAGCGCTACGGCTCCAGAATCCGCGGGGACAGCGCCCCACACGGCAGTAGGTCCACCTCCGCGCCCGCGTCCCGCAGGTCGGTCAGTACCAGCTCGTCGTACATCAGCAGGCCCGACTGCTCGGGCCAGACGACCGCCCACAGCCACAGCCCGCGCGCCTCACCGGCGAAGACGGCACGGTCGTCGGGGGCGCCGGAGACATGCCAGAGCGGAGTCGGACGGCCCGCTGCGAGAACCTTCGCCTGGGCCGGTTTCTCGACGCTCATGTACGGACCGGGGTCGGGGCCGTCGATGCCGGCGTACCGCGAGCCCAGGCCGACGCCGAGTTCCTCGGCGATGAGCACCAACTCGCCCATACCGCCGAGCGGTCCCGGGCCCGAGCACGCCACGGCCGTGGCGCGGCCGCCGCTCCGGTCGTCGCCCGCGAAGGCCGCACCGGTGAAGAGCCAGCCGATCGGTAGCGGCCAGGGCATCCACACCGGTACGTGGGCGCGGTGCACCACGACGCCGAGGGCCTCGACGCTGGGCGGGATCACGGGCTGCAGCGGATACACGATCCCGTGCACACCACACTGCCAGGAGTCGGAAAAGAGTCCGGGAGCCCTGACCCGGCCACCACACTTCGGGCAACTGGGTTCGCCCCTCATAGGCCCCAACGGTCCTCCCCGGCTGTCGCCGCGTCAAGGACGATCACCCGTCCGGCGAGCCCCAGACGGATCGAAATCAAATGCCACTTACATTAATGAATCGATCCGCCGTCGTGCGAAACGGGTTGAGATCACTGCAGGGACACGGACGTGCGCGCGGGGTCGCGCAGGTCCGTGCCGCCGGTGAGCCAGCGCTCGCAAAGGGCCTGCGCCCCGTGCACCCGCTTCCACGCCGCCTCGTTCGGCGTCATCGGGAGCAGCGGCAGGAAACGTACGGGACCGAGGGGCGCGTCGAGGTCCAGGTCCTCGACCAGCCCGCCCGGCTCGACGACCAGTACGGAGGTGAACGGGGCACCGGGCCACAGGGGCTCTCCGACGTCGAGCGAGGCGCCGGGGGCCACGACCAGACCCTCTACCTGCGCAGACGCGGCCAGTACGGCGAGCGGGCGGAGCACCTTGTCGGTGTCGGCGACACCGGCGCGTACGGAGAGGATCAGCTCGGCGCGCGGCCCGGCGACCGGGTCGACGACGGCCGCCGTGGGGTCCGTCATCGGCTGGGCGGACATACCGAGCGTGGCGTAGCGGACGATGTCATCCTCGATGAAGCGGAGCACCTCGATGCGGTCCGTGCCGAGGAAGGTGACCGCGGCGCGTGCGTCCGGTTCGCCCAGCGCGGTACGCAGACGGGTTTCGACCAGAGGAAGAACATCAGCCATGCGGCGAGCATAAACTGCGTCTTTTCGGGCGGTCGGATACCGACCCGGGGTCAGGCAAAAGGCAAAGCGGCGACTTGACACGTCAGTCGGCTGATAGGCTTGGCCGCTGGTCGGGGCAGCACGCAGAAGCGTCGCTCTCAAGTCCCGACGCGAGACCCCCTGCGGGGGATGGACCTCCCCCACGGGGGACCGGCCGGAGGAGGTGGGGCTCCATGGATCGAAGTCGACCGTGCAGTACTACCCGCTCTTCCGGCTGCTGAGCCTCGAAATTCCAGCTCTACTGGCTGCCGCCTCCCGTACTCGCGTCGCGCCTGTCCGGTGCACGACGGAAGAGCACTTCGTTTTTGCCTGATCTGTCTGATCTGTATCAGTAGCGAAGCTGCCACCGCGACGGTGCGGTGCTCCCCGCTTTGTGGACGTGCCAAACATCCGCAGTCAGGACGTCCCCATTCCGGGTAGTTTCAACCGTTGCCGGCGGCTCTCGTTCGCGAAGGAGCCTGCCATGTCGATGATCCGTGATCTGCGCGCCGCAGTCCGCCCCGCGCCACGCAAGGACGGCAACACGTACGACAGCACTCGCGAGGCCGGGACGAACTCGGCCGTCGTCGACTGCGCCATCTACCGCGGCGGCGCCCGTGTCGCGTTCCCCGACACCCTCACTCCCCATGAGGCGATGCTCCAGGTGCGCCGCGACGGCGGCTTCGCATGGATCGGGCTGCACGAGCCCACGGAGGCCGAATTCGCCGTCATCGCCGGCGAGTTCGGGCTGCACCCGCTCGCCGTCGAGGACGCGGTCCACGCCCACCAGAGGCCCAAGCTGGAGCGCTACGACGACACGATCTTCACCGTCTTCAAGACCATCCACTACGTCGAGCACGACGAACTCACAGAGACCAGCGAGATCGTGGAGACCGGCGAGGTGATGTGCTTCACCGGCCGGGACTTCTTCGTCACCGTGCGGCACGGCGGGCAGGGCTCGCTGCGGGCACTGCGGCATCGACTGCAGGACGACCCCGAGCTGCTCGCCAAGGGGCCCTCGGCCGTGCTGCACGCCATCGCCGACCATGTCGTCGACGGGTACATCGCGGTCGCCGACGCCGTGCAGGACGACATCGACGAGGTCGAGACCTCGGTGTTCTCGCCGGGGCGCAAGGGCGGGACCTCACGCGGAGTCGACTCGGCGCGGATCTACCAGCTCAAGCGGGAGGTACTGGCGTTCAAGCGAGCGGTTTCGCCGCTGCTGCGGCCCATGCAGCTGCTGAGCGAGCGGCCGATGCGGCTCGTGGACCCCGACATCCAGAAGTACTTCCGGGACGTCGCCGACCACCTCGCCCGCGTCCAGGAGCAGGTCCTCGGCTTCGACGAGCTCCTCAACTCGATCCTCCAGGCGAACCTCGCGCAGGCCTCGGTCGCGCAGAACGAGGACATGCGCAAGATCACGTCCTGGGCCGCGATCATCGCCGTGCCGACGATGGTGTGCGGGGTGTACGGCATGAACTTCGATCACATGCCGGAGTTGCACTGGCGGTTCGGGTACCCGATGGTGATGGGGCTGACCGTGACCATCTGCTTCGCGATCCACCGCACGCTGAAGCGCAACGGCTGGCTGTGAAGCCCCCCGGCTAGGCTGGTCCCATGACGGATCACCTGCTCGGCCGCGCCCTCGTCGAGGAGGCCACCAAGAAGTCCGGGCTCATCTGGGTTCGGGGCCATGGCGTACCGGCGCTCCATGTGGAGGGACACGGGGTGCCGGCCCGCGCGCTGTGGCATGTGTGGCACGACGGGGCGGTGTGTCTCGTAGGTGACGGGCCCGGCGAGCAGCCGCTGCCGGGGCTGGTCGACGGCGGCGATGCGGTGGTCACCGTACGCAGCAAGGACAAGGGCGGGCGGCTCGTCTCCTGGTCGGCGAGCGTCGTGGAACTGGCCCCCCGCTCCCCCGAGTGGGACGCGGCGGTCGCCGAGCTGAAGGGCAAGCGTCTGAACGCGCGCGACAGTGAGGCCATGCCCGAGCGGTGGGCGCGCGAGTGCCGGGTGTTCCGCCTGGAACCGACGGGGGACCGGGCCGAGCTGCCCGACAGCTCGCTCGCTGCCCCGCCCCTGCCGACGTCCGCGACGACGCGGCAGCCCGTCCCTGCGGGGCTTCACCGGCTCTTGTTCCGCCGAAAGCGCCGCTGAGCTCCGCCGGAAGGCCGGTTCAGAGACTGTCGGTCCGCCGCGGCTGGTCGCGCCCGCGCGGCGGAGCCGCATAGGGGGCGGCCCCGCGCCCCCGACGGCGCGCGGCAGCCCTTACGACGTCGGCAGTTGCCGCCCGTAGTCCACCATCTCGTTCTTCTCCGGCTCCTCAAGAGCGAAGTCCCTGCCCCACTCCGTGAGGCGGAGCGTTCCGGCGCCGCCTGCTCGGACCAGCCGGAGCGGATAGGGCTTGCCCTCCAGGGAGACGTCCAGCGTGCCGCCGGAGCCCTTGTCGCCGGTGATGCGGATCGTGCGGATGCCGGACTGCTCGTAGTGGCCGTCCGTGGCCAGGGTGCCGTGCAGGGTGAGGAGGCTGTCGAGGAGTATGTGCTTGTCCGTGAAGCCGCTGAAACGCTTGTGGGCGGGGTCGCCTGGCGGGACCTTGACGTACATGCCGGCGAGCTTGTCGGCGGCCTCCGCGTCCCGGTGGCTGTCGCCGCCCTTGTCGCCCTCCTCGTGGTCCCAGAACTCCGCCTCGGCCTTCAGGAACAGATGCCCGCCGACCCGCAGCAGCCGGAACGTCGTGCCCTTCGAGGTGACCGAACCGGTGCCGCCGTCGGACTTGAGGCGCATGTCGAGCTTGTAAGTCCGCCCGTTGCTGACCACCGCGCCGGAGAGACGGACCGCGTTCGCGCCCCAGGCCGCCTGGGTCGTCCTGGCCTGGATCTTGTCGGCGGAGAGCTTGCCGACGCCGTTGGTGCCCGCGTCCGGGTCTTCGCCACCGCAGCCCGTCAGCGCTGTCCCTGTCAGCACCAGTGCGCACATCGCGCTCGCCAGCGCGGCCCTGTGGGTACGACCCTGGGGAAATCCAGTCACAGGTGGGCTGCCTCTCGTGCGGGGGCTCCTCAACGGCGTACGGCAGCGTACCGGTGCCGCCCACGCCCATCGGATCCAGTCCTTCCGGACCGCTCACCAGGGCGTATCCGACCGGGACGGGCTAGCCTGAAGGCCATCCGACCGGACAATGGGGAAATCCGGCCAATACCAGGCAGTAGGCAGAAGCAGTACGCAGAAGCAGAAGCAGAAGCAGGACGAAAGCAGTGCGAAAAGGAGGCGCGGCATGGCCGCAGGCGCCCCCCGGATCTTCGTCTCGCACCTCTCCGGCGTCGCCGTCTTCGACCCGAACGGCGACCAGGTGGGCCGGGTGCGCGACCTGGTCGCCATGCTGCGCGTCGGACGCCGCCCGCCCCGGCTGCTCGGCCTGGTCGTCGAGCTGTCCACACGCCGCCGCGTTTTCCTGCCGATGACCCGCGTGACCGGCATCGAGTCGGGCCAGGTCATCATCACAGGTGTCCTGAACATGCGGCGATTCGAGCAGCGGCCCACCGAACGGCTCGTGCTCGGCGAGCTGCTCGACCGGCGCGTACGGCTCGTCGATACCGGCGAGGAGGTGACGGTCCTGGATGTGTCGGTGCAGCAGCTGCCGGCCCGCAGGGACTGGGAGATCGACCGGGTCTTCGTACGGAAGGGGAAGGGCGGCGCCTTCCGGCGCAGCAAAGGCGAGACGCTCACCGTCGAGTGGTCCGCCGTGACCGGGTTCTCCCTGGAGGAGCACGGGCAGGGCGCGGAGAGCCTGCTCGCCACCTTCGAGCAGCTGCGCGCGGCCGACCTCGCGAACGTCCTGCACCACCTCTCGGCCAAGCGGCGCGCCGAGGTGGCCGCCGCCCTCGACGACGACCGGCTCGCCGACGTCCTCGAAGAGCTGCCCGAGGACGACCAGATCGAGATCCTCGGCAAGCTCAAGGAGGAGCGCGCGGCCGACGTCCTGGAGGCGATGGACCCCGACGACGCGGCCGACCTGCTGGCCGAGCTGCCGGAGGAGGACAAGGAGCGGCTGCTCAAGCTGATGCGCCCGGACGAGGCGGCGGACGTGCGGCGGCTGATGGCGTATGAGGAGCGGACGGCCGGCGGCCTGATGACCACCGAGCCGATCGTGTTGCAGCCGGACGCGACGGTCGCCGACGCGCTGGCCCGGGTCCGCAACCCCGACCTCTCCCCGGCGCTGGCCGCCCAGGTGTACGTGTGCCGTCCACCCGACGAGACTCCGACGGGCAAGTATCTCGGCATGGTCCACTTCCAGCGGCTGCTGCGCGAGCCTCCGTACACGCTGGTCGGTGCGCTCCTCGGCGACGATCTCCAGCCGCTGGCCCCGGAGGCCGCGCTGCCCGTGGTGGCCGGCTTTTTCGCGGCGTACGACATGGTCGCGGAGCCCGTCGTCGACGAGAGTGGCTCGCTGCTCGGGGCGGTCACCGTGGACGATGTACTCGACCACATGCTGCCCGACGACTGGCGCGAGACGGAGTTCCACCTGGCCGAGGAGGCGGCCGAAGGAACCGGGATGGCCAAGGGGGGCGACCGTGGCTCCTGAGCGCGACCCCCGCGATCGGGTCCCCATGGGTGCCACCGCGCGGCCGCGTATCCGGCTCGACCAGCCGCTGCCGCCGCGGCGCAGGCTGATGCCCGAGTGGGACCCGGAGGCCTTCGGACGGCTGTCGGAGCGGATCGCGCGGTTCCTGGGCACCGGGCGGTTCATCGTCTGGATGACGGTGGTCATCATCCTGTGGGTGCTGTGGAACACCGCGGCGCCCAGGGAGCTGCGATTCGACCAGTTCCCGTTCATCTTCCTGACCCTGATGCTCTCGGTCCAGGCCTCGTACGCCGCCCCGCTGATCCTGCTCGCGCAGAACCGGCAGGCCGACCGCGACCGGGTCAACCTCGAACAGGACCGCAAGCAGAACGAACGGTCGATCGCGGACACCGAGTATCTGACCCGCGAGATCGCCGCGCTGCGCACCGGCCTCGGTGAGGTCGCCACCCGGGACTGGATTCGCTCCGAGCTCGAGGACCTGGTCAGGGAGCTGGACGAGCACCGGCCGGACGGACGTGTCGTATTCCCGGCGGAACACCCGCACGGGCGTGATGTAAGCGACCACTGACCGGGCTTTCCGGGCGTGGGTGCAAGCGCCGTACCATCGTCCGTATGGCTACGGAAGACGCGGTGCGCGAAGCACTGGCGACGGTGAACGATCCCGAGATCCAGCGACCCATCACCGAGCTGGGGATGGTCAAGTCGGTGGAGATCGGTGCGGACGGTGCGGTCGCGGTCACCGTGTATCTGACCGTCTCCGGCTGCCCGATGCGCCAGACCATCACGGAGAACGTGACGCAGGCGATCGCGGCGGTCGACGGTGTCACGCGCGTCGACGTCACGCTGGACGTGATGAGCGACGAACAGCGCCGTGAGCTGGCGGCCGCGCTGCGCGGCGGCCAGGCCGAGCGCGAGGTCCCGTTCGCAAAGCCGGGCTCGCTCACGCGTGTCTACGCGGTGGCCTCCGGCAAGGGCGGCGTCGGCAAGTCGTCCGTGACGGTCAACCTCGCGGCGGCGATGGCGGCGGACGGCCTGAAGGTGGGCGTGGTCGACGCGGACATCTACGGCCACTCCGTGCCGCGCATGCTGGGTGTTGACGGCCGTCCGACCCAGGTCGAGAACATGATCATGCCGCCGTCCGCGCAGGGAGTGAAGGTCATTTCGATCGGCATGTTCACCCCGGGCAACGCCCCGGTGGTGTGGCGTGGTCCGATGCTCCACCGCGCGCTCCAGCAGTTCCTCGCGGACGTCTACTGGGGCGACCTGGACGTGCTGCTGCTCGACTTGCCCCCGGGTACGGGTGATATCGCCATCTCGGTCGCGCAGCTGGTCCCGAACGCGGAGATCCTGGTGGTGACGACCCCGCAGCAGGCCGCCGCGGAGGTCGCCGAGCGGGCCGGCTCCATCGCCGTCCAGACCCATCAGAAGATCGTCGGCGTTGTCGAGAACATGTCCGGACTCCCCTGCCCGCACTGCGACGAGATGGTCGACGTCTTCGGCACGGGCGGCGGCCAGAGCGTCGCCGACGGCCTCACGCGCACGACGGGCACCACTGTGCCGGTCCTCGGCGCCATCCCCATCGACGTCCGCCTCCGCGAGGGCGGCGACGAGGGAAAGCCGGTCGTCCTCACCGACCCCGGCTCCCCGGCCGGCTCAGCCCTGCGCTCGATCGCGGGCAAGCTGGGCGGCCGCCAGCGGGGCCTGTCGGGCATGTCGTTGGGAATCACACCGCGCAACAAGTTCTGAGCTGTGACTGAGCTCAGTACGCAGGTGGGGGTGCCGTCCCGAGAGACGGCACCCCCACCTGCGTATCGGCTGGGCCTACGACTGCGTATCGGCTAGGGCGTGTCTCCTAGGCGTACGACGCGATGTCCTTGATCACCGAGAAACCGAGCCCGTACGCGCTCATTCCCCGCCCGTACGCCCCCAGGTGGACGCCATCCGGGGTGGAGCCCGCGAGGACCCAGCCGTACTCGGACTCGCGGTAGTGGAAGGTGCTGGGCACCCCGTCCACGGGGAGGGAAAGCGTCGCCCAGTCGGAGCCCGTGAGGTCGTCCGCGAGGACCCATGCCGTCTCGGTCTGCTGGTCCAGCCAGTCGTCCCGCAGGGTGTGGTCCAGGTGGCCGGGCCAGGTGCAGGACAGCAAACCCACCCCCGCTAGCCAGGCCGCGGAGGAGACCGAGGTGGCCTCCAGGAGCCCGGTGCCGTCGGCGCTGCGCCGCACGGGGTGGGCCCCGACGGTGACCACCACCGCGAACCGCTCCTTGGCGTCCTTCGCCGCCCCGCAGGCCCCTTCGCTCCGTACGGACGGCTCGTCGCCGTGCCCGATCGAGCCGTGCTCGACGGCACCGTCAGCGGTGGTGCCGACCTTCATCAGCCAGCGCGGCCCCGTGAAAGCCTCGTCGAGGCCGTACCACGGGAAGGGCGCCAGCAGGTAGCCGTCGACCGTGCGCCGGGCGGAGGTGACCTGTTGTCCGTCCTCCGCGGCCGGCGCCTGCGCGTCTACCCGCCTTGTCGTCTCCATGTGCCCGGACGCCTCCTTGCTCTCGTCGGACCGAAGCGGCCCGCCCCCCTCGGGCGTCCTTCGGGTCCGCACAACAACTAGGCAGGATAGCCACAGCTTGGGACCGAGCCGCGAAACCGGTCGGCTGGTGGGTCGCGTACGCGTCAGGTCCGGACCGCTGTGAGCAGGCAAACGGAGGTGACGCAGGGCTCTGGGAGCACAGAGCGCATCCGCTCCAGGGGGGCGTACGCCTCAGGTCGCGTCCGCGTCGAACGGCGGGCGCTCGTCCGATGCGAGGCTCTCGCGCTTCTTCGTCATGTCGACGGTGCCGGAGCCCGATGAGGATGAGGAAGAGGAAGAGGACGCGGAGGAGGAGGACGACTCGGACTCGCGGCCGTGCACCGCGTCCGTGACCTCGGCCATCTCCTTCTTCAGGTCGAAGCCGTTGCGGATCTCCTTGAGTCCCAGGTTTTCGTTGTCCAACTGTTTGCGGATGAACGTCTTGGGGTTGAGATCCTCGAAATCGAAGTCCTTGAACTCGGGGCCGAGTTCCTCGCGGATGTCCACCTTGGCACTGTCCGAGAACTCACGGATCTTGCGAATGGTGCGCGTGACGTCCTGGATCATCTTCGGGAGCTTCTCCGGGCCGAAGACGAGCACGGCAAGGACAACGAGCGTCACCAGCTCGAGTGGTCCTATGTCATTGAACACCTTGCAGCTCCTTGAGATGCCCTCGGTCCCAGGCGGTTTGTCCGTGGTCCGGGCCGGGTCCACGGTACCCGCCGTTCCTGTCTGTCCGGTACTGTCCCGGGGGCTCCGACCGCGTGTACGCGCCGGGCTTTCCTGGATGTTTGCCTTGTGGAGCGGCACTTCGGTGCGCTCCCTGTGAGGTTTCTGTCAATCGCCGAGAGTTCCGGAAGATCCGGAAGGCGCGAAAGGTCACGGTATTCAAGAGATTCCAGACATTCCAGTCAATCACCGTCGGCGGAGCCCAGGACGAGGGTGATCTTCCGCTCCCTGCCGCCGCGCTCCAGCGTCAGCTCCAGGCTGTCTCCGGGGCGGTGGGCGCGGGTCTTGACGATGAGCTCCTCGCCGGAGTGAACGCGCCGGCCGTCGACCTCGGTGATAACGTCCCCCGCCTCGATGCCGGCCTGGTCGCCGGGGCCGCCCCGGGTGACCGCCGGACCACCGTCCTTGCCCTTGGCGCCGACGCGGGCGCCGTCACCGGCGTAGCCCATGTCGAGCGTGACTCCGATCACCGGATGGGTCGCCTTGCCGGTGTTGATCAGCTCCTCGGCCACGCGCCTGCCCTGGTTGATGGGGATGGCGAAGCCAAGACCGATCGAACCCGACTTGCCGCCCTCCAGGTCGGAGCCGCTGTCTGCGGAGCGGATGGCGCTGTTGATGCCGATGACGCGGGCCTGCGCGTCGACAAGAGGGCCGCCCGAGTTGCCGGGGTTTATCGGGGCGTCGGTCTGCAGGGCGTCGACGTACGAGACGTCACTCCCGTCGCCCGACTCCCCGCCCGCGGTGAGGGGCCGCTCCTTGGCGCTGATGATGCCGGAGGTCACGGTGTTCTCGAGGTCGAAGGGCGCGCCGATGGCCACGACGGGGTCGCCGACCTGCACGTTGTCGGAGTTCCCCAGCGGCAGGGGCTTGAGGCCGCTGACGCCGGTCACCTTGACGACGGCGAGGTCGTAACCGGTGTCGCCCCCGACGAGCCTCCCCTTGGCGGTCTCGCCGCCACTGAAGGTCACGGAGATCTCGCCGCTCGATCCGGCGGGCTCCACCACGTGGTGGTTGGTGAGGATGTGTCCCCGCTCGTCCAGCACGAACCCGGTGCCGGTGCCCTGTGCCCCCGAGCCGCGAACATGCAGGGTCACCACACTGGGCAGGGCGCTGGCCGCTATGCCGGCCACGCTGTCCGGCGCCCGCCGCTTGGCCTCCGTCCCGGCCTGCGGCAGTTCGACGTCGTCGATCCCGCCGTTCCGCTCCAGATACGCCCCTATGGCACCTCCCACGCCCCCGGAAAACAGGCCGATGAACACGGCTCCGAGTACCAGCATCCGCTTGGCCCGCTTACGCCGTGCGCCCTTGCTCTCGACCGCGGCCCCGTTCTGCTGGAGGGGGGCGGCGGCCCAGGGGTCGTAGTTCTGCCAGGGGGCTTGAGGCTGGGGGCTCTCGGGCTGGGGCTGGGGGCTCTGTGGGTAGGGGCCCTGGGAGTGAGGGCCCTGGGCCTGGAGGACTTGAGCCTGGAGGACTTGGGCCTGGAGGACTTGGGTTGGGGGATCCAGTGCCTCGGCAGGCAACGTTTGCCCGTCAAAGAGCGGTGTCCGGTGCGTGCTCTCGACGTGCCGGCCGGAAGTCCTCGTACTGGACGTACTCGGGCTTTCGGCTGGTGCGGCGAGAGTGCGTGGCGCCTGTTGGGGCAGTAGTGGGGGAATCTGCTGGTGGCCCACGTGAGGACTGGGCGTGACCGGGACTGTCGGCGGAACCGGGGCGGTGGCTGAGGGTCCCTGGGTGCCGTAGGCGGGGCTGGGGGTTCCCCGGCCAGACGTCGTCCCAGGCATGGCGGTACCGTGCGCCGGTGCGACCGCCGCAACGGCCGTACCGTGCACGGGAGTTGTCCCCGGATGCTGCACCGGCGGCGCGAGCGCCCAGGGGCCGGGCTCACCGTACGGTGGCGTGCTGTAGGGGTCCGGGTCGTGCAGGGGCTTGGGCCGCTCACCGGGGGCAGGCTCGCTGGACACACGTTCACGCTCACCGGGCGGGCTCACGCCGCCGCTCACCTCCTGCGACACCGAACCGCCCGACACCGAACGGAAAGGCGCGGCCCCCGCGGGCCGCTCCAACTCGAAGTCTCCGTCGGTGTCGCTCCCGCGACCCCCGCTCCCCGCGGCAGCGGAATGTGCCCTGGGGCGGCTCCACCACTTCGGCTTCGTGGGCTTCACCTCGTCCATGCGCTCCCCACACCTGGCCCGCAGCACGGCGCGTCGGCGTCGCCGCGGATTGTCGACTCCGCGCCCGGGGTCCCTCCGGGAGACCTCCGGGGGCGCGGCCCATCCCTGGATTCAACCAGGTTCACGGACCGCCGCGCAGAAGACGGCTTCAGGGCGGGGAGGACGGCGAGGGTGAAGCGGACGAGTCGGGCATCGACGAGGTCAGCGTGACCGGCGGGGCGATGCTGAGAGGACGTATCAGCGGGGACATGGCGGCGGCGCCGGCCACCACGGGTGGGGGAAGATCCGGCGGGTACCGTGTGCCCTGCCCGAGTGGCTGGGGGACGCCGGGCAGCCGCGGCGCGGACACCTCGGTCGGCGCGACCCGGTCCTCGCCGAAAGAGCGCTGCCCCTGCGTGAGCAGCGGTCCAGGGGCACGGCGGCGCTGCGAGTCGGGGGTCGTCACACCGCTCGTGCCCGGTGTACGCATCGGCGTCACCTTGCTGCCCGAGCCCAAGGAGCCGCCTCGCGCCGCCGTGGTGTCACCGGACACGCCGGTCGACACACCACCGAACGCGATCGCCGCCAGCGACACGGCACCGGCCGCGACGAACGCGAACCGCAGCCCGCGTGAGGCCGACCGGTCGGCCTCACGTCTGCTGATGTCATGGATGCGGAAGCCGCGCTGCTCGGAGGGCAGCACGGCGGCGTGTGGGCCCGACGGCACGTACTCGAACGCGTCCGGCTTCACTCCGAAGACTCCGGACGATCCACTACCTCCTCCGCCCAGCCGTGACCTGCCACCGTCCGAGTCACTTCCCCCGGGCAGCCCCTGGAGGCGGGCCAGGAAGCTCTCGGAGGGAGGCGGTGGGGCCGCCTCCGCGAAGACGTTCTTCAG
>CBFGQM010000101.1:0-14857 GCA_965650905.1 uncultured Streptomyces sp. | reverse complement strand
CCCCCGTACGTAAAACTGCGGCGCCCAAGACCACACCAAGGTCTTGGGCGCCGACGTCACGCGAGAACCGGAATTAACCAACGGCGTCCCTGGTGAGGTGACCGGCCCCCTTCACAACCGATGCGCCGCCCCTGTCGGCGTCGCCCCCCGTGTGTCCAGGAGCAGCTGCGCCTTCACCGACAGGCCCTGGAGATCGTATGTGCGGTGCTGCTGGAGCAGGATCGTCAGGTCCGCGTCGGCCGCCGCCTCATAGAGGCCCTCGGCGCGCGGGACCGGGTGGTCGAGGATGCTCCAGGCCGGGACGTGCGGGTCGTGGTAGCTGATGGCGGCGCCCAGCTCCATCAGGCGGATCGCGATCTCCCGGGCGGGGGAGCACTGTTGGTCGGCGTGGTCGGCCTTGTAGGTGACGCCGAGGAGCAGCACGCGTGCCCCGCGGGCGGACTTGCCGTGCTCGTTGAGGAGCGTGGCGGCGCGCTGGATGACGTACTGGGGCATCTGGTTGTTGACCTGCTGGGCCAGTTCCACCATGCGCAGCGAGCGGGTTCTGGGGCCGGTGAGGTCCCGGGCAAGGGCGTGACCGCCCACTCCGGGGCCGGGGCGGAAGGCCTGGAAGCCGAAGGGTTTGGTCTCGGCGCAGCGGATGACGTCCCACAGGTCGACCCCCACGTCGTGGCAGAGCACGGCCATTTCGTTGACCAGGGCGATGTTGACGTGCCGGTAGTTGGTCTCCAGGAGTTGCACGGTTTCCGCTTCGCGTGGTCCACGCGCGCGTACCACCTTGTCGGTGAGGCGGTTGTAGAAGGCGGCGGCCGACTCGGTGCAGGCGGGCGTGAGGCCGCCGATGACCTTCGGTGTGTTGGCGGGGGTGTACTCGCGGTTTCCCGGGTCGACTCGGCTGGGCGAGTACGCGAGGTGGAAGTCACGGCCCGCGCGGAGCCCGGAACCTTCTTCGAGGAGCGGACGCAGGAATTCCTCCGTGGTCCCCGGGTACACGGGTGACTCCAGAATCACGGTGGTGTGCGGACGCAGCCATGCGGCCAGTGTGCGGGCGGCGGCAGCCACTTGACTCAAGTTCAGCGCGCCGTCCGCGCCGATGGGGGTCGGCGCGCAGACGACGGCGATGCGTACGCGGCCGAGTTCGGCGGGGTTGGTGGCCGGCCGGAAGCCTCCCGAGAGCATCCGGCGCAGGTCGGCGGCGGACAGCGGCGCGGGGTCGCCGCTTTGGTAGCCGAGCGTGGGGATGCCGGCGGTTACAGCGGCCTGCGCCAGGGGCAGGCCGAGCTGGCCGAGGCCGATGACGGCTAGATCTGCGGGCATGGCGGTGGGCCGTCCTTCCCAATAGCCGAAGTGGGACGAGGGCGCAAGCCCTGTGGACAGAACGGGCGAGCGCAATGTCAGACTAGGAGTAAATATGACCGATGTATGGGATTGCCGGTCTTTGATTCCTTGCGAGTCGCTGAGTGTTGTCCACAGGCTGGCGGTGGGTGGTGGCCGATGGAGGGCAACGCGGCGAGAATCTGGGCATGGGGGATGTGAGCCGGGCTTGCCGCACGGCGAGACCAGCGCGACGGACAGCGGGAGGCAGCGGTGAAGACAGCGACACTGGGGCCGGCGGAGCGCGCCGAGTCACTCGCGCACATGGCCGAGCGGGAGCTGGACGTGCTGGTCGTGGGTGGGGGCGTGGTGGGCGCGGGAACCGCGCTGGACGCCGTGACCCGTGGCCTGTCCACCGGCCTCGTCGAGGCGCGTGACTGGGCGTCGGGCACGTCGAGCCGGTCGAGCAAGCTGATCCACGGCGGCCTGCGCTATCTGGAGATGCTCGACTTCGCGCTCGTACGGGAGGCGTTGAAGGAGCGCGGCCTGTTGCTGGAGCGTCTGGCACCGCATCTGGTGAAGCCCGTGCCATTCCTGTATCCACTGCAGCACCAGGGCTGGGAGCGGCTGTACGCGGGATCGGGCGTCGCCCTCTACGACGGCATGTCGATGGCCCGCGGCCACGGGCGCGGGCTGCCCATGCACCGACATCTGACGCGCCGCCACGCCCTGCGAGTCGCCCCCTGTTTGAAGAAGGAATCGCTGGTCGGGGCGTTGCAGTACTACGACGCGCAGATGGACGACGCCCGCTATGTGGCGACGCTGGTGCGCACGGCGGCGGCGTACGGAGCCGAGGTCGCCAACCGCGCGCGCGTGACCGGCTTCCTGCGCGAGGGCGAACGGGTGGTCGGTGCCAGGGTGCGGGATGTGGAAGCGGGCGGGGAGTACGAGATCCGTGCCAAACAGGTCGTCAATGCCACGGGGGTCTGGACGGACGACACCCAGGCGCTGGTGGGCGAGCGAGGGCAGTTCCATGTACGGGCGTCCAAGGGCATCCACCTGGTCGTGCCGAAGGACCGGATCAACTCCACGACGGGGCTGATCCTGCGCACCGAGAAGTCCGTGCTGTTCGTGATCCCGTGGGGGCGCCACTGGATCGTGGGCACCACGGACACCGACTGGGACCTCGACAAGGCGCACCCGGCGGCGTCCAGCGCGGACATCGACTATCTCTTGGAGCACGTCAACTCCGTGCTGGCCGTTCCGCTCTCACGGGACGACGTGCAGGGGGTGTACGCGGGGCTGCGGCCGCTGCTGCGCGGGGAGTCGGAAGCCACCAGCAAGCTGTCACGCGAGCACACCGTGGCGCATCCGGTGCCCGGGCTCGTGGTCGTGGCGGGCGGCAAGTACACCACGTACCGTGTGATGGCCAAGGACGCGGTGGACGAGGCGGTGCGCGGACTCGACCAGCGCGTCGCGGACTGCGTCACCGAGGACATCCCGCTCATCGGCGCCGAGGGATACCGGGCCCTGTGGAACGCGCGAGCGGGGATCGCCGCGCGCGGCGGGCTCCATGTGGTGCGCGTGGAGCACCTGTTGAACCGGTACGGGGCGCTTGCCGAGGAGGTGCTCGACCTCATCGCCGCGGACGCCACGCTGGGCGCGCCGTTGCAGGCGGCCGAGGACTATCTGCGCGCCGAGATCGTGTACGCCGCGTCGCACGAGGGGGCCCGGCACTTGGATGACGTGCTGACCCGGCGGACCCGCATCTCGATCGAGACCTTCGACCGCGGGACGCGCAGCGCGCGGGAGGCCGCGGAGCTGATGGCGCCCGTGCTCGGCTGGGACGAGGACCAGATCGAGCGCGAGGTGCAGCACTACGAGAAGCGGGTGGAGGCGGAGCGCGAGTCGCAGCGGCAGCCGGACGACCTGACGGCTGACGCGGCGCGGCTTGGCGCACCGGACATAGTCCCGCTGTAGCGCCGCTCCGGGCCTCCGGTGGGCTCCGGGCCGGGGTCGGCGAAGACTCCGGGTCTGGCGAGCGTCACTCGAACGGGTGTCGTGAGCTGGGACCTCTGCTCGGAACCTGCTCGTTCTAAGAGGTGCGAGGGCAGAACTCGGCGGAGAGCAGGGCGGGTTCGAGGCCAGGGTCTGCTATCGCGTCCGTGTTCACGCGGAAGGTGAGGACGCGACGGCCGTCGCGGGTGGCTGCGGTCCGGACGTAGCTGCCGGTGATGCGGCCGTTGTGGCCCCACACCGTGGTGCCGCACGGGAGCTTCACGGGGTAGATGCCCATGCCGTACGAGCCGTGTGCGGTCCGGGTGTTGAGCATCTCGCGCAGTTGGCGGGGCGGCAGCAGATAGCCGCGGAGCAGGGCCGCGTAGAAGTGGTTCAGGTCGGCGAGCGTGGTGACCAGCTCGCCCGCCGCGCCGGCCACGCGCGGGTCCAGTTCGGTGACGTCCGAACCGTCGGTGGCGTACGCGCGGCCGTGTGGGTCGGGCAGTGAGCGACGGGTTCCCGGAAAGGAGGTGCCCGTCAGATGGAGGGGTGTGATGATGCGCCGCTCGGCCTCGGCAGCGTACGAATGGCCGGTGACCTGCTCGACGACCATGCCGAGCAATATGTAGTTGGTGTTGGAGTAGGCGAAGCGGCCGCGGTCGGCCGGGGGGTGGGTGAGTGCTGTTCGTATGGCCTGAAGGGACGTCACGGGGATGGTGCCCGCGGTGTCTGTGGTGAAGTCGGCGAGGCCGCTGGTATGGGTGAGCAGGGCGCGCAGGGTCAGGGCGCGACCGTCGTTGCCCGCGCCGCGTATGAGGCCCGGCAGGTGAGCGTCCACCGAGTCGGACAGGGACAGGCGCTGCTCGGCGGCCAGTTGCAGGACAAGCGTCGCGATGAAGGTCTTGGTGACGCTGCCGGCGCGGAAGTGGTCGGCGCGGCGAATGGAGGAAGCACCAAAGGCGCCGTCAGACGGGGAGACCGCTTCCACGTGGGCGAAGCGGGTACTGGTTTCCTCACGCGCCAGCAGGGCGGCGGCCGGGGCCCTGCCTCCGGCGACGAGTTGCATGAGCGCGGTGTTCGAGGCCGGGGTCGCAGGAGCCGAGGAGGTGGGCGAAGCCATACCGAGAAGGGCCAGGGGCACAGAAAGGGCCAGTAATGTCCTCAACGGCGGCATCACGGTCCTTCCTTGTCGCAGCCCATCATGCGGTACGGCTCATTCGGGGTGTCGGGCTGTCCCGGTGTGACATCCCGGGGGAGGGTGGGGCAGGGCCACCCTGGGGCATTGACCGGTCGTGGGGTGAGAGACAATGAAGGCTCTGTCGGGGCGGGTTGCATGAGGGGACGCATGTCGGAGGCCAAGCGGGGCGGGGCATCTGGTCAGGGCAAGAGCGAGCGTCTCCTCGCCGGTCGGTACCGGCTGGGAGAGGTCCTCGGCCGCGGCGGCATGGGTACGGTGTGGCGGGCCAAGGATGAGACGCTGGGCCGGACGGTCGCCGTCAAGGAACTGCGGTTTCCGTCGAGCATCGACGAAGAGGAGAAGCGGCGGCTGATCACGCGCACCCTGCGCGAGGCCAAGGCGATCGCGCGGATCCGGAACAACGGCGCGGTGACGGTCTTCGACGTGGTCGACGAGGACGACCGGCCATGGATCGTCATGGAACTCATCGAGGGCAAGTCGCTTGCCGAGGCGATCCGTGAGGACGGGCTGCTCTCGCCGAGGCGCGCGGCCGAGGTCGGGCTCGCCGTCCTCGACGTACTGCGTGCGGCACACCGCGAGGGCATCCTGCACCGTGACGTGAAGCCGTCGAACGTGCTGATCGCCGAGGACGGCCGGGTGGTGCTCACCGACTTCGGTATCGCCCAGGTCGAGGGCGACCCGTCCATCACGTCGACCGGCATGCTCGTCGGCGCGCCCTCCTATATCTCGCCCGAGCGGGCGCGCGGCCACAGGCCTGGCCGCGCGGCCGACCTGTGGTCGCTCGGTGGGCTGCTGTACGCGTCGGTGGAGGGTGTGCCGCCGTACGACAAGGGGTCCGCCATCGCGACCCTCACCGCGGTGATGACGGAGCCGCTCGAGCGGCCCAAGAACGCGGGTCCGCTGGAGAAGGTCATCTACGGGCTGCTCCTCAAGGATCCCCATCAGCGGCTCGACGACGCGGGCGCGCGGGCGATGCTCAACGAAGTGATCCACGCGCCTGAGGCCAAGGAGACCGAGCCGGAGCCGGCGGACGCGACGAAGGCCGTGCCGTTGCCCGAGGTGCCCGACGTGTCCGACGCCCCTGCGGACAAGGGCAGTTCGGGTCGGAAGACAGAGAGACGTTCCGGGAGCAAGGGGAACAGGACCAGCAAGGCGAGTAGGAAGGGCGAGGCGGCGGCGGAGCGGCTGCGCGGGGCGTTCCGGTCCGTGCGCAAGGGCGCTGCCGAGGCGGCGGGTGCGGCCACGGCAGCGGCCGGGACGCGCGGGAAGCCCGACAGCCCCGACAGTTCCGAAAGCTCCTCCGGATCCTCGACCTCCTCCAGTTCCTCCGAATCCCCCAGTTCCTCCGAATCCTCCGCGGAGGTTGCGGCGAGCGCGGCTTCTCAGAGAGGCGGGGCTTCCCAGAGTGCGGTTTCGCCGGGCGCGGCTTTTTCGGATACGGCTTCCTCCGGTGCGCAGGCGTCCGTTGGGGACAAGGCCGGGGCGTCTGCCGGGCCGGCTCGCGACAGCGCCACCGCTGGATTGAAGTCCACTTCGGACGGGACTCCGGGGACGGGCGGAGGCACACCGCCGCGTATGCCCCCGAGGGCGCCGCTCACCGATGTGGTGTCGCGGCGGGCGTTGGTGATCGCCGCGGTGGTCGTGGTGCTCACCGTGCTCGGTACGGTCCTTGCGGTCACGCTCGCTGACAACACCGGAGCCAAGGGCAAGGGCGGCGACACCGATTCCGCGTCCAGCGGGGCGACCGCGGGAAGCGACACCAAGCAGGACGAGAGCGGCAGCACCGACACGGACGGCGGCGAGAAGACGGACATTGCCACCGGGGACGCGACCAGGGTGGGCACGCCGAGCGCGAGTGCGTCGGGCCGGTCGAGCGGGTCGGAGGAGGGCAGCGGCAAGGGTGCGGACGATGTCGCCGTGACGCCGTACAAGGGGAGCCAGGGCTTCAGGATCGGGCTGCCTGAGGGGTGGAAGCACAGGTCCACGAGCGCGGCGGGGGCCAGGTTCACCGGACCTGAGGGGCAGAAGTTGCTCGTCGCCTGGACCTCCACGCCCAAGGGCGACCCGGTGGCGGACTGGAAGAACCAAGAGCGGTACATGCGGCGGTCGCAGTACGACCGGATCCGGATCGAGAAGGTGGAATACCGCGGCTGGAAGGCGGCCGACTGGGAGTTCACCTACGTGGAAAGCGGAACCAGGTACCGGACGATAGACCGCGGGTTCGTCGTCAACGACCAGCTCGGGTGCGCGCTCATGTACACGGCGAAGGCCTCCGGGTGGAGCAGGGAACTCCGCAAGGACACATGGCGGACGCTGGCGAAGACGTTCAAACCCAAGTCCTGAGGGATATGAGGGATACGGGAGCCTCGAGATCTCGCATCCCCTCACTGCAGTTGCCTCCGGCACATATCGTGAGTGGTTGCGGACCGTGCGCAACCACAACTGCGGCTACAACGGGACGCGTGGCCAACGGAATTGACCACAGGGCGGCCGGGGGAGGCGTCGTGGACGAATACGCGGGACGGGTACTCGCCGACCGCTACCGCCTGCCCCTGCCGTCCTCCGACGAGGACGAATTTGAGAGCCGGGCCTTCGACACCTACAGCGGGCAGGAAGTACTGGTCAGGCAACTGCCGTTGCCCGAGGTCGTCGAGGCCGAGATACTCGACGCGCACAGGGTGCCCGACAGGTTCGTGGCGCGGGACGCCGGGGTGCGGCGGGCCTCCGCGGGGACCACCCGGCGGCCCACCGAGCCTGCCGTGCGACGGGCGATCGAGGCCGCGCAGGCAGCCGCCCAGATACCCGACCATCCCAGACTCGACCAGGTCTTCGACGTGTTCGCCGAAGGCGGGTCGCTGTGGATAGTGAGTGAGTGGGTGGCCGCCCGGCCGCTGGCGGCGCTGCTCGCTGAGCGCCCGCTGAGTCCGTACCGGGCCGCCGAGGTCGCCGCCGACGTGCTGACCGCGCTGCGGGTGCTGCACGCGCACGGGTGGGTGCACCGCAATATCACCGCCCGTACGGTGCTGATCTGCGACGACGGACGTGTGCTGCTGACAGGTCTCGCGGCCGGGGTGGCCGAGGAGGCGCTGTGCGGGTATGACCCGGTGCCGGTTGCCGAGGGTGCGGTCGGCGAGGGGGAGCCGGGGGGTTCCAGCCCCAGCCCCACTTCGAGCCTCAGCCCCAGTTCCGGTTCCGGATTTGGGCCGACCGCCGGCAGCCCCGCCGTGCCGACAGGCCCGTATCGTCAGCCCGGCCCGTCCGGCCCCCCGTCCGGCCCGCTTTGTCTGCCCGGTGCGCGGGTTCCCGGTGATGGCAGAGGCGCCGTCGAGGCGGTGCGGGGCGGTGGGGCCGCGGCGCCCGTGGCGCAGACGCCGGCCGCGGGGCGGCGGGCGTTGGAGCCCGACAACGACGTCCGGGCCGCGCGGGCTGGAGCCATCGCGGCCTACCGCACCGGTGCGCGGGCCGCGGCGGGTGTGCACGAGGAGGAAGAGGGCGAGCAGAACGTGGCGTTGCCCGCGCCGCGGCCCCAGCCCGCCGAGACCGACACCGAGGCCGCGCAGGCCTCAGGGCAGACCACCGCGTACGGTGTGGAACACACTCCGCCGCCACGTCAGATCGCCGAGCCGTATGGAGCGGGCCGGGCGAACTCCCGGCACGGCGACGTGCCTCGCAGCGAAGCCCCCGCGGTCGCCGGCAACGGCCAGGGCCACCCCGCACTCCCCGTCAGCGGCAACGGAACGGGCGCAGCAGGAAGCGGAAACGGACGTGGAAACGGACACGGACACGGACATGGACATGGACATGGACACGGAACCGGGGTAGCAGGTAGCGGAGAGGGCGCCGACGTGGCGGGAAACGGAGCCGGCGCCGAGCCGAGCGGCGTACCCAACCCGTCCCCCATCCATCCCGCCGACCAATCCACCCACTCCGCCAACCAATCCAGCCACCCAGCCGACCAATGCAGCCACCACACCCGCCCATTCACCCACCCCGAACACAACACCACCGCACCACCCGCCCACTGGGATCACCTCGTCCCCAGCCGCCCCCCTCACCGAGGCCCCACCACCGCTCTCGCCGCCGAGCGTGCTCGCCAGGCCCGTATGGCGGTCGTGGGCCCGGTTACCGAACGGTGGGCGCCCGAGCAGGCAGGGCCCGTTCACGAGAACGGGCAGCCGGCCGCGCCCATCGGACCGGCCACCGACCTGTGGGCGCTCGGGGCGCTCCTGTTCCGGGCGGTCCAGGGCCACGCGCCCTACCCCGAGGAGGGCATTGCCGAGCTCGTACAGCTCGTGTGCGCGGAGCCGCCCGCTTTCGCGGAGGAGTGCGGTCCGCTCCGACCGGTCGTGGAGTCGCTGCTGCGTCACGACCCCACCGAGCGGCTTGACTTTGAGCAGCTGCGGGGCTGGCTTCGTTCGCTTGTGCGGTCGGCGCCCGAGCCGGAGGCGGGGACGCATGTCGTGGCGGCGCCGCCCGTCGACCCCGCGCGCCTGCCCGTCGTACGACGCCGGGGTGAGCTCGTCCGCAGGCGCCGCGCCGGGCTGCCCGACACGCACGGTCACCACAAGCGGGCCAGGCAGGGGAAGGCGCCGAAGCCCCGCCGCCTCGGCCGCACCCTGCTGATGCTGATCCTGCTGGCACTGGCCGCGGCCGTCGCGTACGCCATGGTCTTCATGCCGAAGGCCGACGCGGAGGTGAGCGGCGCGCGGACCGGTGCCGCCGGTGAGGCCGGCCCGGCCCCCGGGCCCTCGTCCGACACGGACACCGGCGGACACCGGCACACCGGCACCGGCAGGGGCACGGGCACGGACGGGAACGCCGGCACGGATCCGCAGCCCGACGGGACGTCGAGCAAGGACAACGGTCCGACGCAGTCGTCCAGTTCCACCACACAGACCACCGGCCCCGACCTGCCGCGGGGCTTCACCCTGCGCAAGGACTCCGAGGGTTTCAGCGTCGCCGTCGCCAACGACTGGGACCGGACGCCCAAGAACGGGCGCGGCCAGGTCGTCTACTACCAGGGCGACTTCGAACTGGTCGTCGTGCCAGGACGCGACACCACCAGCGAATTCGGCAGTGATCCGATGAAGTACCAGCGGGAGGAGGAGCGGGAACTGCAGCCGTTCCGCGACTCGACCTGGGCCACGTCCAGCGGGATGCGGCAGATCGACGTGGGCGGACGGACCATGGCCGAGGGCCAGTTCACCTGGCAGGACGCCGAGGGGCGCGAGATATACGTACGGAATCTCGCGATCATCATCGACGCGCGCTACCACGTGGCGCAGCTGCGTGGTCCGGAGGCCGAGCGGGACGAGGTGACACGGCTGTACGAGCAGGCGTCGGCCACCTATCAGGCCACCGGTTGAGGGTGGGCGGTACCGGTTGGGGAATGAGGGTGACGTCTGATCGCCCCCAGTTCCCTCCAACTCATCCCTGGCTTCGACCACCTCACGTTCGGTTTCCGTCAGTCGCCGGAGTTCACACGGCTGCTCCCTCAGGGCGTACTGCTCGCCCGCACCCGGGCGGAAGCGCGCACGGCCGCGCGGATCAACCACTCGGCCCGTCGTCACGGTGCACCACGTGCTGGAGCACCACGGCCTGCCGTGGATCGTGATGGAGCCAAGACCTACGGATGACTACGGATGACTACGGATGCCCACGGATGCGTACGGCGGCATAAATGGACCATAAGTGACCTCGTGGGTCACGGGTCTGTGACCGGAAAGCGTCTGGGGTGGAAGCCGGAGTGGTTACCGCGATAGCAATGGACCCATGAGCAGCAACGGGGAAGCCCCCTACGGGGCCGACGAGCCAACGAGTTTCGGTCTGCAACCACCACGGCCGGGTGTGCCCGGGCAGCAGCCCGGCCGCGTCCTGCACTCGGGCAACCCGGTGGCGGGCAACCCGTACGCGGCGCCCACGCAGGTGGTGCCCGAACAGCAAGTGTCGCAGGACCCCGGTACCGGGCGCCTGATCGCCGGCCGTTACCGTCTGGTGTCGAAGCTCGGTCACGGCGGTATGGGCGCCGTATGGCGGGCCAAGGATGAGACAGTGGACCGCGAGGTTGCCGTCAAGGAGCCTCGCGTACCGGATCACCTTCCCGAGCGTGAACGTGCAAACATCTTCGAGCGGATGCGTCGCGAGGCGCGCGCCGCGGCCCGGCTCGACCACCCGGCGGTGGTGAATGTCCACGATGTGGCGGTAGTGGACGGTCAGCCGTGGATCGTGATGGAACTGGTGCGGGGCCGTTCGCTGGGCGCCGCGTTGCAGGAGGGCACACTCGGGGCCCGCGAAGCGGCGAGAATCGGCCTCGCTGTCCTGGGCGCGCTGGAAGCCGCGCACGCGGCGGGCATCCTGCACCGTGACGTCAAGCCCGACAACGTCCTGCTCGGTCCACACGGCCGTGTCGTCCTCACCGACTTCGGCATCGCCCAGATCGAGGGCGAGACGAACCTGACCGACACCGGCGGCTTCGTCGGCTCGCCCGAGTTCATCGCGCCCGAGCGGGTGTTGGGGCAACGACCCGGCCCCGCCTGCGACCTGTGGTCGCTCGGCGTCGTCCTGTACGCGGCCACGGAGGGCGTCTCGCCCTTCCGCCGCACCAACACGCCCGCGACGCTCCAGTCCGTCCTCAACGCCACGCCGGCCGTGCCCAACGCGTCCAAGGGCCCGCTCGCCGACACCATCAGCGCACTCCTCAACAAGGACCCGGCCAGCCGTCCGAACGCCGCCCAGGTCCGCCAACTCCTGGAAAAGGCCGCACAGCCGCCCGCTCCGGAGCCCACCCAGGTCGTCCGGGTCGCGGGTCCCGGCGGCAAGTCGATCCGCGTCGGCCGCATGGGCCGGATCGGCCTCGGCGCGGCGGTGGTCGCGGCGGCCGTGGCGGCGTATCTGGTGATCGCGGATCCGTTGGCGGGTCCGTTGCCGGAGGGGTGGAAGAAGCACAAGGAGACGGATGTCGCCGCGACGCTCGCGGTGCCGCCGGACTATGTGAGAGGCGAGCCGGACCGTTCCACGGACAAGGGGCACTGGGTCGCGTACACCGACCCGAGCTACTCCGTTTCGATCGTCCTGCACCTGTACAAGAAGTCCGAGGACACCCTCAACGAGATCGCGGGCACCGCCAACTCCGAGGCCTACCAGGACGCCGACGGTATGGAGAAGACGGATGACAGCGACTTCTCCAACATGGCGGAGACGCCGGCGCCCAAGGCCGACACCACGGAGACCTCGTACCAGGGCCGCGATGCGGCCGAAAACGTCGTCACGTACGTCGACGACCAGACCGACGCGGACACGCCCCGCCCGCGCGAGGCCCGGGTCTTCTATTACAAGACCAAGTCGGGCGACCTCTACAGGCTCTGGATCGACTACCCGGGCAAGGGCGACTTCACCGAGCGTGGCCGCGAGGTGGCGAAGACGACGATCGCGAACCTGGACCTCGACACGCTGTGACGTGCTCCCGGCCTGAAGTCCAGGAATTCCGACCTGGGTCGTCTGACCCTTCCGGGGGCTTCCTGCTTCACCGCGCTGCGTTCTGGTCGGCGTCTGACAACCCCCTGATCACTCGTGTTTGTTGCCAGCGATCACTGGCGCGGTGTGAGTGCTCCGTGAAACCCTGTTACTGACGGGTACCCAAACCCCTCTCCCCGGCATACCCTGCGCCTCATGACGGACTCGCAGGCTCCGGAAAAGACCGGCACCAACCCCATAGCACCCGTCCCCGAAGGCGCCCGCACGGCTGCCGACGTGGTCACACCGGAGCTGATCGCCCAGCTCACACGCGGCGTGACCGGCTCGGGCCGCACCGCCAACCACACGCCGTTCACCGGCGAGAAGCTGGCCGACCTGCCCGAGTCCACCCCCGAGGACGTGGCGACCGCCTTCGAAAGGGCCCGCAAGGCACAGTCCGTCTGGGCCGCGATCCCGGTACGGCAGCGCGCCGCCGTGCTGCTCCGCTTCCACGACCTGGTGCTCGCCCGACAGGCCGAAGTGCTCGACCTCATCCAGCTGGAGACCGGAAAAACCCGTCTCCACGCGCACGAAGAGGTGCAGAGCGTGGCCGTCGCCGCGCGGCACTACGGGCGAAAGGCCGCCGCGTACCTCAGGTCCAAGCGGCACACCGGCGCCGTTCCGACGCTCACCAAGGCTACCGAGCTGCGCCACCCGCGCGGTGTCGTCGGCCAGATCGTGCCCTGGAACTACCCCTTGGAGCTGTCTGTCGGCGACGCGCTGCCCGCCTTCGTCGCGGGCAACGCGGTCGTGATGAAGCCCGACACGCAGGCGTGCCTGACGGCCCTGTGGGCCCGTGACCTGCTGATCGAGGCGGGCCTGCCGGCCGACGTCTTCCAGGTCGTCCTCGGCGAGGGCCCGGTCGTCGGCCCGGAGGTCGTCGGGCGTGCCGACTACGTCTCCTTCACCGGCTCGACCCGTACGGGCCGTGAGCTCGCCCAGAGCGCGGCCGCCCGCCTGGTCGGCGTGTCCCTCGAACTCGGCGGCAAGAACCCCATGCTGGTCCTTGAGGACGCCGACATCGACAAGGCTGCGGCCGGAGCGGTGCGCGCCTGCTTCTCGTCCGCAGGCCAACTCTGCGTCTCCGTCGAGCGGTTGTACGTCCACGAGTCGGTCGCCGACGCGTTCGTGGAACGGTTCGCCACTCGCACCAGGGCGATGCGGCTCGGCAAGTCCCTGGCGTACGGCGCCGAGATGGGCTCGCTGGCCGGTGAACGTCAGCTCGAGGCCGTGACCCGGCACGTCGACGAGGCCGTGGCCAAGGGCGCGAAGCTGATCGCCGGGGGCGTGGCCCGCCCGGACATCGGTCCGTACTTCTTCGAGCCCACCATCCTCGACGGCGTCGAGGCGCCGATGGCCGTCTGCCACGAGGAGACCTTCGGCCCGGTCGTCTCCCTTTACCGCTTCAAGGACGACGATGAGGCGATCGAGCGCGCCAACTCCACGCGGTACGGCCTCAATGCCTCGGTCTGGACGACGAACGCCCGCCGCGGCGCCGAGGTCGCCGCCCGGCTGCGTACCGGAACGGTCAACATCAACGAGGGCTACGCGTCCGCGTACGGCAGCGTCCAGTCACCGATGGGCGGCATGAAGGACTCCGGTCTCGGCCGCCGGCACGGCTCCGAGGGCATCCTCAAGTACACCGAGGCGCAGACCGTCACCCAGCAGCGGATCATGCCGATGGCGCCGGCGTTCGGGATGGACGACGAGAAGTACGCGGCGTTCATGAGCCGGAGCCTGCGGGTGATGAAGGCACTGCGGCTCCGCTAGGCGTCACCTGTCGTCACCCGTCATCACCCGTAGCCATACGCCGTCACCCGTCGCATCCGTTCTCCATAGGGCCGAAAAGGCCCAATCAGGTCAGGGAAAAGACAAAGGACCTGCGCCCCCCTCCGAGCGCAGGTCCTTCTTTTCTTGCGTGAGCGTTGTTCGCGTGAAGCGTTACGCCTTACGCGTCGGCGCCGACACCGTTACGCGTCGGCACCGGCCTTGCGGCGGCGCACGACGAACACAGCGCCCGCACCGGCGACGAGGGCGACACCACCGGCGAGACCGACCGTCGGCAGGGCGGAGCTGGAGCCGGTCTCGGCGAGGTTGCCGGTGATCTCCTTGACCTCACCCTGCGGCTTGGTGCCGTCGGTGACCTTGGGCTTCTTGCCGTTGGGCTTGGCGTCGTCGACGTTGTCACTCGGCTTGGTGCCCGCTGCGAGCACGGTGAAGTCGTAGAAGTCACCGTTGCCGTAGCAGGCGGAGTCCTTGCCCGCGTACACCGCCTGGCTCAGCGCGAAGGAAGAGCCCGCCGGGGCGGACGCCTTCACCTGCACTCGGAGGTCCAGGGTGGCCGTGGAGTGCTTCTCCAGGGAGTCGAGAACGGCGACGAAGGTACCCGTGAAGGAGGTCTTGCCGTCCTCGTCCTCGTTGTAGTCCTGGTAGCTGCTGGTCCACTTGCCGTCCTGCTTGTACTGGAGCTCGGCCAGGTCGAAGGAGAGCGAGGAGTCCGCGTTCGTGTCGTCCGCGTACTCCGCGAACGCCTCGACCCAGACCTTCTTCAGGTCCTTGTCGGAGCCGTTGTTGACCACGAATGTGAACTCGTGCCAGCCGGAGCCGGCGACGATCCGGTTCGGCAGCCCGGAGATGCTGGCCGTGAGCTTGTCGTCCAGGTTGAAGGACTCGCACTCCTCGTAGGGGTTCCACGGCTCGTCGTCCGAGGGCTTCGTTTCTTCGTCGGACTGGGTGTTCTCGTCGTCTGAAGGCTTCGTTTCTTCGTCGGACTGGGTGTTCTCGTCGTCCGAGGGCTTCGTTTCTTCGTCGGACTGGGTGTTCTCGTCGTCTGAA
>CBFGQM010000100.1:0-14929 GCA_965650905.1 uncultured Streptomyces sp. | reverse complement strand
CGAGGACTGTGGGCATCTCCGCGACAAGCTGAAGGAGTACGTGGAGGATGGCAACACATGGGACGATCAGTTCGAGGACAACCTGCCCAGCGTCCCCAAGGCCGAACGGGACGAGGCCAAGCCGAGCACAGCAGAGATCGATGCCCTGTCCTGCCGGGACAAGCCGGCCGACGAGACCTCCCACTGACAGCCGTTGCGGGATCCGTCGTCCACAACCGCACTCGCAACGCCTCGAAGTAGGCGGGGCGATCGGCTGTGAGGTCGGTGGCGATGCCTCTGCTGCGGAGTTCGAAGGCTGCCTGATCGATGAGGTCCGAGCCAGGCGACCATTGCCGTCCCGGAATGGCGTGAACAACGCCCTGAGAGCTGCACAAGGTACTGCGGATCGGGGCCCGGCACCCTTCGGGCCGACCTGTGACCCGCTGGCTGCGGGTCGACCCAGAGCCGTTGTCTACTGAGCGTCCGGGCCCCACCCGGGTCACACCTGCCGACCGGCCGGAACGTTCCCTCCCCCAGTGCGCGAGCGCTGGGCCTGGCTCCCAGTGGTGGTGCGCCGGTGCGGCACATCACCCCTGACCCAGCGGCGCTTCGAGGGTTGCTCGGAACTTCCGCGATTGGACGTCCGGTGGTGGACCCGGCTGAACCTACCGGCCACCCTCCGCTTTCTGTCAACAGCCCTTTCACCTGCGGCTCTTCGCTCAATCGCCTGGTCAGCGCAGAGGATACGCAGGTCGTCATGACGAAGCGGCGGGCGACGACCGGTCCCGCGCCACCCCGGTACATCACTCATCCGGCCTTACGAATACGGTTCGACCGGCCACCACCGTACGCAGGCAGACGGGGAGTTGCGTTCCGGGCGTCAGGTCGGGCAGTCCTGGGGTGCCGGAGCGGGGGTCGGTCGACCAGCGGGCGACCCGGTCGTCCGGGGCCTGCACGACGAGTTCGTCGGTGCGCCACACGGCGTAGTCCGCGGGCGCGCCCGGCACCAGGACACCCGCGTCGTCCCGGCCGATCGCACGCCATCCGCCCCGTGTGTGCGCGGTGAAGGCCGCCCGTACGGAGACCCGGTGTTCCGGGGTCCGATGGAAGGCGGCGGCGCGGACGGTGCCCCACGGGTCGAGCTGAGTGACGGGAGTGTCGGAACCGAAGGCGAGCGGTACGCCGGCGCGCAGCAGGGTCGCGAACGGGTTGAGCGTACGGGCCCGTTGTACGCCCAGGCGCTGGGCGTACATTCCGTCCTCGCCGCCCCACAGTGCGTCGAAGGCGGGCTGGACGGAGGCGGTGAGGCCGAGTTCGGCGAAGCCGGCGACAGTCTCCGGGGTGAGCATCTCGGCGTGCTCCACGCGATGCCGGGCGGCGCGCACACGGGCCAGGCCGATCTTCTCGGCAGCCGCGCGCACTCCCTCGACCACAGAGGTCACGGCCGCGTCCCCGATGGCGTGGAAACCGGCCTGCAGGCCGCCCTCCGTACAGGCCACCACATGGGCGGCGACGGCGACGGCGTCCAGGTGGGCGGTGCCGGCGTGGTCGGCGTCCGCGTACGGCCGGTGCAGGCGGGCCGTGTGCGAGCCGAGGGCTCCGTCGACGAACAGGTCGCCCCCGGCGCCGATCGCGCCCAGCGCGCGGGCCTTCGCCATGCCCTCTTCGGCAAGCTCGCCCCAGTAACCGACGACCCTGGGGCCGGCCTCCTCGGTGGCGAGCCGCAGCAGCCCGGTGAAGTCGTCCTCGGAGGAGATGTCCGGGCCCCCGCACTCGTGGACGGAGCCGATGCCGAGCGAGGCGGCGTGCGCGAGTGCGGCGCGCTGGGCCTCTGTGCGCTGGGCGGGGCTGACGGCTCCCAGCGCCGCGGCGCGCACCGCGTGGTGGGCGTCCCGGGTGAGCGGTTCACCGTCCTCGAAGCCCGCCCGCTCCCGCACGCCCGGCGCCAGGTCCAGCAGGGCCGTGGTCGTAACGGCCGAATGGACGTCGACGCGGGAGAGGTAGAGCGGGCGGCCGCCGGTGGCCTCGTCGAGCTCGGCGCGCGTCGGAGGCCGGCCGCCGCTCCAGCGGGCGGCGTCCCAGCCGTGGCCGAGGAGGACCCGGTCGTCGGGGCGGGCGGCCGCGAAGTCGCGTACGAGGGTGAGGGCCGCTTCCAGGGTGGGCGCGTCGGACAGATTGAGGCCGGTGAGGGCGAGCCCGGTGGCCGTGGTGTGCACGTGGGCGTCGGTGAACGCCGGGGTGACCAGGGCGCCGTCGAGGTCCACCACCTCGTCGACACCGTCCGCGAACGTGTCGGCCGCGCCCTCGGAGCCGACCCAGGCGACTTGCCCGCGGTCCACGACCATCGCGGTGGCGAACGGGTCGGCGGGGCTGTGGACTTCCCCGCCGCGCAGCAGCACGGTACGAGGGGTGGCGGTGCTCTCACTCATGGGGACCAGTCTCACCCCTCAGCGCACTCGCACCGCGAGCGGGGCCCGCCGGATGTACTCCACCTGCCGGCCGCCGCGGGCGAGGGCCCGGCATGCCGGCCGTGCGAGGGCCGGTTTGCCGGACTTGACTCAGATCTTCGGTGGCCGCGCCTCGTACGGCGTCGAAAGGACCACGGTCGTACGCGTCGACACGCCGGCCAGCGAGCGAAGCCGCGCGAGCAGCTCTTCCAGTTCGTGCGGCGTCGAGACGCGGACCTTGAGGATGTAGTTCTCGTCGCCCGCGACACTGTGGCACGCCTCGATCTCCGGGATGCCCGCCAGGCGTTCCGCGATGTCATCGGGGGCGCTGGGGTCGAACGGCTTCACCGAGATGAAGGCCGTCAGCGGCAGCCCGACAGCCTCGGGGTCGACGACCGCGGCATAGCCGCGGATGACGCCGCGCTGTTCCAGCCGGCGCACTCGCTGGTGCACGGCCGACGTGGACAGGCCCGTGGCCTTGCCCAGGTCGGTGTAGCTCATCCGCCCGTCCGCGACGAGCAACTGCACAATCTGTCGGTCCAGCTCCTCCATGGCGCAGAACCTACAGGGCTCGTGATCTCCTCGGGCACCTCGGCGGCGCTGGTCATACCCGGTTGTGGTGTGCCCGGGCGGAGACCGCGAGCCACGCGAGGGACAGATCCGCCGCCGCCGACGTGAGGGAGGCATGTGACGAACGCCACAGCACGGTCACAGGTTCTGTGATGTCCGCGTGATTACCGCCGAGACGGGACGGGAAGTGCTTGCTGTGGTCGAGGTCGCAGCGAGTTGCCGACCCACCCGAGGGGGAGAAATCCATGCAGAGTCTGAAGCGCCCCGGTCGCACCGCGCCCAAGCGGCAGAAGCCGGTCGAGCCCGAGCCGGAGGGCGTCGAACCGCACACCGCCGACGGTGAAGAGTTCGACGCGTACGACACCTTCGCGATGTACCGGGTGATCTGCCCGGACTGCGCGCAGCCCATCGCGCTCCTGGCGGACGAGGAGGTCCTGCCCGAGCACGCGCTGTACGCGACGCCGTGGAACCCGTTCGGACTCACGGTCTGTGCCAGTACGGGCCGCGCGGCGGCCGAGGCCCGGCCCGCCGACGAGTCGATGGAGGCGCAGGAGCAGGACAGCGCCCTGCTGTTGACGCTCCCCCAGGGACTCGACTGGCGGACACAGCCCTTCTCGCACGTCGGTGGACCCCACGCGCGCCCCATGCGGGTGCCGGTGATGCGCCGCCAGGCCGCCTGAGCGGTCCGGAGCGCTCCGGCAGCGCCCCAGTCGAACCCGCTCACTGCCAGTAGCTGCCTGCACCATGGCTCGGCCAGTGCTGTGAACGGGATCGGTGCGGGCCCGGACCCCCGGGACGGCGGACAGCAGTGCAGGTCGACACCGAATGTCAGGGCGGAAGGTCAGGGCGGAAGGTCACGGCGGGGGCCAAGGACAGGCGGAGGCAAAGCAGCAGCTCAGGACCGTCTTCGGGCCAAAACCCAGCGGCCGGGTGCCTCGTACGGGGCACCCGTGGACTGACGGGCGAATCCGTGGGCCGGTGACCTGGCCGCTCATGGACGCGTTGCCCTGATATGACCGCCACGCATGCAGAGACGAGCCGTCGCCGTCGAATTCTCGTTTCCGCGCCCGCAGGATCGGTTACCCGGGGGCGCCAGGAAACAGCACGCCCGGAGACACAAGGATCACAGGGATCGCCGGGGCCCCAGGATCCTCCGATCTACGATGCTCTGATCCGCACGTGGGCCGACCGGGGCCGGACGCTGCCGGGGCGCCACGACCCGGAGTGGGTCCGGCTCGTCGCACCCTCGGCCCTGTACGGATACGGTTATGGGTACGGGTGGTTCAGCGCGACTCGGGACCCGCGAGGTGACGCGCGATGACCATCCGCTGGATCTGATTGGTTCCCTCGACGATCTGCAGCACCTTGGCCTCGCGCATGAAGCGCTCGACGGGGAAGTCCGCGGTGTAGCCGTACCCCCCGAGTACCTGGACGGCGTCCGTGGTGACCTTCATCGCGGTGTCCGTGCACAGCAGCTTCGCCATGGCTGCCTGCTTGGAGAACGGCCGCCCCGCGTCGCGCAGCCGGGCGGCGGCGAGAAAGAGCGCCCGGCCTGCCTCGATCTGCGTCGCCATGTCCGCGAGCAGGAAGCGCATGCCCTGGAAGTCGGCGATCGGCCGGCCGAACTGCTCGCGCCCAGCGGCGTACGCGACCGCCTCGTCGAGTGCCGCCTGGGCCACGCCGATCGCGCAGGCCGCGATGCCGAGCCGCCCGGAGTCGAGCGCGGACAGCGCGATGGCGAAGCCCTGGCCCTCGTCGCCGATGCGCCGGGTGTCGGGGATCCGGACCCGGTCGAAGTGGATCTGAGCAGTGGGCGAACCTTTCAGGCCCATCTTCTTCTCGGGCACCGCCACACTCAGCCCCTCGGCATCGCCGGGCACCAGGAACGCCGTGATACCGCGCGTCCCCTCGCCGCCGCTGCGCGCGAACACCGTGTAGAAGTCGGCCACACCCCCGTGGGTGATCCAGGCCTTGGTGCCGGTGAGCACCCAGCTGTCCCCGTCCCGCACCGCCTTGGTACGCATGCTGGCGGCATCGGATCCGGACGACGGCTCGGAGAGGCAGTACGCACCGAGGAGGCCGCCACCGAGCATGGCGGGCAGATGCTCGACCTGCTGTTCCTTGGTGCCGTAGTGGGCGAGGGCGTAGCAGGACAGCGAGTGCACGCTGACGCCGAGACCCACCGTCAGCCGGGCCGCGGCCAGCTCTTCGAGAACCTGGAGATAGACCTCGTACGGCTGGTCGCCGCCGCCGTACTCGGCGTCGTACGGAAGGCCGAGCAGCCCCGATTCGGAGAGCAGCGTGAAGAGCTCGCGCGGGAAGTGCCCGGCGTCCTCCTCCTCGGCCGCCTTGGGGGCGGTCTCGCGCTGTGCGATCTCGCGGACGAGCGAGATCAGATCCCTGGCCTCGTCCGTGGGCAGTTCACGGTCCACCGGCTGCGGCGCGCGGTCGGGCATGGCGACGCTCCTCCCTGTCGGGCACTTCGGCGGACACGCACAGGGGTGAGGTGAGTGGCTCCGCCCGGTCATTTCGTCGTCCAGCCGATGCTGCCCTTCCGGGTCTCGGACGGGGGTCGCCCCACGCTGTTCAGGCGCGGGGAATGTGACCAGCGGCTGTGGCGCTGAGTATGCCCGATTCAGCAGAGCAGGTCACCGGTTAACGACCGTTAATTAGGACACATGTGCAATGGGTCCGAACCATTGACCTCGCTGGTCCAGTCCTCCTACACGGCGCGCAACACGTTGCGAGCGTCGGTCAGCGGATGCCGACCTCCGCCAGGGCCCTTCGCCGGCGGGCCGTGGGCCGCGCCGGGAAGTACAGGTAGCAGACGCCGCCCGTGCCGGAGACCACCTTGCCGGAGGCGTTGTACCTCTTGGTTCGGAGCCAGACGTTTTCCCACTCGCGCCGCCGGTAGACGCGCCGCACCGCCTCGTTGCTCGGCGAGGCCGGGTCATTGGCGATCACGTCACCCTCGGCGGTGAACCCGATGACGGTCATCAGATGGCCCGCCGTGCCGTACACCGCCCCCGTCAGCTCGGACGCGAGGAACGACTGGGACGTGATGACCGGGATGCCCGCCGCGATCAGCGTCTCCAGCTCGGTGAGCGAACCGAGCCGCGTCACCACGCCCCGAAGATCTCGGTACGTGGCCGCGTAGGCGGCGTTGAAAGGCCAGTTGCCGCATCCCTCGTACTGGTAGTCGTAGGTGAACCGGGCGGCATGGCACACCTGCGGATCCGCGTACGCCGGATTCACCCGGGCCAGGTCCTCGGCCGAGGGCTTCCGCCCCCAGTACTCGATGATCATCTGCGAGGAGGTGGGGCTGCACCAGGCCTCGCCGCCGCCGTCGTACTCCGGGTACTCGCCCAGGTGGATCTCCTGCGAGTAGCGCGGCACCGTCAGCTCCCGGGCCACTCCCGGCGTCGAGGCCGGGACGGTGAAGCGGTCCGGGATGTCGGAGCCCATCGCGCCGAGCCGCCACACGGTGGGCATGATCCTGATGCCCGGCTCGCGGTACAGGGTCAGCCGCAGCCGGTACGAGACGAGGCGCAGGCCCGAGGCTGCGTCATCGATGGAGAAGGTGTCCGTCCAGACGCTGCTCCTGCCGTCGCTCTGGTCGTCCACCGAGGTGCGTCTGATGTCGTGGTCGCCGGCCGCCCACCGACCCATCACGTACCAGGGGGTGTCCATGCCGTCGGAGTACGTGCCCGTCAGCTCGACCTGGAGCCAGGTGCCGGCCGGTGTGTGCGCGTTCCAGGAGGCGATGACCTCGGTCGAGGGGACGGCGAGGTGGTGGACGGGCGACGTCCAGCGCGCGTACTCCCAGGTGGCCGTCCTGTCGGTGTGCGGGTCCGTGTAGTCGGTGCGGCCCGCGGCCGCCGACATCACCAGGCCCGGGCGCGCTCCCGAGACCGCGCGGGTCCCCTCACCGGTGCCGCCGCGCCAGTCGGCGTACGAGGTCCAGGCGCGGTTGTCCACCAGGCCGGACGGCGCCTTCGACGACGGGGCCTTCGTGGCGCGGGCCGACGCGTTGGCGCCGGCAGCCGTGCCCGCGGCGGCCGCCGGACGCATGGCACCCGCCGACGCGGCGGCGCCCACCGCCGCGGTCAAAAGGCTTCTGCGGGACGGCTGTTCAGTTCTCGTCATGGGTGGGTGTCCCCCAGGTGTGTCCGGAACGAGCAAGTGCGATGCGCGGGTGCGCCAACCGATGCGCGGGTGTGCGACAACTATGGATGCCCACCCCGGCCTCTTCCAGCACCACGGGCTTTCAGCTCAGCCGCCCACCCATATTGGTCACGACCACTGGAGGCCAGAGACGCGCCCGGCCCCGACGGGCAAGCCGTTCGGCTCGGCGCCCTTCCACTCCCGCCTTCGCCCAATTCCGGCCTGAGTGACCGCTGTAGAATGTTCCTCCGAACTGGTCCGCACCACTGCTCACCACGCATCATCCGCATCCGTCGCGCCGCCTCAGGGACTCCCCATTCATACCCTCGCCTCCCGACTGAACCGGCTGCCGCCGTCCTGCGGCCCTGTCCGCCTTGTCGGCGTCGACGGGCACGCGGGCTCCGGAAAGACCACGTTCACCGAAGGGCTGGCCGAGGCACTGGGCGGCGCGCCCATGCTGCACCTGGACGACATCCGCACACACGAAGAGTTGTTCGCGTGGACCGGACGACTGCTTGAGGACGTCGTCGAGCCGCTGAGCCGGGGCGAGCTCGCGCACTTCCGGCCGTACGACTGGGTAGCGCGCCGCTTCGGGGCGGTCCGTACCCTGCCGCCCGCGCCCGTGGTCCTCGTCGAGGGCGTCGGCGCGGGCCGCCGCGCGCTGCGGCCGCATCTGGCGTGCCTGCTGTGGATGGAACTGACGCACGACGACGCCTGGACGCGCGGCCGGCAACGGGACGGCTCGGCTCAGAATGACTTCTGGGCCGACTGGGTCGACGCCGAGCACCGCCACTTCGCCGACGACCCCTCTCGGCCCTTCGCCGACCTCTTGGTGCTGCAGTGTTCAGAGGGATACAAGGTACTGGTGAGGTCTGAGGGCACATCAGAATTGGACCGCACCACCACACACGGTGACGAACGATGGGCTGAGTGCTGAACATGTGAAGAGTCCTGTCCGAGAAATTTCCTGAGTGTCCCAACCCGGCTTGACCGGGGACGGCACAGGTCTTACGTTCTCAATGTGCGGTCTTTAAGGCCGTCCGCAGACGCGAAGCCCCCGGTTGTTCCCCCGTGATCGGGGGCTTCGTTCTGCCCTCCTCGGAATGCGGACGCCGCGTGGCGTGATTCGCTCACCCTCGGTCACCGACCGGAGTACGCTCCCTCTGCCCCAGGCCTCGAAGAACCCGCGTGCGGGCATTCTTCGGCAGGGTACGTCCCCGCAGGTACGATGCCTCTCGGTGCGACTTTCGGACAGCTGCTCTCCGCACCGAGCGCAACTCCCGTCGACGGCACAGCAGTTCGACGAAGGCTGCCGACGGGCACCGGCCCGTTACGCATTCAGCGGGGGCACGGCATGTGGGGGACGTGATGGACTTCTGCACGCAGGGCCGCCCCGAGGCCCCGGCCGACCTCGCCTGGCTGCGAGGTGTGGACGCCTACACGATGGGTGCCTATCCGCAGGCGGAAAAGGAGTTCCGCGCCGCGGTCCGGATGGATCCGGGCATGGCCGACGGCTGGCTCGGGCTGCACGCGCTGCGCATCGACACGACGACCGCGCTGCTGCGGATGTTCCGGCACCGGGAGCGCTTCGGGGAACAGCGCGCCCGCCACCGGCGCACGCTCAACTCCTGGTACTGGCTGGGCTGGTGGGTGCAGCCCGTCCTGGAGTCACCACGCGACCTGCTGCTCGCGCACGCCTCGCACTGGCTCGACGGACGCCACGTCCCGGAGCTGGACCGGGCGCTGGCGGGCCTGCCGCCGGTGGACGCCGATCCGCAGGTGCGGTTCCTGCACGCCTGCCGAGGCTACCTCGTCAAGGACTGGGAGCGGCTGGTCCGGCACACCGATCCGCTGATCGACGATCCGATGCTGGGCATCGAGGCCGGCCTCTTCGGCGGCATGGCGCGCGTACGTCTGGAGATGTACGGGCAGGCCGAGCCGCTTCTGTCGGCCGCGCTGATGCGCTGTCGCAGTGAGCAGCCGCAGCGCAAGGAGCTGCGGTACTGGCTGGCGCGGGCACACGAGGGCACGGGACGGTCGGCGGCGGCGCTGCCCCTGTACCGGGCGGTGCACCGGGTGGATCCGGCCTTCATGGACACCTCCGCGCGGCTCGCCGCGATCTCCGAGGTCGACGGTTACGACGACGCGGTGGAGGTGGCGGCGATCACCGTCACCGGTGTCGGTCAGGACGTGATGGACGGGCCGGACGGCATCGACCCGCTGTTCGGCGCGGAGTGCCGGGATCTCAAGGTCTCGGAGCCCGATCTGCCGCCGCCCGGCGGACCGGCGCCCGAGAGCGACGCGGTCCGCGAGAAGGCGATCGTGCCGGTACGGCCGCCGCAGCCGGCGACCGGGCCCACGGACCCGGCGTTACTGGAGCAAGCCCTGGCCGAGCTGGAGCGGATGGTCGGCCTTGAACCGGTGAAGCGGCAGGTGAAGGCGCTGTCGGCGCAGTTGAACATGGCCCGGCTGCGCGCCGGGCAGGGGCTCCCTGTACAGCCGCCGAAGCGGCACTTCGTCTTCTCCGGGCCCTCCGGCACCGGCAAGACCACGGTGGCCCGCATCCTGGGGCGGGTCTTCTACGCGCTCGGGCTGCTCGGCGGCGACCACCTCGTGGAGGCCCAGCGCGCCGACCTGGTGGGCGAGTACCTCGGCCAGACCGCCGTGAAGGCCAACGAACTGATCGACTCCGCGATCGGCGGCGTCCTCTTCGTCGACGAGGCCTACTCGCTCTCCAACTCGGGCTACGGCAAGGGCGACGCGTATGGGGACGAGGCTCTTCAGGTTCTGCTCAAGCGTGCCGAGGACAGCCGCGACCAACTGGTCGTGATCCTCGCCGGGTACCCCGAAGGCATGGACCGCCTGCTGGCCGCCAACCCCGGGCTTTCGTCCCGCTTCACGACCCGCGTCGACTTCCCCTCGTACCGCCCCCTCGAGCTCACCTCCGTCGGCGAGGTGCTGGCCGCCGAGAACGGCGATGTGTGGGACGAGGAGGCCCTCGACGAGCTGCGCTCCCTCAGCGGGCACGTCGTCGACCAGGGCTGGATCGACGAACTCGGCAACGGCCGTTTCCTGCGCACCCTGTACGAGAAGAGCTGCGCCTACCGCGATGTACGGCTGTCCGGCTACACGGGCGACCTGACCCGCGACGACCTGTCCACCCTGCGCCTGCCGGACCTCATACAGGCGTACGGCGAGGTGCTGTCCGGGAGGGGGCCCCAGGATCCGTCGGCACGGTGACCGCGCATCCCGAGGCCCCGTTCCTCGGCCTCAGCTCCTCAGCCCTCAGCTCGCCAGTGCCTGCTCCGGAGTCTCGGAGCGCGGCGGCTCACCGGTCTCCGTGCGCGGCTCCGTGACCTGTACCGCCGGAGCCGCAGTGGGAGCGTCCCGGTGCGCCGCGTCGCGTACCTCGCCGACCAGCAGTTCGAGTACGTCCTCCAGGGCGACCAGGCCGAGTACGCGGCCCGAGGCGTCGGCGACCTGGGCGAGGTGCGTAGCGGCGCGACGCATCACGGTCAGGGCGTCGTCCAGGGGGAGCTCGGACCGCAGCATCGTCATCGGGCGCCAGATCTGCTGCGGCACGGCCCGCTCGGACTCCTCCAGGTCGAGTACGTCCTTCACATGGAGATAGCCCATGAAGGCGCCGTTCTCCGCGCACATCGGGAAACGTGAGTATCCGGTGCGGGCGGTGAGTGCGACGACCTGGCCCGCAGTGACCGCCGGGCCGACGGTCACCAGGGACTCGCGGTCCAGGAGCACGTCCGTGACCGGGCGGGAGCCCAGCTCCAGGGCGTCCTCCAGGCGCTCCTGCTCCTCCGGGTCAAGGAGGCCCGCCTGGCCCGCGTCCTCGACGAGCCGGTTGAGCTGTTCGCTGGTGAAGACGGCCTCGACCTCGTCCTTGGGCTCGACGCGAAAGAGCCTGAGGATCACGTGGGCGCAGGCGCCGAGGCCCACGGTGACCGGCTTGCACAGCCGGGCGAAGGCGACGAGGCCGGGGCTGAGCCACAGCGCGGTCCTCTCCGGCGCGGCCATTGCCAGGTTCTTCGGCAGCATCTCGCCGACGACGAGGTGGAGGAAGACGATCACGACGAGGGCTATCACATAGCCGAGTGGGTGGATCACGCCCTCGGGGAGGTGGACCGCCTCGAAGACCGGTTCCAGGAGATGCGCCACGGTGGGCTCGGCGACGGCGCCGAGCGTCAATGAGCAGACGGTGATGCCGAACTGGGCGGCGGCCATCATCTGCGGCAGGTTCTCCAGGCCGTACATGACCTGCCGGGCCCGCTTGGTGCCGAGCGGTTCGATCTGGCTACGGCGTACGGAGACCAGTGCGAACTCGGCACCGACGAAGAACCCGTTGGCCAGCACGAGCAGGATGGCAAACAGGAGTTCGAGCACGCTCATCGGACGGCCTCCGTCACGGCGTCGGCGGCCTTGACCAGACGCACCCGCTCGGCCCGGTAGTGCCCGACCTGACGCACCGACAGCCGCCAGCCCGGCAGTTCGGCCTTGTCACCGGGCGCGGGGATCCGGCCGAGCAGGTCGGCGACGAGGCCGGCGACGGTCTCGTACGGGCCCTCGGGGACGTCGAGGCCTATGCGCCGGAGGATGTCGACGCGGCAGCTGCCGTCGGCGTCCCAGGCGGGCCGCCCGTCCTCGGGCGGAGCGACGACGAGTTCGGGAACGTCGTGTCCGTCGTGCTCGTCTCGGACCTCGCCGACGAGTTCCTCGACGATGTCCTCCAGGGTGACGACACCGGCCGTGCCGCCGTACTCGTCGACGACGACCGCGATGGGCTGCTCGCTGCGCAGCTGCTCCAGGAGCGGCTTCACCGGCAGGGTCTCCGGGACGAGCAGCGGGGTCTGGGCGATCCGGCCGACGGGAGTGCGCAGCCGCTCGTGCGAGGGCACCGCGAGGGCGTCCTTGAGGTGCGCCATGCCGACGATCTCGTCGATGCGCTCCCGGTAGACGGGGAAGCGGGACAGGCCGGTGGCGCGGGTGAGGTTGACGACGTCCTCGGCGGTGGCGGAGGACTGGAGGGCGCTGACCTTCACGCGCGGTGTCATGACGTGCTGCGCGGTGAGGTCGGCCAGCGAGAGGGTGCGTACGAAGAGGTCGGCTGTGTCCTGTTCCAGGGTGCCCGCCCTGGCCGAGTGCCGGGCCAGGGAGACGAGTTCGCCGGGGGTGCGGGCGGAGGCCAGCTCCTCGGCGGGCTCGACGCCCAGGGCACGGACGAGCCGGTTGGCGACGGCGTTCAGGCCGGCGATCACCGGTCGGAACAGGCGGGCGAACACGTGCTGCGGTCCGGCGACGAAGCGCGCGACCTGCATCGGCCTGGACACCGCCCAGTTCTTGGGCACGAGTTCGCCGATCACCATCTGTACGGCCGAGGCCAGCAACATGCCGGCGACCACGGCGACGCCGGGCACGGCGCCTTCGGGGGTGCCGATCGAGGTGAAGGGTCCGTGCAGCAGCTCGGCGAGCGCCGGTTCGGCGAGCATGCCGACGACGAGCGAGGTGATGGTGATGCCGAGCTGGGTGCCGGAGAGCTGGAAGGACAGCTCCTTGAGGGAGTTCACGACGGCACGGGCCCGTCGGTCGCCCTCGGCGGCGGCCTTCTCGGCGTCGGGGCGTTCGACCGTGACGAGGCCGAACTCGGCCGCCACGAAGAAGCCGTTGGCGAGAATCAGGAGGAACGCCGCCCCGAGGAGCAGCATCGGGATGGTCATGCCGCCGCCTCGTGCTCGGCGCGGACCTCACGGTCCGCGCCATGTCGGGAGAGGGCGGCGCAGGTACTACAGGACGATCCGTCCATCGCTGGAGGGAGTCACTCCTCGAGTAGCAGGAGCCCCTGACTTCCGAGGCGGAACATCAGGGGCGGAGGCGCAACGACAACGCGTCCGCCACCAGATTAATCAAGACACCGGCCGATGCGGCAGGGTGGAGCCCTGAGAGTCAGCCGTGATGTTCGTCCAGATGTTCGTGGGGGTCGGCTGTCGCTGCGCCGGGGTCGCCGGTCGCGCGGTTCTCGGCGAGCGCCCGCAGCGTACGGGCGTCGCTGATGGCACGCTGTTTCGCGATGCCCGGCTGGATGCCGAGGGCGGGCAGGCTGGTGCCGTCGCTCAGGTCGAGGAACACCCACGGGTCGCCCGGGCGCAGGTTGACGCGGACGATCTCCGCCCAGGCCAGACGCCGTCGGCCGGCGATGTTGACGACCGTTACGCCGGACTCGTCGGCGACGACTTTCGGCCGCGAGAGCAGCACGAGCACCCCGAAGAGCAGCGCCCCGGTGAAGACGAAGCTGAGGCGCTCCCCCGGGCCGAGCCTCTCGAGCAGCAGCGCGACCGTCGTGATGACCACGAAGATCGCGGCACCGGCGGTCAGCAGAACGGCGCGGGTGCGCCCCGGCCGGAAGGTGACGGGAAGGGCGGGCAGGTCCGACATGACGAGCGGGTTCCTCACAAGGCGTCAGAGGCGGCAGGCGTGGATGGCCGTGGTCAGGATGGCCCGTGCGCCCAGGTCGTACAGGTCGTCCATGATCCGCTGGGCCTCCTTGGCCGGGACCATGGCACGCACGGCGACCCAGCCCTCGTTGTGCAGCGGCGACACGGTCGGGGACTCCAGGCCCGGAGTGAGCGCGACGGCCTTCTCGAGCTGCTCGACGCGGCAGTCGTAGTCCATCATCACGTACGTCCGCGCTACCAGGACGCCCTGGAGGCGGCGCAGGAACTGCTGGACCTTCGGCTCCGCGGTCCCCTCGGCGTCCGCGCCGGTGCGGCGGACGACGACGGCCTCGGACTTCATGATGGGCTCGCCGATGACCGCGAGGCCCGCGTTGCGCAGCGAGGTTCCGGTCTCGACGACGTCCGCGATGACCTCGGCCACGCCCAGCTCGATCGCGGTCTCGACGGCGCCGTCGAGGTGGACCACGGAGGCGTCGATGCCGTGGTCGGCGAGGTGCTTGGCGACGATTCCCTCGTACGAGGTGGCAACGGTCATGCCGGCCAGGTCCTCGACGCCGGTGGCCGTGCCGGGCTTGGTGGCGAAGCGGAACGTGGAGCGGGCGAAGCCGAGCGGCAGGATCTCCTCGGCGTTGGCGCCCGAGTCGATGAGCAGGTCACGTCCGGTGATGCCGATGTCGAGGCGGCCGGAGGAGACGTAGATGGCGATGTCGCGGGGGCGGAGGTAGAAGAACTCGACCCCGTTCTCCGGGTCGACGATGCGCAGCTCCTTGGACTCCCGGCGCTGCTGGTAGCCGGCCTCATGCAGCATCTCCGCCGCAGGGCCTGACAGGGAACCCTTGTTGGGGACGGCGATGCGCAGCATGGGGTCGGCTTCCTTTGTTCGTGCGGAGGAGTCGGGGAGTTGCGGTTACGGCGTTACCGCTCAGAGGTGCGCGTACACATCGTCGAGGGAGATGCCGCGGGCGACCATCATCACCTGGACGTGGTAGAGCAGTTGCGAGATCTCCTCGGCAGCCGCTTCCTTGCCCTCGTACTCGGCGGCCATCCAGACCTCGGCGGCCTCTTCGACGACCTTCTTGCCGATGGCATGGACTCCCTTGCCGACCAGCTCGGCGGTGCGGGAGGTGGCGGGGTCGCCGTTGGCGGCCTTGTGCTGGAGCTCGGTGAAGAGCTCCTCGAACGTCTTCTTGGACATGGTGGCGCCCACTTTACGCGTTGTGCGGGCCGACCTGACGCCAGGGTTCGGAGACGGCACGCAGCGTGGCCGCCGTGGCGACGGCCGCAGTGACCGCTTCGTGTCCCTTG
>CBFGQM010000099.1:0-14936 GCA_965650905.1 uncultured Streptomyces sp. | reverse complement strand
CGCGACGGGGCAGCAGTGCAAGAAAATCGTCGTGCTGTCCGTAGCCCGGCTGCTGCGGAGGCGCCTGCTGCGGGTGGCCGTAGCCGGGCTGCGGGGCCTGCGGCTGCTGGCCGTAAGGGCCCGGCCCGCCCGGCTGTCCATACGGTCCGGGCTGCTGGGGCTGCCCGCCGTACGGGCCCGGCTGGTTGTAGCTCATTTCTGGGTTCCCCTCCAGATGCTTATGCGTCTCGAACATCCTGGCGTAAGGAGCGCGCACGGGGAGCACCGGGGTCTCACCGTTACCAAACCATCGGGTTTCAGGACGGGTCCGTAACACCTCTAAACTGGGCCCGTGACCGACAACGCTCAGCAGCAGCCGCCAGCCAACACCCCCGAACTGCCGACCCAGTACGCGCCGGCCGAGGTAGAGGGGAAGCTGTACGAGCGCTGGGTGGACAAGGGTTACTTCGCCGCCGACGCGAAGAGCGACAAGACCCCGTACACCATCGTCATCCCGCCGCCGAACGTGACCGGCTCGCTCCACCTCGGGCACGCCTTCCAGCACACGCTCATGGACGCGCTCACGCGGCGTAAGCGCATGCAGGGGTATGAGGCCCTGTGGCTGCCCGGCATGGACCACGCCGGTATCGCCACGCAGAACAAGGTCGAGCAGCAGCTCGGCGAGGAAGGCAAGTCGCGGCACGACCTGGGACGCGAGGAGTTCGTCGAGCGCGTCTGGCAGTGGAAGGAAGAGTACGGCGGCAGGATCCTCGGCCAGATGCGGCGGCTCGGTGACGGCGTCGACTGGAGCCGTGAGCGGTTCACCATGGACGAGGGGCTGTCCCGCGCCGTCCAGACCATCTTCAAGAAGCTGTACGAAGATGAGTTGATCTATCGCGCCGAGCGCATCATCAACTGGTGCCCGCGCTGCCTCACGGCCATCTCGGACATCGAGGTCGAGTACCAGGACGACGACGGCGAGCTCGTCTCCATCAAGTACGGGGAGGGCGACGAGACCCTTGTCGTCGCGACCACCCGTGCCGAGACCATGCTCGGTGACACCGCTGTCGCCGTCCACCCCGATGACGAGCGCTACCAGCACCTGATCGGGAAGAGGATCAAGCTGCCTCTCACCGACCGCTCCATCCCCGTCGTCGCGGACACGCACGTCGACCCCGAGTTCGGCACGGGTGCCGTCAAGGTCACCCCGGCCCACGACCCCAACGACTTCGCCATCGGCCAGCGCCACAACCTGGAGTCGATCACGGTCATGGACGAGCGGGCGGTCATCACCGCCCACGGTCCGTTCCAGGGACTCGACCGGTTCGAGGCACGCAGCGCCATCGTCGGCGCGCTGCGCTCGCAGGGCCGGATCGTCGCCGAGAAGCGCCCGTACGTCCACTCGGTCGGCCACTGCTCGCGCTGCAAGACCACCATCGAGCCGCGGCTGTCCATGCAGTGGTGGGTCAAGGTCGGTCCGCTCGCGCAGGCGGCGGGGGACGCCGTCCGTGACGGACGGGTCAAGATCCACCCCGAGGACATGTCGAAGCGCTACTTCGACTGGGTCGACAACATGCACGACTGGTGCATTTCGCGCCAGTTGTGGTGGGGCCACCGGATTCCGGTCTGGTACGGGCCGGACGGCGAGGTCCGCTGCGTCGGCCCCGACGAGCAGCCGCCCAGCGGTGACGGCTGGAGCCAGGACACCGACGTCCTCGACACCTGGTTCTCCTCCGGCCTGTGGCCGTTCTCCACGCTCGGCTGGCCTGAACAGACCCCGGACCTGCGGAAGTTCTACTCGACGGACGTCCTGCTGACCGGCCACGACATCATCTTCTTCTGGGTCGCCCGGATGATGATGTTCGGTCTCTACGCGATGGACGGCGAGGTCCCGTTCAAGACCATCGCCCTGACCGGCCTGGTCCGTGACGAGCGCGGCAAGAAGATGTCGAAGTCGTTCGGCAACGTGGTCGACCCCCTGGACTGGATGGACAGGTACGGCTCCGACGCCGTCCGCTTCACCCTGGCCCGCGGCGCCAACCCCGGTACGGACGTGCCGATCGGCGAGGACTGGGTCCAGGCGTCCCGGAACTTCGCCAACAAGATCTGGAACGCGACCCGGTTCGCCCTGATGAACGGCGCCACGGTCGAGGGCCCGCTCCCGGACCCGTCCCAGATGTCGGCGACGGACCGGTGGATCCTGTCCCGCCTCAACAAGACAGTCGTCGAAGTCGACGCCTTCTACGACGACTTCCAGTTCGCCAAGCTCTCCGACGCCCTCTACCACTTCGCGTGGGACGAGGTCTTCGACTGGTACGTCGAACTGTCCAAGACCACGTTCAACGCGGGCGGCCCGGCGGCCGACGTCAGCAAGCGGGTCCTCGGTGAGGTCCTGGACGTCACGCTGAAGCTGCTGCACCCGGTCGTCCCCTTCGTCACGGAGACGCTCTGGACCACCCTTGCGGGCGGTGAATCCGTCGTGATCGCCGAGTGGCCCGACGACAGCGGCTTCCGTGACACCGGCGCCGAGCGGGAGATCGAGACGCTCCAGCAGGTCATCACGGAGGTCCGCCGCTTCCGCGCCGACCAGGGCCTCCAGCCCGGCCAGCGTGTCCCGGCCCGCCTCACCCTCGACGGGACCGCCCTGGCCCCGCACGAGGCTGCCATCCGCCAGCTGCTGCGCCTCCAGCCGGAGGGTGAGGGCTTCGCGGCGACGGCGACGCTGCCGGTCGCGGGCGCGACGGTCGCGCTGGACCTCTCCGGCACGATCGACGTGGCGGCGGAGCGCAAGCGGCTCGCGAAGGATCTGGCCGCTGCCGAGAAGGAGAAGGCCCAGGCGAACGCCAAGCTCGGCAACGAGGCGTTCCTCGCCAAGGCCCCGGACCACGTCGTGGAGAAGATCCGCACGCGGCTCGCCAAGGCGGACGAGGACATCGCGCGCATTCTGGCGCAGCTTGAGCGCCTGCCGGTGGGCTAGTTCCAGGGTCTGTCGGGAGTTTCCTGCCCGCCCTCCGGGCGGACGACGGCAAACTCCCGACAGGCCCTGGCCGGGGGCTGGTCGGCCGTTCTGCAGCGCCTTGGCCCTGCTTGGGGTTGTGGTGGGTGGGTCGATGCTGTCCCCGGGGCTCCCCCCCAACGCCCCGTATCGGTTTGGAGGCTCGTCCGCAGCTCCCCGGGGTCTCGGCTTCGGTCGAGCAGGGGGACGGGGACCTCTGACAGGCTGACTGATGCCGGGCCGGAATGATTGATGCCGGCCCCACGGGCGGGCACCCAGATCCTTGTCAGTCGGTCTCCGTAGACTGGGGCTCGTGAGTGAGCTCCCCCCGCACGACAGCAGCGAGTCCGACCCGTTCGACGAGATCGTCGAGGCGGAGACGGACCGTGACCCCGACCTCGCGGTGATCGAGGCCGGCAGCCGCACCCTGCGCACCCAGGGCGGTCCGCCGCGTGCCGACGTCCCCGCGCGTCCGGCCGACCCCGAAACCGACAAGGCGTTGCGCGAGGTCGAGGCCGAGCTGGCCACGCGCTGGGGCGAGACGAAGCTGGAGCCGTCCGTCGCCCGGATCGCCGCGCTGATGGACGTACTGGGTGAGCCGCAGCGCTCGTATCCCTCGATCCACATCACGGGGACGAACGGCAAGACGTCCACGGCCCGCATGATCGAGGCGCTCCTCGGCGCCTTCGAGCTGCGCACCGGGCGGTACACATCGCCGCACGTCCAGTCGATCACCGAGCGGATCAGCCTGGACGGCGCGCCGATGGACGCCGAGCGCTTCATCGAGACCTACCACGACATCAAGCCGTACGTGGAGATGGTGGACGCCCAGCAGGAGTTCCGGCTCTCCTTCTTCGAGGTCCTGACCGGCATGGCGTACGCAGCCTTCGCGGACGCGCCGGTCGACGTGGCCGTGGTGGAAGTGGGGATGGGCGGCAGCTGGGACGCGACGAACGTGATCGATGCCGATGTCGCCGTCGTCACCCCCATCGACCTGGACCACACGGACCGGCTCGGCGCCACGCCGGGCGAGATCGCCACGGAGAAGGCGGGCGTCGTCAAGCAGGGCGCGACGGTCATCCTTGCCCAGCAGCCGGTCGACGCGGCGCAGGTGCTTCTGAAGAAGGCCGTCGAGGTCGATGCGACGGTCGCCCGGGAAGGGCTGGAGTTCGGAGTCGTCGCGCGGCAGGTCGCTGTCGGCGGGCAGCTGCTGACGCTGCGCGGGCTCGGCGGGGAGTACGAAGAGCTGTTCCTGCCGCTGCACGGGGCGTACCAGGCGCACAACGCGGCCGTGGCGCTCGCCGCCGTCGAGGCGTTCTTCGGGGTCGGGTCCCAGCGGCATGAGCGGCTCGACATCGACACGGTCCGCAAGGCCTTCGCCACGGTGGCCGCACCGGGCCGCCTGGAGGTCGTGCGACGTTCACCGACCGTGGTCCTGGACGCCGCGCACAATCCGGCCGGCGCTCGGGCCACAGCCGAGGGCATCGGTGAGGTGTTCGACTTCAGCCGGCTGATCGGTGTGGTCGGCATGAGCGATGACAAGAACGTACGGGGGTTCCTTGACGCCTTCGAGCCGATCTTCGCCGAGGTCGTGATCACGCAGAACTCCAGCCATCGTGCGATGGACGCGGATGCGCTGGCCGCTCTCGCCGTCGAGGTCTTCGGTGAGGACCGCGTCCAGGTCGAGCCGCGCCTCGACGATGCTCTGGAGGCGGCGATCACGCTCGCCGAGGAGGAGGGTGAGTACGCGGGCGGCGGCGTCCTCGTCACCGGCTCCGTCATCACCGTCGGCGAGGCCCGACTGCTCCTGGGGAGGGCCTGACCTGTGCGTACGCTCTGTTCTTCGACGCTGATCGGTGAGTTCTTCGTCATCGGCTTCGCCGGACTGGTCGCCATGAAGGATCCCGGCCTGTCCATGACGACGGTCTGGACGGTCAGCGGTGTCGCGATGCTGCTGTGCGTGCTGCTGTGCGGTGTGGTGACGCGACCGGGGGGTGTCCGGCTGGGCTGGGCCCTGCAGATCGCGCTGATCGCTTCCGGGTTCGTCGTGCCGACGATGTTCTTCATGGGCGCGATCTTCGCCGCCCTGTGGTGGGCGTCCGTCCACTATGGGCGGAAGGTGGACGAGGCGAAGGCGCGGTTCGCGGCACAGACCGAGGCCGGGAACGAAACGGCGTAGGCGGCCTCGCGGGCGGTTCTTTGGAAACGTCGGGGCGTCGGCCACAGCGCTCTTGGTGAGCTGACGCTGCGTAACGCGTCCCCTGACACGCCCTGTAATCTCGATGCGCCGCACATCTTTCATCGAAGGAGCCCCACAGTGAGCCAGCGCACCCTCGTCCTTCTCAAGCCGGATGCGGTCCGTCGAGGCCTGACCGGCGAGATCATCAGCCGTATCGAGCGCAAGGCCGGCTGGCAGATCACTGCGCTGGAGCTGCGCACGCTGGACCAGGACACCCTGGAGCAGCACTACGGCGAGCACAAGGGCAAGCCCTTCTATGAGCCGCTGGTCGCTTTTATGTCCTCCGGTCCCGTTGTCGCCCTTGTCGTCGAGGGTGAGCGGGTCATCGAGGGCGTACGGGTACTCGCGGGGCCGACCGACCCGATCGCCGCGGCCCCCGGCTCCATCCGCGGCGACTTCGGTGTGATCGTCCGGGAGAACCTCATTCACGCCTCGGATTCCGAGGAGTCCGCCGACCGCGAGCTGAAGCTCTTCTTCCCCGGCCTCGCCTGAGCCCGGCCTCGCCTGAGCCCCGGCGCGTACTGAGCCCGGGGGCGTTACCTGCGGCGTACACGCGCGGGCGCATCCGGGTGATTTCTTGACTCCTTGTCAGTTGAGGTCTGCGTCCGACCAGCGATGGCCGGATAAATCCGGCCGTCGCCTGGCAGATGCGTGGTGATCAGGGGAACGCATGCCCCCAATGGCTCGTCTCCTCAAGCGAGGCGGCACATCATCTGCTGACAATGGCGAAGACCCTTGCGCGATCTTTGTGCAGGCGAGACTACGATGGAAGCCTTCACATCACAGTGCTCACCCTCGCCTACCTGAAAAGCCATCAAAAGCTCCACTTGGGAAGGCCAGACGAATCCTGATGGGGAACTCAATGTCGTTCATCGGCCGTGACATGGCTGTCGACCTCGGGACCGCCAACACGCTGGTGTACGTCAGGGGTCGCGGGATCGTACTCAACGAGCCGTCTGTCGTCGCGATCAACACCAACACCGGTGGGATCCTCGCGGTCGGCGCGGAGGCGAAGAAGATGATCGGGCGGACGCCCGGAAACATCGTCGCCGTGCGGCCGCTGAAGGACGGTGTCATCGCCGACTTCGAGATCACCGAGCGGATGCTTCGCTACTTCATTCTGAAGATCCACAAGCGGCGTTATCTCGCCCGTCCTCGGGTGGTCGTCTGTGTGCCCTCCGGGATCACGGGCGTCGAGCGGCGCGCCGTCATCGAGGCGTCGTCCCAGGCCGGCGCCCGCCAGGTGCACATCATCGAGGAGCCCATGGCCGCGGCCATCGGCTCCGGCCTGCCGGTCCACGAGGCCACGGGCAACATGGTGGTGGACATCGGCGGCGGCACCACCGAGGTTGCGGTCATCTCGCTCGGCGGAATCGTCACGGCACAGTCCATCCGTGTCGCGGGCGACGAGCTGGACAACGCGATCATCCAGCACATCAAGAAGGAGTACTCGCTCCTTCTCGGTGAGCGGACGGCCGAGCAGATCAAGATCACCATCGGCTCGGCGTACGACCTCGACGCCGACGAGCACACCGAAATCCGCGGGCGCGATCTCGTCTCCGGCCTGCCGAAGACCGTCGTCATCTCCGCGGCCGAGGTGCGGAAGGCCATTGAGGAGCCGGTCAATGCCATCGTCGACGCGGTGAAGACCACGCTCGACAAGTGTCCGCCCGAGCTCTCCGGCGACGTCATGGACCGCGGGATCGTCCTCACCGGTGGCGGCGCGCTGCTGCGCGGGCTCGACGAGCGGCTGCGGAGGGAAACCGGCATGCCGATTCACATCGCCGAGGATCCGCTGGACAGCGTGGCGCTCGGCTCCGGCAAGTGTGTCGAGGAGTTCGAGGCGCTCCAGCAGGTCCTCGACGCCCAGCCGCGCAGATGACACAACTCTCCGTTTCCGCCGTACGAGACGATCTCCTCTCGTACGGCGGATCGTTGATATAGACGCATGAGCTCCCCCAGAGTGCCCAGGCCTGGGGAGCCCTACAGGAATTCCGACGAGGAAGGCACGGCCGCCGCACGTGAGGGACACACGAGAGAGCCGGCTGCTCTTGGTGCTGCTGATCGCCATCGCGTTCGCCTTGATCACGGTGGACATCCGCGGCGGCGAGGACTCACCCCTCGACGGCGCCCGCCGGGGCGCCGCCGCGGTCTTCGGCCCGATCGAGAACGGGGTGTCCTCCGCGGTCGACCCCCTCGGCAACGCGATCGCAGCGGTCCGCGACTCCGGCGAACGGCACGACCGCATCGCCCGACTGGAGCGCGACAACGCCGCCTTGAGGGCGAAGCTGGGCAGCGACGACCGCGACCGCAGCCGCCTCAAACAGCTCGCCAAGATGCTGAAGACGGCGGGCACCGGGCAGTACGGCATCAAGGGCGCCGAAATCATCGCGATCGGAGCCGCCCAGGGCTTCTCCTGGACCGCGACGATCGACATCGGCGCTAACGACGGCATCAAGCGCGACATGACCGTCCTGAACGGGGACGGCCTGGTGGGGCGGGTGACCACCGTCGGGTCGAACACCGCCACCGTGCTCCTCGCCACCGACCCCGACTTCACGGTCGGCACGCGCATGGAGTCCACCGACGAACTCGGTTTCGCCTCGGGCCAGGGCGACCGTCAACTGCGCGTGGAGCTGCTCAACGGCAAGGCCAAGATCAAGAAGGGTGACCGCCTCGTCACCTTCGGCTCCCAGGCCGACAAGCCGTTCGTGCCCGGCGTCCCCGTGGGCGTCGTGTCCCGCGTCGACCCCTCCGGCGGTGATCTGACCCGCACGGTCTACGTCAAGCCGTACGTGGGCTTCTCCAGGCTCGACATCGTCGGCGTCGTCGTCGCTGCCCCGCGCGAGGACCCGCGCGACACGGTGTTGCCACCCAAACCCAAGCCGACCCCCACGCCGACGGTGACCGTGACGGTCACGCCGTCCGCCCAGGTGCCCGCCGACGGTCTGCAGCAAGAGCAGTAGGAGCTGAATCCCATGCGCCTCAACCGAATGCTGCTCTCCATCACCCTGGTGATCGTCGCCCTGGTGATCCAGGTGAGCGTGCTCGCCCGTCTGCACCTCCCGGGTGCCGTACCGGACTTGCTGCTGCTCACCGTCCTCGGCCTCGCCCTGGTCTACGGCCAGGTCGGCGGCGCCCTCGTCGGCTTCGGCGCCGGCCTCCTCGCCGATCTGGCGCCACCCGCCGACCATGCCGCCGGGCGCTATGCCCTCGTGTTGTGCGTCATCGGCTACCTCGCCGGACTCGCCAAACCGGACAGCGGCCAACTCAGGTCCGCTGCCGGCCCGATGGTCGTGGTCGTCGGCGCCGCGATCGGCTCCACACTCCTGTACGCGGGAGTCGGCGCCCTCGTCGGCGACACCGCCGCCCGCCATGTGGGCCTGGGAAGCCTGCTCTTCACGGCCGCCCTGTACGACCTGCTGCTCGCGCCCTTCGTGGTGCCCGGGATCATGGCGCTGGCCCGGCGCGCCGACAACAATCCGCTCGCCGAGAGCGGCGGCTCCACCAAGGCGACCGACGTCTCCACCGGCTGGTTCTCCTCCGGTACCGGCCTGCGCATCGGCAGCCAGCGCGGCCTGCGGGCCAAGGCCACGAAGGCGCGCGTCGCCCGCGCGGGGCGTGTCAAGGGGGTCAAGCGCCTGTGACAGCGGCAACCTGGGCGCGGGGTTTCTCGCCCCCGCCACCCCTACCCGCCCCCAAGCTCTCGGCTTCTCCCCCACTCCCGGCTCCTCTCAGGCGGGGGGACCCCGATGAGCGGGAGAATTCCCATGAGCAGGGGGATTCCCCTGAGCAGGGGGCAAACGCCCAAGGGGCTGATCGTGCCGCCCGCGCCGCCGGTGGGACCGGGGCTGGCCATGCCGCCCGCCGCATCCGCCGCATCCGCGGCGCCCGCGCTGTCCGGCCCCCGCGTCGTTCACATGCACAGATTGGCCGTGTACTCGTTGTGACTCCGACTCGTTCTCGCTCCGAGAGGGGGAGACAGCCGCAGTGACCAATATTCCCGAGACCGGTCGGAGCCCAAGGGTCCAGATCCGGCTCGTCATCATTCAGATCCTTGTCGTCTCCCTCCTCGGCACCCTCGGCGGACGCCTCTGGTACCTCCAGATCCGCGAGGGCAACGCCTACGCCAAGGAGGCCTCCGGCAACCATGTTCAACAGGTCGTCAGTCCGGCCGTACGCGGCTCGATCCTCGACGCCCGGGGTGTGCCGATCGCCGACAACGAGACCCGGCTCGTGGTCTCCGCCTCGCGCACCGATCTGCTGAAGATGAAGGACGACGGCAAGGCGGTCCTCAGCAAGCTGGCCGGTGTCCTGGGCATCAAGCCCAAGGACGTCATGACCAAGGTTCGGCTGTGCGACGCCAGGACGCCCCAGCCGTGCTGGAACGGCTCGCCCTACCAACCGATCCCCATCACCGACGAGGCCACGCCGAGGCAGGCCCTGCAGATCCGCGAGCGCTCCGAGGACTTTCCCGGCATCACCGCCGAGCCCCAGGCCGTACGCCGCTACGCGAGCCCCGGCGACGCCAACACCGCGCAGGTCCTCGGCTACCTCTCGCCCGTCACGGACGAGGAGATCACCAAGGCCGAGGACACCGAATCGCCGTACCTCCGCTCCGACCAGGTCGGTCGGTCGGGCCTGGAGCGCCGGTACGACAAGGAACTGCGCGGCAAGGCAGGCGTCACCCGCTACGAGGTCGACAACCTCGGCCGCGTCATCGGCCAGGCCAAGAGCGACGAGGCCCAGCCCGGCGCGAACGTCGTCACCAGCATCGACGCCCGTGTCCAGCGCGTCGCCGAGTACGAGCTCAACCAGGCGATGAAGGACGCCCGCAAGGAGTTCGACAAGAACACCGGCACAAGCTACAAGGCGGACTCCGGCGCCGTCGTCGTGATGGAGGCCAAGACCGGGCGCGTCGTCGCCATGGCGTCCAACCCGGCGTACGACCCGAACGCCTGGGTCGGCGGCATCTCCGGCAAGGACTACGCCAAGCTCACCGGCAAGGACTCCAACTACCCGCTGCTGAACCGGGCGATCCAGGGCCAGTCGGCCCCCGGCTCCATCTTCAAGGTCGTCCCGACGGCCGCCGCCATCAACGCGGGCCACTCCTTCAACGGCCCCTACCAGTGCTCCAGCTCGTACTCCATCGGCGGCCAGGTCTTCAAGAACTACGAGTCCAAGGGGTACGGACCGATCAGCCTCGGCCGCGCCCTGGAGGTCTCCTGCGACACCGTCTTCTACCGGCTCGCGCACGAGGAGTGGAATCGGGACGGCGGCAACAAGCCGAAGAAGAACGCCAAGGACTGGTTCTACAAGACGGCCCATCAGTTCGGCCTCGGCAAGGAGACCGGCATCGACCTTCCGAACGAAGTCACCGGCCGCGTCCCCGACCGCCAGTGGAAGAAGGACTACTGGAAGGCCAACAAGGACGCCTGGTGCAAGCAGGGCAAGAAGAACGGCTCGTACGCCGAGAGGATCGCGTACGAGAACTGCCTGGAGGGCAACAGGCTGCGCGCCGGTGACTCCGTCAACTACTCGATCGGCCAGGGCGACACCCTCGTCACGCCCATCCAGATGGCCACCATCTACGCCGCGATCTCCAACGGCGGCGCCCTCTACGATCCGACCGTCGGCAAGGCCGTCATCAGCGCCGACGGCAAGCACATCCAGGAGATCAAGCCCGAGTCGCACGGCAGGCTGCCGATGACGAAGAAGACCCGCGACGAGATGGACCAAGCTCTCGCGGGAGTCGCCACCCGCGGTACGGCCGCCTGGAGGTTCGGCGGCTGGCCGCAGGACAAGATCCCGATGCACGCCAAGACGGGTACGGCCGAGGTCTACGGCAAGCAGACGACCTCGTGGTTCGCCACGTACACCAAGGACTACACCGTCGTCATGACCATCTCTCAGGGCGGTACCGGTTCCGGCGCCTCCGGCCCCGCCGTGCGCAATATCTACAACGCGCTGTACGGGGTCAGCGAGGACGGCGCGATCGACAAGAGGAAGGCCCTGTTGTACGAGCCGCAGAAGAGCCTGCCGAAGATCGAGGCGGACGGTTCGATCGACGCTCCGAAGACCGAGAAGTACGACCCGTCCAAAGAGCAGGCGTCCGAGGAGGGCCGGCAGGCCGCCACGGGTGACCCGGCGGCCACCACGCCCTCGCCCGGCACCGGCGACCGCGACACCCGAAGGCGCGCTGCCCGCCGCAAGAAGAGGCGGAGGACCACCGCATGACGGGTGCCAACGGCTTCTCGGTCTCCGGCTACGGGCCCAAGCGCCCCGCCTGGGAACAGCTGTTCGCCCGCGACTCGCTGGCGCGCCGGCTCGACTGGCCCATACTGCTCTCGGCCATCGCCCTCTCCCTGATCGGTACGGCCCTCGTCTACTCGGCGACCCGCAACCGCACCGAACTCAACCAGGGCGACCCGTACTACTTCCTGGTCCGGCACCTTCTCAACACGGGCATCGGGTTCGCCCTGATGGTCGGCACGGTCTGGCTCGGGCACCGCACGCTGCGTACGGCCGTGCCCATCCTGTACGGCATCTCGGTCTTCCTGATCCTGCTGGTGCTGACCCCGCTCGGCGCGACGATCAACGGCTCCCACGCGTGGATCGTCCTCGGCGGCGGCTTCTCGGTGCAGCCCTCCGAGTTCGTGAAGATCACGATCATCCTGGGCATGGCGATGCTGCTCGCGGCCCGGGTCGACGCCGGCGACAAGCCGTACCCCGACCACCGCACGGTCCTGCAGTCCCTGGGCATGGCCACCGTGCCGATACTGATCGTCCTGCTCATGCCCGACCTCGGCTCGGTCATGGTCATGGTGATCATCGTGCTCGGTGTGCTGCTCGCCTCCGGCGCCTCCAACCGCTGGGTGTTCGGCCTCATGGGAGCGGGTGCTGTCGGCGCGGTCGCGGTCTGGCAGCTGGGGATCCTCGACGAGTACCAGATCCACCGCTTCGCCGCCTTCGCCAACCCCGAGCTCGACCCGGCCGGCGTCGGTTACAACACCAACCAGGCCCGTATCGCGATCGGCTCCGGCGGCCTCTTCGGCACCGGACTCGGCAAGGGCTCGCAGACCACCGGCCAGTTCGTCCCCGAACAGCAGACGGACTTCGTCTTCACGGTCGCGGGCGAGGAACTCGGCTTCGTCGGCGCCGGACTGATCCTGGTGCTGCTGGGCGTGGTGCTGTGGCGGGCCTGCCGCATCGCCCGCGAGACCACGGAGCTGTACGGCACGATCGTCGCAGCCGGGATCATCGCCTGGTTCGCCTTCCAGTCCTTCGAGAACGTCGGCATGACCCTCGGCATCATGCCGGTGGCGGGCCTGCCCCTGCCCTTTGTCTCGTACGGAGGCTCGTCGATGTTCGCGGTGTGGGTGGCAGTGGGGCTGTTGCAGTCGATCAGGGTTCAGCGGCCGATGTCCGCCTGAAGGCCCACGGGCTACCTTCGACCGGAGAGCGCGCGGGGTCTGGTGCGGTTCGGCTCCGCAGACCCGCGCATGCGCCGTCTATCCCGGTTCACCCTGATCCCCGACCACGACTTCTCGGCGACCACCAGGACAGCATCAGGACGGCATTGGCCCGTCACGCCCCGCCGGAGCCGGCCGCCCAGGCACCCGCGGCGGGCGAGAGTTCCTTCACGTACGGGGCGCTCTACGGCCGAAAGGAGCAGCTCGGAGCGGCGGCCGAGCGGGCACTGCCCGAGGCGTGAGCGACGATCTTCGCCGCGGCCGGGGGCTCCGCCGAACGCGTTAGGGTTGAGGATCATCCCTGCCAGCTCACGAAGGTTCGCGAGATGCCTGCCGAAGCCGCTGTATCGGTGTTCCCACAGCTCGAAGCTCTGCTCCCGCATGTGCAGAAGCCGATCCAGTACGTCGGCGGAGAGCTCAACTCCACGGTCAAGCCCTGGGACGCCTGTGACGTCCGCTGGGCGCTCATGTACCCCGACGCGTACGAGGTCGGGCTGCCCAACCAGGGCGTCATGATCCTCTACGAGGTCCTGAACGAGCGCGAGGGCGTGCTCGCGGAGCGCACGTACAGCGTGTGGCCGGACCTCGAGGAGCTGATGCGCGAGCACGGCGTCCCGCAGTTCACGGTGGACAGCCACCGGCCGGTGAAGGCCTTCGACGTCTTCGGACTGTCGTTCTCCACGGAGCTCGGCTACACGAACATGCTGGCCGCTCTGGACCTCGCGGGCATCCCGCTGGAGTCGAAGGACCGGGGGCCGGCCGACCCGATCGTCCTGGCCGGCGGTCACGCCGCCTTCAACCCCGAGCCGATCGCGGACTTCGTCGACGCTGTGGTCATCGGCGACGGTGAGCAGGCCGTGCTGGACATGACCGCGATCATCCGCGCCTGGAAGGCGGAGGGACGCCCCGGCGGCCGCGAGGAGGTCCTGTTCCGCCTCGCGAGGACGGGCAGCGTCTACGTCCCCGCCTTCTACGACGTCGAATACCTGCCGGACGGCCGCATCGGACGCGTCGTACCGAACAAGAGCGGTGTCCCGTGGCGGGTCAGCAAGCACACTGTCATGGACCTCGACGAGTGGCCCTACCCCAAGCAGCCCCTCGTCCCGCTCGCGGAGACGGTCCACGAGCGCATGTCTGTGGAGATCTTCCGGGGCTGCACGCGCGGCTGCCGCTTCTGCCAGGCCGGCATGATCACCCGCCCGGTGCGCGAGCGCTCCATCACGGGCATCGGCGAGATGGTCGACAAGGGCCTGAAGGCGACGGGCTTCGAGGAGGTCGGCCTGCTGTCCCTGTCGTCGGCGGACCACTCGGAGATCGGCGACATCGCCAAGGGCCTGGCGGACCGGTACGAGGAGGACAAGATCGGCCTGTCCCTCCCCTCCACCCGCGTGGACGCCTTCAACGTCGACCTGGCCAACGAGCTGACCCGCAACGGCCGCCGCTCCGGCCTGACCTTCGCGCCGGAGGGCGGCTCGGAGCGCCTGCGCAAGGTCATCAACAAGATGGTCTCGGAAGAGGACCTGATCAGGACGGTCGCGACGGCGTACGGCAACGGCTGGCGCCAGGTGAAGCTGTACTTCATGTGCGGGCTGCCGACGGAGACGGACGACGACGTCCTGCAGATCGCCGACATGGCGACGCGCGTGATCCAGAAGGGCCGCGAGGTGTCGGGCCAGAACGACATCCGCTGCACGGTGTCGATCGGCGGCTTCGTCCCCAAGCCCCACACCCCCTTCCAGTGGGCCCCGCAGCTGTCGGCGGAGGACACGGACGTACGTCTCGGAAAGCTCCGCGACAAGATCCGCGGCGACAAGAAGTACGGCCGCTCCATCGGCTTCCGCTACCACGACGGCAAGCCCGGCATCGTGGAGGGGCTCCTGTCCCGTGGCGACCGCCGCATCGGCGCCGTCATCCGCGCCGTCTACGAGGACGGCGGCCGCTTCGACGGCTGGCGCGAGCACTTCTCGTACGAACGCTGGATGAGCTGCGCAGGCAAGACGCTGCCCGAGTACGGCGTGGACGTCGACTGGTACACCACCCGCGAGCGCACGTACGAGGAGGTCCTCCCCTGGGACCACCTCGACTCCGGCCTCGACAAGGACTGGCTCTGGGAGGACTGGCAGGACTCCCTCGACGAGACAGAGGTCGAGGACTGCCGGTGGACGCCTTGCTTCGATTGCGGGGTGTGCCCGGCCATGGACACGACCATTCAGATCGGCCCGACGGGCCGGAAGCTGCTGCCCCTGACGGT
>CBFGQM010000098.1:0-14997 GCA_965650905.1 uncultured Streptomyces sp. | reverse complement strand
TCAGGCCCAGGAGGATGTGCTCGGTGCCGATGTAGTTGTGGTTGAGCATCCGGGCTTCTTCCTGAGCCAGGACGACAACCCGCCGCGCGCGGTCGGTGAACCTCTCGAACATCGTTAATCGCTCCTCAGAGCGGTCAGGCAGTAAGGGGACGCTCCCCTCCCTGTCCTTCCGCAGCTTAGTCCCGCAAGCGGGGACCGCTCATTCCAACTGCCGACACCGTCCTTGGCCTCCTGACCCCGAACGCCGACATCTGCTCCAACCCGATGGTGCGAGACGATGTTCCCGCAGGCCAGGCAGATACCCACACCACCTGTACGCCGATGGCGAACGTGAGAGGCCCGAACCTCGCGTGTCGCCCCTCCCGCTAGGGATGTCTTACCCGTACGCACTGACACTCCATGCCGCGTGCACCGGTTCCCTCCGCTAAGGGCGAACATCCTTGCGCCACCGAACACCTTTACACGGCTACTTCCGGCACTCTGTGTGCACACAGGGCAACCCGACGTAACTCGAATGCTCTCTTGGCGGTTGCTCTCAGCATGTTCCCCAGCATTCCCCTCCCTCGCGGACCGGTCCAGTCGTCACTGGTACAGCAGTGGTACGAGCACGAACTGGGTTGGTCGACCGTGCCCGGGCCACCGGTCGGATTGCTGACGGGGCTGCGCTTCGACGTCCTGGAGGTTCCCGCTGAAGCGGGTTATGCGGCGCTCCGGCATCTGGGGCCGGGCTCGCCGGTGGCCCTGCGGGCGGACCGGATGCGACTGCTGGTGGCCGCGGGAAGCGCGGACGAGTTGCCGGGGCTGCTCGACTGGCTGGAGTGGGGGCCTCTCACGCTGGATCTGGATCTCAGGGCGATCGGCACGGGCGGGCACATCGAGGCACCGCTGCCCCCGCGCGGCACGTGGGCCGCGGTGGACGGCTCGCAGGGGGCCGCCGTCTGGCTGCGGCCCCCTGAGCCCGACTGCGCGGTGGAGCCTGCGTTGCCGACGCTGTCGGCGCTCGGTGGGGGCGGTGGGGGCGGTGGGGGCGCCCCCGATCTGGTACGGCTCGTGGACACGATGGCAACGCAGTGCCACCGAATCCGCCTGCGGCGAGCAGCCGCTCAGGCGTTGGCCTTCTCGTAGGCCTCGCGAATGGACGCCGGAACGCGGCCACGATCATTGACCTCGTAACCGTTCTCCTTCGCCCAGGCGCGGATCTGCGCAGTGTCCTGGCTGCCACCGGACGCGGCGCGCGCCTTTCCACGACCCCCTGAGGCGCGGCCTCCGGTACGACGACCGCCCTTCAAGTACGGCTCGAGAAGGTCGCGGAGCTTGTCCGCATTGGTGGTGGTGAGATCAATCTCGTACGTCTTACCGTCCAGCGCGAACGTCACGGTCTCGTCCGCCTCGCCGCCGTCGAGGTCGTCGACAAGAAGGACCTGAACCTTCTGTGCCACTGGATTTCCTTTCATCGATAACTTCAGGACCGAGGGGCCGCGGCGGATGCCGCTGTTTCACGTCCCCCGTTATATGCAGTACTGCAGTACGTCCGAAAGCAAACCGCTTTTGCTGGAAAAACACAAACCCCGGGGAGAGACCGGGAGAGACCGACGGGACCGGGAAGACCGGAAACATGTGCGTTTCGGACATAGGGCCCCCGGGCGACGACCTCCGCCGTATTACGCGCCTGCGCTCACAGATGCAGAAGCATCCGGCTGTTGCCCAAGGTGTTCGGTTTCACTCGTTCGAGACCAAGGAACTCTGCCACGCCCTCGTCATAGGAACGCAGCAGCTCCGCGTAGACATCCGTGTCAACAGGCGTCTCACCGATCTCCACGAAGCCGTGCTTCGCGAAGAAGTCGACTTCGAAGGTCAGGCAGAATACCCGGCGAACGCCGAGCCGGCGGGCGGTCTGCAGCAACTTCTTCAGCAACTGATGGCCGACGCCGGCGCCCTTGAGCGCGGGGTTCACCGCGAGAGTGCGGACTTCCGCAAGGTCTTCCCACATCACGTGCAGTGCGCCGCAGCCGACCACCTCCGCACTTGAGCCGGCATCCCGTTCCGCGACCCAGAACTCCTGGATGTCCTCGTAAAGCGTCACGGTCGCTTTGTCCAGCAGGATGCCGCCGCGGACGTACGCGTCAAGGAGCCGGCGTACCGCCGGGACATCGCTGGTCCTGGCCCGGCGGACGGTCAGGGCTTTAGTGGTGACTTCGGACTGCTCTGCTGGCATGACCGGACGCTATCGCCCGGTGTGGCCCTTCGTGGCGGCGGGGTTCTCACCGGTGGGGTTCTCGTCGGTGGTTTCGCCGTCGGCGGTTTCGCCTGTGGCGTTCTCGCCGGCCGTGGTTTCGCCGGTGGTTTCGCCGGTGGTTTCGCCAGGCGTGGTTTCGCCAGGCGTGGTTTCGGGGCCCTGCACCATGCGAACGGCATCGCGGAGTGCTTCGCGCTGTTCCGGGGACATCATGCCGAAGAAGGCGACGAGAGCGGCGGCCTGGTTGTCGCTCTGCGACCAGGCTTCGTTCATCAGTGCGGCCGCGTAGGCGGCGCGGGTGGAGACCGCCTCATATCGATAGGCACGGCCTTCCGCCTCACGGCGTACCCAGCCCTTCTGATGGAGATTGTCCAAAACGGTCATCACCGTGGTGTATGCGATGGACCGTTCCATCTGAAGATCTTCCAGGACTTCTCGAACGGTCACCGGGCGGTTCCACTTCCACACCCGCGTCATGACCGCATCTTCGAGTTCTCCCAATGGGCGAGGCACAACTCAAACCATAGTGGCAGACACCATCAAAACGTAATGACCATGACTTTTCATTGACAGATAGCAACAAAAAGGGCGTACACCCAGGAAGACGGATGAGCCGTACGCCGTTGCCCGTCCAGCGACTTGGGGGACCGCGGCTCGCGGACTGTCACCCCGCCGGCGGGGCGTCAGGCGTCGTGGTCGCGTTCGCCGGAAGCCTGCCGCGCGCCCTCCGCGCGGGCGAGGGCGGCGTCGACGACCGCGTCCTCCTTGGCCTTGTTGGCGCCGCCCTGACTCTTCACGATCGTCACAATCAGACCGGTGAAGAACACAGCCATCACAACGGGGGGTACGAGCGCGGAGACGTAGTCCATGCGCTCCAGAGTAGCCAGGGCCGGGACGGCGGACGGATCGGGGGATGGTGGCCCAGGGCCTGTTCCGAGTTGCCGGCTGGGTTCGAGGCGCGTGGTGCGCACGATCGCCGCGATCGCACGCACCACGCCCCGCTCCCCGATCCAGCCAGAAACTCGGAACAGGCTTAGCCGGCCGCGAGCTGCTGTGGGGGCTTGACCGGTGGGGCGGGCGGTTTGCGCCTGGGCGGGAAGACCTCGCCGGGGGTGGGGATCGGACGGGGCGGGTGCGCCGGCTGGGGGGTGGGGTGCGGCTTGGGCTTCGGCTGGGGAGTGGGCTTTTTCGCCGGCCTCTCATCGGGGCCCTTGGTCGCTGCAGGCGCGCGTGGCGGGTCGATGAGCGCGCGGCCGCCGGGAAGTGCCGTCAGGCGTGGGCGGTCCACAGGGACTTGACAGCGGTTCAGGAGGGTGGCGGCCGCGGGGTTGCCGCGCAGGGCGCGCAGGGCGGCGAGGTCGTCGCCGGTCGGGCGGTACTCGACTCCGAGGGCCTCTTCCAGGAGCGTCAGGTAGCCGGTGGCGGCGCCGGGCAGCGCGGCCCGGTAGCGGGCGAGGTCGGCCAGCAGAAAGGCATGCAGCCGGGCGCCCTCGCGGGCCGCCTCGTCGACGGACTCGGCCAGGCCAAGGCAGTCCTGGACGTCCTCGGCCGAAGCGGGGCTGGGGTGAAGGGCGAGAGCGAGCGCACGGCGGAGCACACGCAGCTCCTCCGCGCCGAACGCCATGCCGCCGCGAGATCCGTAAGGCGTGGGCATGCGGCCACGATACGTGCTAATCAGACAAAATCCGCATACCGGGCGTGTGTGGCGTGGGCCTGCCACCCGGGCGGGCGGCTCCGCCGGACCGCGCAGAAGGCTGCGGGTGGGGCGGGGGCGGCTTTTCTTTCCCCGACCCCCCTTCCCGAAACCGGTGGCCGCGCCCCCAGCCCCAGTCGCAGTACGCCCCCCGGTGGCGGCGGACGGACGTACCCGGCGCCCGGCCCCGACCCACCCGCCGAACCCCCGAGGCGAAACCGCCCCACCCACCGACGGAGGCGAGACCCGTTGACAGCGGAGCGTTACGTGCGAGACACGTTGCGTTCGTAGACCAGGCGGAGGCCGATCAGCGTGAGCCAGGGCTCGTGTTCGTCGATGACCGAGGATTCGCCCAGCACCATCGGCGCGAGTCCGCCCGTCGCGATGACCGTGACGTCGTCGGGGTCGTCGGCCAGTTCGCGGGCCACGCGGTTCACCACGCCGTCGACCTGTCCTGCGAAACCGTAGATGATGCCCGACTGCATGGCTTCGACCGTGTTCTTGCCGATCACACTGCGCGGCCGTGCAACCTCGATCTTGCGGAGCTGGGCGCCCCGGACACCGAGGGCATCGACCGAGATCTCGATGCCGGGGGCGATGACACCGCCCACGTACTCGCCGCGCGCGCTGACCGCGTCGAAGGTCGTCGCCGTACCGAAGTCGACGACGATCGCCGGTCCGCCATAGAGCCCGACGGCGGCGACCGCGTTGATGATGCGGTCCGCGCCGACCTCCTTGGGGTTGTCCATCAGGATCGGCACGCCCGTCTTGACGCCGGGCTCGACGAGGACGGCCGGGACATCGCCGTAGTACCGGCGGGTCACCTCGCGGAGTTCGTGCAGGACGGAGGGGACGGTGGCGCAGATCGCGATGCCGTCAATGCCGTCGCCCAGCTCCTCTCCGAGCAGCGGGTGCATGCCCATCAGGCCCTGGAGGAGTACGGCGAGCTCGTCGGCCGTACGGCGCGCGTCCGTCGAGATGCGCCAGTGCTCGACGATGTCCTCGCCGTCGAAGAGGCCGAGGACGGTGTGGGTGTTGCCCACGTCGATGGTCAGCAGCATGGCCCGTACCTACTCCGCCGGTCGCAGGTCGAGGCCGATGTCCAGGATCGGCGAGGAGTGCGTCAGGGCTCCCACCGCGAGGTAGTCGACGCCCGTCCGCGCGTACACCGCCGCGTTCTCCAGGGTCAGGCGGCCCGAGGCCTCCAGGAGCGCGCGGCCCTGGACGAGGGCCACGGCCTCCTCGCACTCGCTGGGCGTGAAGTTGTCCAGCAAAATCAGGTCGGCGCCCGCGTCCACGACCTCGCGCAGCTGGTGCAGGGTGTCGACCTCGACCTCGATCGGTACGGTGGGGAAGGTCGCGCGTACGGCCTTGAAGGCCTGGGCGACGCTGCCCGCGGCGACCACGTGGTTGTCCTTGACCAGGGCCGCGTCCGAGAGGGACATGCGGTGGTTGACGCCGCCGCCGCAGCGCACCGCGAACTTCTCCATGGAGCGCAGTCCGGGCGTCGTCTTGCGGGTGTCGCGCACCCGCGCCTTCGTGCCCTCCAGAACGTCCGCCCACGCGCGCGTGGCGGTCGCGATGCCGGAGAGACGGCACAGGAGGTTCAGGGCGCTGCGTTCGGCCGTCAGGAGGTCGCGGGTGCGGCTCGTGACGCTCAAGAGCTTCTGGCCTGCTTCCACCCTGTCGCCGTCGTCGACGTGGCGCTGGACCTCGAACTCGTCCGTGCAGACCACCGAGATCACCGCTTCGGCGATCCGCAGGCCCGCCACGACGCCCGCCTCGCGGGCGGTGAGGTCGGCGGTGGCGACGGCCGCTTCGGGGATGGTCGCGACCGTGGTCACGTCCACGCCGTGGTCGAGGTCCTCCTCGATGGCCAGGTGGGCGATGTCCTCGACCTCTACGGGGTCGAGGCCCGCGTCGGCGAGCAGCTGTGCGAGGGCGGGGTCGAGGCCGCACTCCAGGGTGTCGGTGTCGTACTCCCCTTCGGCACCGCAACCGCAGCCGTCGCCGCAGCCACCGCCGTTGAGAAGGGGAAGGTCGGGGGTGCTCACTTCTGTCACTGCTCCTGAGGACGGTGCGCCGGCTGGGGCATAGGGGCTCCCCCTGCTCGAGCGAAGTCGAACGGTTGGGGGAGGGTCGGAGGGAAGTCTGCTGTGTCGGTGGTGCGTACGGCGAATTCAGCAGGTGCGGCGCGCAGCGCCTCGTTGGAGGGGTGGTGGCGGGAGACCGGTGGGAGGTCCGGATTCATGCGTACGACGATGTGGCGGGACCAGTTGGTGTCGTCGCGGTCGGCGTGGTCCTCGCGCCAGTGGCAGCCGCGCGTCTCCTCGCGCAGGCGGGCGGCGGCGACCAGGACCCTGGCCACGCACAAAAGATTGGTGGCCTCCCAGGTGTCGACGCCGGGCTCGGCCGTCTTGCCGTTCGCGGCGAGCGCCTCGCGCGCGTCGGAGCGCAGCCGCTGGAGGCGGTCGGCGGCGGCCTCAAGGGACGCGGCGGACCGCAGGACACCGGCGCCCTCGCTCATGACCCGCTGGATGGCGAAGCGCGCCTCGGGAGCCAGCAGCGGGTGGACGGGCTGCTCCGGATAGGCGACCGGCGCGGGCACGCGCGCGGGGAGGCCGGTTTCCTCGTGCCGTGCGGCGATGTCGGCGGCGATGCGCTCGGCATAGACCAGGCCCTCCAGGAGGGAGTTGGAGGCAAGCCGGTTGGCGCCGTGCACGCCGGTGCAGGCGACCTCGCCGCACGCGTACAGGCCGGGGACCGTCGTACGGCCATGGGCGTCCGTCCGGACGCCTCCGGAGGCGTAGTGGGCCGCCGGGGCGACCGGGACGGGCTCGGTGACCGGGTCGATGCCGTGGGCGCGGCAGGCGGCCAGGATGGTGGGGAAGCGGTGCTCCCACATGTCGGCGCCGAAGTGGCGGGCGTCCAGATACATGTGCTCGGCGCCCTGGTCCTGCATGCGGCGCATGATGCCCTTGGCGACGATGTCCCGGGGCGCGAGCTCGGCCAGTTCGTGCTGCCCGGCCATGAAACGCACACCGTCCGCGTCGACCAGGTGGGCACCCTCGCCGCGTACCGCCTCGGAGACCAGCGGCTGCTGGCCCTCGGCGTCCGGGCCCAGGAAGAGCACGGTCGGATGGAACTGGACGAACTCCAGGTCGCTGACCTCGGCTCCGGCGCGGAGCGCCAGCGCCACGCCGTCTCCGGTGGACACGGACGGGTTGGTGGTCGCCGAGAAGACCTGGCCCATACCACCGGTGGCGAGGACCACGGCGGGCGCGTGGACGGCTCCCACGCCGTCGTGCTGGCCCTCTCCCATGACGTGCAGGGTTACGCCCGCGGTGTGGCCGTCAGCGTCCGTCAGCAGGTCCAGGACGAGGGCGTTCTCGACCGTGCGCAGTCCCGCCCGTCGCCCGCCGCCCCCCTTGGCCGAGAGCGCTTCGCGCTCGCCCCTCCTGCCTGCGCGTACCGCCTCGACGAGAGCCCGGGAGATCTCGGCACCGGTCGCGTCGCCGCCCGCGTGCGCGATACGGCGGCGGTGGTGGCCTCCCTCGCGGGCGAGTTCCAGGTCGCCCTCTTCCGACTCGTCGAAGTGGGCGCCGGTCGCGATCAGCCGGCGTACGGCGTCGGGGCCCTCGGTGACGAGGATGCGTACGGCCTCCTCGTCGCACAGGCCCGCGCCCGCCACCAGCGTGTCGTCGAGGTGCTGCTCGGGGGTGTCGCCCTCGCCCAGAGCCGCCGCGATGCCGCCCTGCGCCCAGCGCGTGGAGCCGTCGTCGAGGCGGGCCTTGGTGACCACGACGGTCCGCAGGCCCGCGGCGTCGCAGCGCAGGGCCGCGGTGAGTCCGGCGACTCCGGAGCCGACGACCACGACGTCGGCGGCGATGAACCAGCCGGGGGCGGGCGCGTGCAGACGTATGCCTGTGCTGGTCACGAGGCGGCTCCGAAGGTCATATGAATGTTGTCGATCAGCCGGGTTGTCCCGACCCGGGCGGCGACGGCGAGGACCGCCTCACCGGTGTAGTCGTCCGGGATCTCGGTGAAGTCGGACGGATCGACCAGCGCCAAGTAGTCCAGGGCGAGCGGGGGTCGCATGCCGGCCGCGTCGTCGAGGACCAGGCGGGCGGCGGCGCGGACCGCGGCCGGCCCGCCGGGTGCCGCCTTGGACACGGCGTGCGCGTCAGCCGCGGCGCGGGACTCGCCGAGCGCGCTGAGGGCCTCGGCACGCGCGCGCGTGGTGGGCACTTCGCGGGCTCGCGCGCGGAGGGCCTCCTGTGCGGCGTGCCTGTCGCTGCCCGCGAACAGGGCCTCGGCGAGGGCGAGCGCGGTGTGCCGCACGGCGGCCGACAGATAGCGGTTCCGGCTGGACAGGGCCAGGCCGTCCGCCTCACGCACGGTCGGTACCCCGACGATCTCCACCCCGAAGTTCAGATCGCGCACCATGCGGCGGATCAGGGCGAGCTGCTGGGCGTCCTTCTGCCCGTACAGCGCCACGTCGGGTCGGGTGAGATGCAGCAGTTTGGCCACGACGGTGAGCATGCCGTCGAAGTGCCCGGGCCGCGAGGCGCCCTCCAGGCGCTCGCCCATCAGGCCCGCGCTGACGCGCACCTGGGGCTCGCCGCCGGGGTAGACCTCGTCCACGGAGGGTGCGAACACGATGTCCGCGCCCGCCTGTTCGGCGATCTTGACGTCGGCGTCCAGCGTGCGCGGGTAGCGGTCGAGGTCCTCGCCCGCGCCGAACTGGAGGGGGTTCACGAAGACCGTGACGACGACCTCCCCTTCGCCCCCCGCGATCTCGCGAGCGGTACGGATCAGCGCCGCGTGACCCGCGTGCAGGGCGCCCATGGTCATCACGACGGCACGGCGTCCGGTGCGCACGCGCGCGTGGAGCTCGTCCAAGGTGCTCAGCAGGGCGGCGGTCATGGGGACTCTCCCTCGGTCCCGGCGGTCCCTTCGGTGCCGTCGGCGAGTACCCCCAGAAGGTCCTCGGCGAGCTCCGGCTTGAGCAGCCCGTGGGCGAGTGCCCGGTCGGCGGTCGCACGGGCCATCGCCAGATAGCCGGCGACGGTCTGCGGCGCGTGCTTGCGCAGCTCCGACACGTGCGCGGCGACCGTGCCCGCGTCACCCCGTGCGACGGGACCGGTGAGGGCCCCGTCGCCCGACCTGAGGGCGTTGTCCAGGGCGGCCCCCAGGAGCGGGCCCAGCATCCGGTCGGGAGCTTCGACGCCCGCGGCCCGGAGCAGCTCCAGGGACTCGGCGACCAGCGTCACCAGGTGGTTGGCGCCGAGGGCGAGGGCCGCGTGGTACAGCGGCCGGTTCTCCTCGGCGATCCACTCGGGCTCGCCGCCCATCTCGATGACCAGCGCCTCGGCGGCCAGCCGCAGCTCCTCGGGAGCGGTGACCCCGAAGGAGCACCCCGCCAGACGCTGTACGTCCACAGGGGTGCCGGTGAACGTCATCGCGGGGTGCAGCGCCAGCGGCAGTGCCCCGGCCCGCAGTGCGGGATCCAGGACCTTCGCGCCGTACCGCCCGGAGGTGTGCACGAGTAGCTGCCCGGCCCGCACGGCGCCCGTCTCGGCAAGACCCTGCACCAGCCCCGGCAAGGCGTCGTCGGGGACCGTCAGAAGCACCAGGTCGGCCCGCTCCATGACCGCCGCGGGCGCCACCAGCGGTACGTCGGGCAGCAGCTGCGCCGCACGTCGTACGGAGGCGTCGGAGACTCCGGAGACCGCCACCGGTCGATGCCCGGCGAGCTGGAGTGACGCGGCAAGTGCGGGACCCACGCGGCCGGCACCGACGACGCCGACGGTGAGCCGCGCCGGGCGGTCCTTGGGGTCTGGTTGTGGGACTGTACTCACTCGACTGCGGCCTTCCGCTCCAGTCCGCTCGGGGTACCGGACGATTTCTCGTCATGTTAACGCGATCGGTTCCGGGCCCGTTGTCCTGTCCACAGGCTGGGGGAAACGCGCGGGCCCGGCCGGTGCAGCGCCCGGACGGTCGGACGACAGCAGCAGTCCGTCAGCCCGTCAGCCGAACCGGCTGTGCTTCGCCCCGACACGCATCTGCCGCAGCCGCGTCCGCAGCGCCCCTTCCCTGTTCGGAGTGAGCGTCAGCCCGGCCAGTACGGCGATCCGGTCGGCGGTCTTGGGAACGGTCGTGTGATCCGTCCACAGGTGCTCGGCGAACTCCGGCTCGGGCAGCCGCTCCAGACAGTGGTCGAGCTTGCGCACGGCCCAACTCTCCCCGCGCACAGGGGCCTCCTTGCCGACCGCGTGCCGGAGGAGGTGTCCGAAACCGCGCTCGCGCAGCCGCTTCAGTACCGTCTCCCGCTCGGCGAGGAGCGTGAAGTGCCGTACGTCGTGGCCGCGTTCGCGCAGCTGCCCGACGGTCTCGTCGAAGTACACGGGCTCGGTGACCGTCATGGGGGCGATCACCACGCCCTCGTGCTGCGTGAGGGCCAGGTCGAGCACCTCGACGACACCCTGCCGCCAGGACACCAGATCCTGGAAATCCCCGCGCCGTTCGGGCGGCAGCATGCGGCGCAGCCCGAAGCCGACGTGTTCCGGGTCGCAGATGACGCTGCCGGGCAGGCGCCGCCGGATCTCGTGTGCGGTCTGTGTCTTGCCGCCCCCGAAGGGGCCGTTGATCCACAGGAGCATGCGCAGGACCTTAGTGGGCGCCGGTTGCGCCCCGGTCACGTTCCGGCACACCGTACGTTCACAACGGTCACCGACAGCCGTCGTCAGCCGCCTTCCACCCGGCTTGAGACTCGAACTCGGTCGAACGCCAAGCTCAACCGCCCGCCCGTACGAGCCCGGTCTCGTACGCGAAAACGACGACCTGCACCCGGTCGCGCAGGCCCAGTTTGGTGAGTATGCGGCCCACGTGTGTCTTGACCGTCGCCTCCGAGAGGACGAGGCGGGCAGCGATCTCGCCGTTCGACAGGCCCTGCGCGACCAGGATCATCACCTCGCGTTCGCGGTCGGTGAGCCGCTCCAGCTCCTTGTGCTGGGGCTCCTGGCCGCCGCTCGGCAGCATGGACGCGAACCGGTCGAGGAGCCGACGGGTCGTGGAGGGCGCGACCACCGCGTCGCCGCTGTGTACGGCGCGGATGGCGGCGAGGAGCTCGCCGGGCGGTACGTCCTTGAGCATGAAGCCGCAGGCGCCCGCCTTCAGGCCGGAGAAAGCGTACTCGTCGAGGTCGAAGGTGGTCAGGATCAGTACCTTCGGAGGGTTGGGCTCGGAGCAGATGCGGCGGGTGGTCTCCACGCCGTCCAGCTTCGGCATGCGGACATCCATCAGGACCACGTCGACGGGGGTCGAACGCAGCACCTGGAGGGCCTCGACGCCGTCGCCCGCCTCCGCCAGGACCTCCATGTCCGGCTGCGCGTCGAGCACCATCCGGAATCCGGTGCGCAGCAGCACCTGGTCGTCGACGAGCATCAGGCGGATCGGCATGCGTGGGTCCTTTGGTCGGTTCGTGGAGCGTGCACGTGTCAGACGGCGGGCTTGAGCGGGAGCAGGGCGCTGATCCGGAAGCCGCCGCCCGGGCGCGGGCCCGCGTCCAGGGTGCCGCCGACCATGCCCACGCGCTCGCGCATGCCGATCAGACCGTGTCCCCGGCCGTCGGCGCCACCCTCCTCGTACAACTCGTGCGGGGCGCCCCTGCCGTCGTCCTCGACGAGCAGCCCGAGGCCGTCGTCGAAGTACACCAGGCGCACGCTGGCGCCCGCGTTCGCCCCCCCGTGCTTGCGCGTGTTGGTGAGCGCCTCCTGCACGATGCGGTACGCGGTGAGCTCGACGCCGCTCGGCAGCGGGCGCGGAGTGCCCTCGATCTGGAAGTCGACGGGGAGACCCGAGCTGCGGCACTGCTCGACGAGGTCGTCGAGCTGGTCGACGTCGGGCTGGGGGACGTACTCGCCGCTCTCCTGGTGTTCGCCGGTACGCAGCACACCGAGCAGGCGGCGCATCTCGGCGAGGGCCTGCCGGCCTGTTCCGGAAATGGTCTCCAGGGCCTTCTTGGCCTGGTCGGGGGCGGTGTCAAGGACATACGCGGCGCCGTCGGCCTGCACCACCATCACCGAGACGTTGTGCGCGACCACATCGTGCAGCTCGCGGGCGATCCGGGCCCGCTCGGCGGCTACCGCGACCTTGGACTGGGCCTCGCGCTCCTTCTCCATGCGTTCGGCGCGCTCCTCCAGCTCGGCGAGATAGGCGCGGCGGGTGCGGATGGAGTCGCCGAGGACCCAGGCGAGCGCGAAGAGGACGGTCAGGAAGACGGCCATCAGGATATGGCCCCACATGCCCACGAAACCCCCCGGCCAGGGCAGCTGCGAGAGCGCCCCCGCGCTCAGGCCGGCGACGAGTGCGAGCCGGGACGCCCAGCGGGCGCCGTTTGCGGCCACGGTGTAGATGATCAACAGCATCGCGAAGATCGCCGGTGTCTCCGCCACGGCGAGGGCCTGCTGTGTCAGTCCGACCGTGATGGCCAGCAGCAGCATCTTCTCGGGCATGCGGCGGCGCAGCGCGACCACGAGGTACAGCAGCAGGGTGACCGGGATCGCGATGACCGGGGGGTCGGGGGCCTCAGCCTCCAGACCGACCATTCCTTCCACGACGCCGGAGATCCCGAGCAGCACGACGGCCCAGAAACTGTCGACCCACGTGGGGTACCTGCGGAGGAGGTCATAGAGGCGTTGCACGTAACCCAGCGTAGGGAAGCGCACTGCGCGCAGGAGTCAACCGGAGGGTCGATCCACGACCGGCGCACGTACTCCCCAAGGTGGAGACCTACTCAGACCGGGCGCTTAGCCTGGCGCAGTGAGGCATAAGGGAGTAGGCGCGTGGCGTAGGTGGCGGGATGCGACCGAAGAGGCCCTGTACGGGCCCTTCGGGTTCTATCGCCGGCCCGAGGGGCCTGCTGGTCATTTCCGTACGTCGGTGCATGTGTCACCGCAGTTCGCGGGAGCCGTGGCCCGGCTCCTGTGCCGGGTCGACGAAGCGCTCGGCCGTCCCGCCGAACTCGCCTTCGTCGACATGGGCGCGGGCCGCGGCGAGCTGGTGACCGGCGTCCTGAAGGCCCTGCCCGCCGAAGTGGCCTCCCGCGCGCGCGGGTACGCCGTCGAACGCGCCGACCGTCCCGCCGCTCTCGACCCCCGCCTCGAGTGGCGCGCGGAGCCTCCGACGGGCGTCTGCGGGATGCTGTTCGCCAACGAGTGGCTGGACAACGTGCCGCTGGACGTGGCCGAGGTGGACGCGGACGGGGTGCCGCGTCTGGTTCTCGTACGGGAGGACGGCGCCGAAACCCTTGGGCAGCCGGTCACCGGGCCGGAGGCGGAGTGGCTGGCGCGGTGGTGGCCGCTCGGGCCGGGGGCGGGGCAGGGGCCCGCACCGGAGCCGGAGCGGGAGTCAGAGCCGGAGTCGTACGGGGAAGCCGTACGCCCCGAAGGGCTGCGTGCCGAAATCGGTCTCTCCAGGGACGCCGCCTGGGCCTGTGCCGTGGCCACCCTGGACCGGGGTGTGGCCGTCGCCGTCGACTACGCCCACGTCGCGGACGCCCGGCCCCCCTACGGAACGCTCACCGGCTTCCGCGAGGGCAGGACGACGGCGCCCGTGCCGGACGGATCCTGCGACATCACCGCCCACGTGGCACTGGACGCGTGCGCACGGCCCGGAGCGCGGCTGCTGACCCAGCGGGAGGCTCTGCGCGCCCTGGGCGTGAGCGGCCGACGGCCGCCGCTGGCTCTGGCCTCCACGGACCCGGCAGGGTACGTACGCGCTCTCGCGGGCGCGGGTGAGGCCGCCGAGCTCACCGCTCCTGGCGGGCTCGGCGACTTCGGCTGGCTTGTGCAGCCAGTTGGAATTCCGAACCCACTACCGAGCCTGCCGCCCGAAGGAGCCGGAGAAGCCCGAGAAGCCAAAGAAGACAGCCCTGTTGCCTGTCAGGGCACTGACGCCCTACTTGTCGATGTCCCCCACGACGAAGAACAGTGACCCCAAAATCGCCACCATGTCCGCGACGAGCGTGCCCGGCAGCAGTTCGGTGAGCGCCTGGATGTTGTTGTACGAGGCCGAGCGCAGCTTCAGCCGGTACGGGGTCTTGTCACCCTTGCTGACGAGGTAGTAGCCGTTGATGCCGAGCGGGTTCTCGGTCCAGGCGTACGTGTGGCCCTCGGGGGCCTTCAGCACCTTCGGAAGCCGCTGGTTGATCGGCCCGGGCGGCAGCTCCGCGAGCCGGTCCAGGCAGGCGTCGGCGAGGTCCAGGGAGTTGTGCGTCTGATCCAGGAGGCACTCGAAACGGGCCAGGCAGTCGCCCGCCTGCCGTGTGACGACCTTCAGGACGTCGCCCAGCTCCCCGTAGGCGAGATACGGCTCGTCGCGGCGCAGGTCGAAGTCGACCCCGCAGGCGCGGGCGATGGGACCGCTCACTCCGTAGGCCTGCACCGTCTCGGGAGACATCCGGCCCACGTCGCGCGTGCGGCCTCGGAAGATCTCGTTGCCGAGCACCAGCTCGTCGTACACGTCCATACGCGAGCGGACGTCCGCGACAGCCGCACGCGCACGCGCGGTCCATCCGGCGGGGAGGTCCTCCTTGAGACCGCCGACCCGGTTGAACATGTAGTGCATGCGCCCGCCGGAGATCTCCTCCATGACGCCCTGGAGTTCCTCGCGCTCCCGGAAGGCATGGAAGACCGGGGTGATTCCGCCCAGTTCCAGGGGGTACGACCCCAGGAACATCAGATGGTTCAGGACACGGTTCAGCTCCGCGAGGAGCGTGCGCATCCACACCGCCCGGGAGGGTACCTCCATGCCGAGCATGCGTTCGACGGCGAGGACGACACCGAGCTCGTTCGAGAAGGCGGAGAGCCAGTCGTGGCGGTTGGCGAGCATGACGATCTGGCGGTAGTCGCGCGCCTCGAAGAGTTTCTCCGCGCCGCGGTGCATATAGCCGATGACCGGCTCCGCGTGCTGGATCCGCTCGCCGTCCAGCACGAGCCGCAGCCGCAGCACCCCGTGTGTGGAGGGGTGCTGGGGCCCGATGTTGAGCACCATGTCGGCGCTCTCC
>CBFGQM010000097.1:0-15083 GCA_965650905.1 uncultured Streptomyces sp. | reverse complement strand
CTGGTCGAGCAGCGGCAGCAGGCCGACCTCGTCCAGCTCGGGCAGCGCCTCACAGGCGGGCTCGCCGACCGGACGGACGCCGAAGGCCGCCACATACGCGTCGTTGACGTATGCGAGGCGGTGCTCGGGGCCGTGCACAAGGGCGACGAGGGCCGGGATGCGGTCGAGTACCTCGCGGACCGGCAGTTCGTCGACGGCGGGGACGGGTGGGGCGGGAGTGTCGGCGGCGGAGTCGGCTCTCCGCCGCTCGGCGCGGGCCGCGGGCACGGAGCCCTCCTGAGGGAGCGCATCCGAGGAGCTGCCGGCCCGCGCTGCGGCGCGGCGCTGCGTTCCGGGGAGCCGGGCGCTCCAGCGCGTGAAGTTCACTGTGGGACAGGCCTCGTGGTTTTGAAGGGCGAGCGGTCGGCCCGCCCATGGTCGTGGACCAGTGTGTCCGACCGGACCGACACCCTCAGACGTCAGCCCTGCCGGCGGAGTTCCTGGATCCGGTCAGGACGACTCCTTCGCGTCCTGAGGAGGCTTTCCCCCGGCCGCGAGTTCGAACTCCGCACGGGGATGTTCGAGTGAACCGAGGGAGACGATCTCCCTCTTGAAGAGCCCCGCGAGTGTCCACTCGGCCATCACACGGGCTTTGCGGTTGAAGGTCGGAACCCTGCTCAGGTGATACGTGCGGTGCATGAACCAGGCAGGGTAGCCCTTCAACTTCCGCCCGTAGACGTGTGCGACGCCTTTGTGGAGTCCCAGGGACGCGACCGAACCAGCGTACTTGTGGCCGTACTCCTTGAAAGGCTTTCCCCTCAGAGAGGCGACGACGTTGTCGCCGAGGGTCTTGGCCTGGCGCACCGCGTGCTGGGCGTTGGGCGCACACTCCTTGCCGGGCTCGTCGGCCGTGATGTCGGGGACGGCTGCGGCGTCTCCCGCTGCCCACGCGTGCGTGACGCCGTCGACGGTGAGTTGGGCGGTGCACTTGAGGCGCCCGCGTCCGTTCAGCGGCAGGTCGGTGGCGGCCAGGACGGGGTGCGGTTTCACGCCCGCGGTCCAGACGACCGTACGAGTCGGGAAGCGCGCGCCGTCGCTCAGTACCGCGACCCGGTCCGCGCAGGACTCGAGGCGGGTCTCCAGGCGTACGTCGATGTTGCGGCGGCGCAGCTCGGTGATGGTGTACTTGCCCATCTCCTCGCCGACCTCGGGCAGGATGCGGTCAGAGGCCTCGACGAGGATCCACTTCATGTCCTCGGGCGTGACGTTGTGGTAGTAGCGCGCGGTGTAGCGGGCCATGTCCTCGAGTTCACCGAGGGCCTCCACGCCTGCGTAGCCGCCTCCTACGAAGACGAAGGTCAGGGCCGCGTCACGGATCGCGGGGTCGCGGGTGGACGATGCGATGTCCATCTGCTCGATGACGTGGTTGCGCAGGCCGATGGCCTCTTCGACGGTCTTGAAGCCGATGCCGTGGTCGGCAAGGCCGGGGATCGGGAGGACGCGTGAGACGGAGCCGGGCGCGAGGACGAGTTCGTCGTAGGCGATCTGCTGCGGGGCCGCGCCCTCTTCCTGGGTGGCGAGCGTGGTGAGGGTCGCGGTGCGCTCGGCGTGGTCGATCGACTGTGCCTCGCCGATGACGATCTTGCACTGGTCGAGGACGCGCCGCAGCGGCACGACGACATGGCGTGGCGAGATGTTCCCCGCGGCTGCTTCGGGAAGGAAAGGCTGATAGGTCATGTACGGGTCGGGCGAGACCACGACGATTTCCACGTCGCCCCGTCCGAGCTCCGGCTGCAGCTTCTGCTGGAGCCGGAGAGCGGTGTACATCCCGACGTAGCCGCCGCCGACGATGAGAATGCGCGCAGGTTCCTTCACCCACCTATGACGCAACGAGCTCTTGCGTTTGTCCACAGGCCCGGCAATTTGTGTGACCGAGCGCCGACGACGCGCAGGCTTGGCCAATTTGCCGGACTGTGGCATATATACGCAGGTCAGTGAGGGTGAGCGAGATGACGGTAGGGGGCACAATCGGGATGTATCCGGTCCGTACTCCGATCGGGGGGCGCACCGTGCGGAAGCTGCCCCTTCTGAATTGACTCCCACTCAACTATGTTCGTGTGTCACCGGGGCGCAGGGGGAAGCACTCGGCGGGTCCGTACGACAGGTTGTACGACCGACCCGGCCTGTTCCGCTCGCTCCGGCTGTCAATGGCGGGGAGAGTCTCCGGGGGAGGAGACGTTACCGGGGGAACACTTATGCACATACAGGACACTCATTGCTCGTCCGCGTCTGCCATCACCTCGGGCGGCGCGGTCGGTGCGGCGGTGGGGAACGGACGCGGCGCGGGGGACACATCGCGCACGACACCGCTGCGCGTGGACGCACAGCGCAATCTGGAGCATGTACTGCGCGCGGCGCGCGAGGTCTTCGGCGAGCTGGGGTACGGCGCGCCGATGGAGGACGTGGCGCGGCGCGCGCGGGTCGGCGTCGGCACGGTGTACCGGCGCTTCCCGAGCAAGGACGTACTGGTCCGGCGGATAGCCGAGGAGGAGACCTCCCGGCTGACCGACCAGGCGCGGGCGGCTCTCGGTCAGGAGGACGAGCCGTGGTCGGCGCTCGCGCGCTTCCTGCGGACGTCCGTGGCCTCGGGCGCCGGGCGGCTACTGCCGCCGCAGGTACTGCGGGTGGGTGTCGCGGACGAGAGCGCGGTCCTCGACGAGGCGCGGGTGCCGCAGCAGCGGTCCCAGCCGGTCTCCAAAGAGCTGCGGCTGGTGGAGGAGCGGCTGGTGGCCGGCGACGAGGCCGTGGCGGCCGAGGACGACGCCGGGGCGGCTCAGCTACTGGAGGTCGTGAGCCGGCTTGTGGAGCGGGCACGCGCGGCGGGCGAGCTGCGCACGGACGTGACCGTGTCGGACATCCTGCTGGTGATAGCCACGGCGGCGCCCTCACTGCCGGACGCCACCCAGCAGGCGGCGGCCTCGGCACGACTGCTGGACATCCTGCTGGAGGGGCTGCGGTCCCGTCCCGTGTGAGCTGGGCGGGGCGCTGAGCGGGCCGGTATCCGTGAGGGGAAGTCCGATCGGGGCTTCCCCTCACGGGTGAACGCCCGTGCTCCTGAAGTGCAAGTCCCCACGAAAGAGTGGTTACTCCGTTGCCCCGGGTAACGGAGGCGTCACTTCGTGGCACCGAGGTGTCCGACACCGCCGCGTCCACTGCGGCCGTGGGCTGCTTCGGAGCGGGTCTCGACCCCCGCGGTGCCGGGCCTACCCCCGCCGAGCCGCCCCCGCGCCCAACGCCCCTCGCTGCGGCACGATCCCCGCCGGTACCGCTCGCTGTCGCGCGGGCGTGCCCGTCCAGCATGTGCCGCGGCGGTCCAGCAGCCGACGGAGCCACAACTCCAGGGAAACGAGGTCGGCGATGCCCTCCAGGGGCAGGGGTTCGCCCTCGGCTGCCGCCCGGAGGGCCTTGCGGACGACGCGGGCCTCGACCAGGCCCGCCTGGGCGAGGAGGGGCGTGTCGAAGAGGGCGACCAGGTCGCCGACGGCGGCGCGCAGGCCCGCGCGGGCGGCGGCCGCGGAGGAGGCGCGGGATGGCGCGCCCCAGCCGGGTGGGAGGTCGGCGACGCCGGCGCCCTCCAGGACCGTACGGAGGATCGCGGCACGCGCGCCGGGCTGGACGCGGAGCGCCTCGGGGAGGGCGCGGCAGGCGCGGACGACCTGGTTGTCGAGGAAGGGGGCGTGCAGGCGCTGGAAGCGGATCTCGGCGGCCTGTTCCAGGATGCGGAGGTCGGCGGCGCGGCGGGCGAGGGCGGCACGGGCACGGTGGTCGCCGGGGCGCTGCCCGGGGACGACACCGGCCCGGGTCGTCGCACCCGTCAGGCGAACCGATACTTCAGCGAGCGCCTCACCCGTCAGCCAGCGCGCCGCAGGCCCAGGTCTCGCCCACATGAGCGCGGCGAGCGACGCCCCAACGGCACCCCCCGGCTCCTCGAACCGTTTGTGCAGCAGCCGGTCGGCGAGTCCCTCGACGCCGACGAGGTAGGGCGTACGGGCGAGCTTGCGCGCCGCGCCGTACACGCGCGCGGGGACCATGACGGAGCCGTCTGCCGTGGCCAGTGCCGCCAAGGGGCGCACCAGGCGGCGCCGTTTGCGGTCCATCAGCAGGTCGGCGAGGCGCGCCGGGTGCGCGTCCAGGACCTGCCGGGCGCCGTACCCGGTGAAGTGGTCCGCGCTGCCCGAGGCGAGCCGGGCGCGGTGGCGGGCGGCGGTCACGAGGGAAGGACCGGGTTCGTCCGTGAGCGGGCCCTCCAGCTCGGCGTAGGGGAGGACCTCTTCGCCGCCGGTGACCACCACATGGTGCAGCCGCGGGTTGGCGGCCAGCGTCCCGGCGCGCTCCAGCTCGGCCTCGTGCCCCCGCACGGCGAGGTCGTTGAACGTGATCGCGAGGAGACGCTCACCGGCGCCGGTGCCGTGCCCCAGGACGGTGCCCGGCATGCCGGGGAGGCCGGCGGCCAGGAGGGCGAGCGTTCCCGAAGCGGGCCCTCCGGAGAGGTCGGCTCCGATGCCGGGTACGGGCATGCCGCGCGCCGCGCGCCGTTCGGCGGGCCCCATCCCGGGGACGGGGCCGGGGTCCACATCGGCGCCGGGGACGTGCCGGGGGGCGGCCAGACGTGCGCGTACGGCCTCTACGAGGGCGTCGCGTACGGCGGCCACTGCGCCGTCCGGGTCGGCGGAGGGTGCCGCGACGGCGAGGGAGGCCACCGGTTCGTAACCGGCGATCTCGCGTGCGCCCGCGCGCAGGATCAGTGCGTGCCCCGGCGGAATGCGCCGCACGCCCAGGTAGGGCGTGGAGTCGTGCAGGGCCGCGGGGACGTCTGGTGCGGCGAGCAGGGCCGCGAGGTGCCCGCAGTCGAGGCTGGCCTCGATGAGGTCGGCGAGGGGCAGCGCGGCCGTGGCGTACGCCGTGCCGCCCGACCAGGGGGTGTAGAACACCGGCCGTGCGCCTGCCAGATCGCCGCACACCATCACCCGGCGCCCCACCTGGACGACGGCCGTATAGCTGCCGGACCAGGCCGTCAGATGGCGAAGTGCGCCTGCGCGCGCGGCGCCCAGGCCCACGCGCAGTTCTTCGTCCAAGGCGCCGCAGGTGCCGAGTACCGCGATCCGGTTCTGTGCGTCGGCCTTCACGACGCGCACCTCGTCGGGGCGCCAGTCCCCGACCGCCCAGAGCGGATCGGGGTCGCCCCACAGGAGTTGGGCCCCCACGGGGTGCACCGTCTCGCCGTCGCTGCCGGTGGCTCCCGCCGAGCCGATCTCAGGGGTCCCAGCGGTGGTACTGCTCCACCCCACCAACCACCGCATCGCCGCCTCCACGGGCTGTGGACAACCAGTGCACCGTACGAACTGGGCACCATGCTGCCACGAAGAGGGGCGTCGGAGGGTCCCTGCCCCCGCTTGCACTCCCCGGAGTGCGCCCCTGAGGAGGTGCCCGCAACGAGGCGGACGCACGCACGAGGCAAGGCGACGACGACGCGAATGCGCCCCCGGTACACTCCCCGAAAACCCCCAACGCGCCCCAAGTCCCATGGTAGGAGGGGTATTCGACTCCGGCGACCAGGGGCCGAGATTCAGCCAATTTAGCGATGGACGGCCAGACCCATGCACGCTCCGTACAGGCTCTGCCCAACGCACAGTCCGGGAGGCGGAGTCCGCCTCCCGGACCGGTCCGCCGCCCGCGGGGATGTAGGCGGCGGTGTCCCCCAGCCCACTGGATCCAGTACAGCGGGCCGACCCACGCAGGATCCATGGAAGCGCTTTTGCGATGGCCGGAGAAGAGCGCACTGCCGGGCGCACGGCCACACAGCAGGAGCACGTCGCGACGCTGCGTGCTTTCGTACGGACCACAATCCCGCCATCCGGAACTATGCCTCTTAACGCTTGTGACGCGGCGAACTACGCTGGGTTTACGAATGCCGCGTAACTATGCCAGCGCGGCAGCCGTCGGTGTCGAGGGGTGGCGCATGTCCAGGGAGCAACGCGGGCCGAACGAAAAACTCGGCGCCGTTCTCGCCCTCGCGGGAATCAGCAACGCAGGGCTCGCACGACGCGTCAACGACCTCGGCGCTCAACGCGGGTTGACTCTTCGCTACGACAAGACGTCGGTGGCGCGCTGGGTGTCGAAGGGCATGGTCCCGCAGGGCGCCGCGCCGCACCTCATCGCCGCGGCCATCGGCCAGAAGCTCGGCCGCCCCGTACCGCTCCACGAGATCGGTCTGGCGGACGCGGATCCCGCACCGGAAGTGGGCCTCGCCTTTCCCCGTGACGTGGGACAGGCCGTGAAGTCGGCGACGGAGCTGTACCGGCTCGACCTCGCCGGACGCCGGGCCGGCTCCGGCGGCATCTGGCAGTCGCTCGCCGGATCGTTCGCGGTGAGCGCGTACGCGACTCCCGCGTCGCGGTGGCTGATAACCCCGGCCGACAGCTCGGTGGGGCGCGACGCGAGCCCCGTGGAAGGCTCCGGAGCACCGCTGAAAGTCGGCCACAGCGACGTGCAGAAGCTGCGTGAGGCCGCCGAGGACGCCAGGCGCTGGGACTCCAAGTACGGGGGCGGCGACTGGCGTTCGTCCATGGTGCCCGAGTGTTTACGGGTGGAGGCGGCGCCGCTGCTGCTCGGCGCGTACTCGGACGAGGTGGGCCGCGCCCTCCTCGGAGCCAGCGCCGAGCTCACCCGGCTCGCCGGCTGGATGGCTTTCGACACGGGTCAGCAGGAGGCCGCCCAGCGCTACTACATCCAGGCGCTCCGCCTCGCGCGCGCGGCCGCCGACGTACCGCTCGGCGGCTATGTCCTGGCATCGATGTCACTGCAGGCCACGTACCGCGGCTTCGGCGACGAGGGCGTCGACCTCGCGCAGGCCGCGCTGGAGCGGAACCGCGGCCTTGCCACGGCCCGCACGATGAGCTTCTTCCGCCTGGTCGAGGCACGCGCACACGCGCGCACCGGTGACGCCCAGGCGGCCGGCGGAGCCCTGCGGACCGCCGAGGGCTGGCTGGAGCGGGCCCGCGAGGGCGACCAGGACCCGTCCTGGCTCGGCTTCTACTCGTACGACCGTTTCGCCGCCGACGCCGCCGAGTGCTACCGCGATCTCAAGGCGCCCCACCAGGTCCGCCGCTTCACGGAGCAGGCGCTGTCGAAGCCGACGGAGGAGTACGTACGCTCGCACGGCCTGCGCCTCGTGGTGTCCGCGGTCGCCGAGCTGGAGTCGGGCAACCTGGACGCGGCATGCGAGCAGGGCGTACGAGCAGTGGAGGTCGCGGGGCGCATCTCCTCGGCCCGTACCACCGAGTACGTGAAGGACCTGCTGCACCGGCTGGAGCCGTACGGCGACGAACCGCGCGTGGTGGAGTTGCGGGAGCGGGCGCGGCCGCTTCTCGCTCCCGCGTAGACGCTCCGCCCAAGCGGGTTCCCATCGCGTCTGCCTGGACGGTGTGGTCTTGGGGTGGCGGTCGCGGTGCTGGCGGCTGGTCGCGCCCACTCGGCGGAGCGCATGATGTCACAGCCCCGCGTCCCTGACCGGGCGCGGCATCGCGGTGTGCGCACTCATGGGTTTGAGGCTGTTGTCAGTGGCGCAGTGCACTATCTAGTCGGGAGGTGGGACAGGTGCGGCGGGAGATCGCTTACGACTGTGACGTGCTCGTGATCGGCGCCGGGATCGTCGGTCTGTCGACGGCGTATGCGATCACGCGTGCCGCTCCGGGCACTCGGGTGACGGTGCTGGAGAAGGAGCCCGGCCCGGCCCGCCACCAGACGGGGCGCAACAGCGGCGTCATCCACAGCGGCATCTATTACCGCCCCGGCTCCCTCAAGGCGCGGTTCGCGGCGCGGGGAGCCGCCGAGATGGTCACGTTCTGCGCCGAGTACGGCATCGCGCACGCCGTGACGGGCAAGCTGATCGTCGCCACCGAGCGCGACGAACTGCCCCGGCTGCACGCACTGGTACAGCGCGGCCGGGAGAACGGCATTGCGGTCCGCGAGCTCGGCCCGGGCCAGATCGCCGAGTACGAACCGGAGGTGCGGGGCCTCGCCGCGATCCACGTCGGCACGACGGGCGTCTGCGACTTCGTGGGCGTCGCGCGGCAGCTCGCCAAGGCATCCGGGGCGGAGATCCGGTACGGGACGAAGGTCACGCACGTCGACCGGCGCCCCCACCTCGGGGTCGCCGTGCGCATGGAGGACGGCACGGTCGTATGCGCGCGTGTGCTGGTCAACTGCGCGGGCCTGCACTGTGACGAGATCGCCCGTCTCGCCGGGGACGAGCCCGGGATGCGGATCGTGCCCTTCCGGGGCGAGTACTACTCGCTGGCGCGGCCCGCCCTGGTCAAGGGCCTCGTGTATCCGGTTCCGGACCCCGCATTCCCCTTCCTCGGTGTGCACCTCACTCGGGGCATCGACGGAGGCGTCCACATCGGCCCGAACGCGGTGCCGGCACTGGCCCGCGAGGGCTACGGGTGGCGAACCGTGCGTGCACCCGAGCTCGCGGCGACCCTGGCCTGGCCCGGTTCCTGGCGGATGGCCCGGCGGCACTGGCGGTACGGCGGCGGTGAGCTGCGACGCTCGCTGTCGAAGGCGGCGTTCACGGAGTCCGTACGGCGGCTGCTCCCCGCGGTGGCTTCGGACGACCTGGTCCCGGCGCCCGCGGGCGTCCGCGCCCAGGCAGTCCTCAGGGACGGCACGCTGGTGGACGACTTCCTGATCCGCGAGGGGGCGCGCACGGTGCATGTCCTCAACGCGCCCTCCCCGGCGGCCACGGCCTCGCTGCCCATTGGGCGCGAGGTGGGCCGGCGGGTGCTGGAGGCGTTGGGCCGGGTGTGAGTCGGATGCGGGGTCGGGTGCGGTGCGGGTGCAAGGGCGGGTGCGGTGCGGCTGCGGGGTAGTCCTGACCACCCAGAGCTGGAGCAATCCCGGGACCCGTAAAATCGGAGCACTGTGTCTGAGCGCCAAAACACCTCCGAAGAGCCCCGACGTCCCCGGGCCAAAGGCGAGCCCCGTTTTCCCGACGGCCCCCGGGCCGACCCCGCCGGGTCGCACGTCGAGCGGCGGATCCGTAGCTTTCAGCCGCGTCGGAGCCGGGTCACGCGTGGGCAGGCAGATGCGCTGCAGCGGCTGTGGCCCAAGTGGGGGCTGGACATCGACGGTCGGCGCAGGCTCGATCTCGCCGCGTTGTTCGACAGCGACAGGCCGGTCGTGCTGGAGATCGGGTTCGGTATGGGCGAGGCCACCGTGCAGATGGCCGCCGCCGACCCCGACACCAGCATTCTCGCCGTCGACGTGCACACCCCCGGCCAGGGCAACCTGCTCAATCTCGCGGAGCGGGACGGCCTGTCCAACATCCGGGTCGGCAACGGCGACGCGATCATCCTGCTCCGCGAGATGCTGCTCCCGGACTCGCTGGACGGCCTGCGGGTCTACTTCCCGGACCCCTGGCCGAAAAAGCGCCACCACAAGCGCCGCCTGATCCAGCCGGAGTTCCTCACGCTCGCCGCGTCCCGCCTCAGGCCGGGCGGGCTGGTGCACTGCGCGACGGACTGGGAGCCGTACGCCGAGGTGATGCTCGAAGTCCTCACCGGGCACCCCGACTTCGAGAACACCCGGCCGGACGGCGGTTACGCGCCGCGTCCGGGCTTCCGGCCGCTGACCCGTTTCGAGGGCCAGGGCCTGGACAAGGGACATGTGGTGCACGACCTGCTGTTCCGCCGCGTACCGCGTCCATAGGCCGCACATGCCGCACCCGTGGACACCGGACTTCCGACGCACCGTCTCGTGCCGATCCCCTCCCTCGTTAGGGTCGATGCCGTGGCCACCCGTCCCCCCTGTCCGACGTATCCGCCGTCTCCCGGCATCCCCGCCGGAGGCGCACTGCGGCATGCGCACTGGTGGCAGCGCACGTCACTGCGCTACGGCGCGCTGGGCACCCTGCTCGCCCTCTCCGGCCTGGTCATCCTGGCCCTGGTCCGCGAACAGACCGGCACCGAGGGATTCTTGGTGGGGCTGGGGCTGGCCGTGCTGCCCGTCCCGCTGCTCATAGCGGTTTTCCGCTGGCTGGACCGAGTGGAGCCCGGCCCCTGGCGGAACCTGACGTTCTCCTTCGCCTGGGGAGCCTGCGCGGCCGCGCTGATAGCGATCGTCGCCAACAGCTTCGCGACCAGATGGATAGCAACGGCCACCGCGGACCCCTCCAGCGCCGACACACTCGGTGCGACGGTCATAGCGCCGATCGTCGAGGAGTCAGCGAAGGCGGCGGCGGTCTTACTGGTCTTCCTGTTCCGCAGGCGGGACTTCACCGGGATCGTCGACGGCGTGGTGATAGCCGGAGTCACCGCGACCGGCTTCGCCTTCACCGAGAACATCCTCTACCTCGGCACCGCCTTCGGCACCGACCAGCTCAACGGCGACGGCGGCCTCGCCTCCGTCACCGCCGTCACCTTCTTCGTACGCGTGATCATGTCGCCCTTCGCGCACCCCCTGTTCACCGTGCTCACCGGCGTCGGCTTCGGCATCGCCGCGCTGTCGGCGGACCGCCACCAGGTACGACGTGTGCTGCTCCCGATCACCGGCCTGCTCCTCGCGATGGCCATGCACGCGATGTGGAACGGATCGTCGACGTTCGGCGAGTACGGCTTCTTCGCTGTGTACGCGGCGTTCATGATGCCCGCGTTCGGGCTGCTTACGTGGCTGGTCATCTGGACGCGCCAGCGTGAGCTCGGCACGGTGCGCACCGAACTCCCCGCGTACGCCACGGCGGGCTGGCTCACCATGCCCGAGCCGTTCGTGCTCGGCTCGATGCGCGCGCGGCGCGTGGCCCGCGAGTACGCCACGCACCACGGCGGGCGCGCGGCGGGGCGGGCCGGCGCACAGTACGAGGCGTACGCGACGTCTCTCGCGTTCCTCCGCCACCGGGGGCGACGCGGCCGCGCGGGCACCGACTTCGTCGCACGGGAACGGGAGCTGCTGTGGGAGCTGTGGGCCCGCCGCCACGTCGCCCGGCCCGCGCTGGCGTACGCGGCCAGGGCGACGGCTCCGGCTCCCGCTCCGGTTCCGGCGCTGCCGCCGCCGTGGCCGGGATACGGGTACCCGTACGGGCCCTGCGCGCCTTACCCCGCGTACAACCCCTATCGCACCTAGGGCGTGCTTCGAAAGTAGCGCCGTGCGCCCGGAGGGCGGGCGCCGCGGCGTCCGCCTGCAGCCCATCAGGCCGACGCACGCGTGAGCCGCGTCAGCTCCTCGTCCGTCAGCTCCAGGTCCGCCACCGCCAGCAGCGCCGGCAGCTGTTCCACCGTCCGGGCCGAGGCGATCGGTGCCGCGACGGTCGGGCGGGCGGCGAGCCAGGCCAGCGCCACCGTGGCCGACTCGGCGCCCCGGGCCCGCGCGACCTCGTCCAGCGCGGCCAGCACCCGTGGCCCCCGCTCCGACTCCAGGTATTTCGCCGCCGACCCGGCCCGCGCGCTGTCGACCTCGACGCCCGGCCGGTACTTGCCGGTGAGGAAGCCGGAGGCAAGGCCCCAGTACGGCACGGCGGCGAGCCCGCTCCGGGACGCCACCTCCTGGAGCGGGCCCTCGTAGGTGTCACGGGAGACGAGGTTGTAGTGGGGCTGCAGCGCGACGTACCGCGCAAGGCCCTCGCGGTCGGAGAAGTCGAGGGACTCCTGGAGCCGCTCGGCGCAGAGGTTGGACGCGGCGATCGCCCGCACCTTGCCGGAGCGCACCAGCTCGTCCAGGGCGGTGATGATCTCCTCGACCGGCACCGAGGCGTCGTCGAAATGGGTGTAGTAGAGGTCGATGTGGTCGGTCCGCAGCCGCCGCAGTGATGCCTCGGCCGCGGCCTTGATGTTGCCTGCGGACAGCCCCCAGTACTGGGGGTGGGCGCCGACCTTGGTGGCGACGAGGACCTCGGCGCGGTTGCCGCGCGCGGCCAGCCAGTCGCCGATGAGGGTCTCCGACTCACCGCCCTCGTGGCCCGGCGCCCACGCCGAGTACGAGTCGGCGGTGTCCACGAAGTTCCCGCCCGCGGCGGCGTACGCGTCGAGCACGGCGAAGGACCGCGTCCGATCGGCGGTCCAGCCGAAGACGTTGCCGCCGAGGGCGAGCGGGAAGACCTCGAGGTCGGACGAACCCAGCTTGCGAAGAGGAAGAGAATCCATGAGTACGTCAACGGCCGTACTGGACGGCCGTATTCCGTACGTATGGACCCCTGTAGAGGGTCTGACCGTGCTTACGGGTTGAGCCCCTTGCCCCGCAGCCAGGCCATCGGGTCGATCCCGTCCCCGCCGGCCGTGTGGACCTCCAGGTGGAGGTGCGGCCCGGTGACGTTGCCGGTCGCGCCCACGCGGCCGATGACGTCGCCCGTGTTGACCTTCTGCCCGACGCTGACGCTGATGGACGACTGGTGGGCGTACCAGAGCTCCGTACCGTCGTCGAGGGTGATCACCGTCCGGTAGCCGTACGACCCGTTCCACCCGGCCTCGGTGATGGTGCCGCTGTGGACCGCCTTGAGCGGCGTACCCGTGGGAGCGGCGAAGTCCAGACCGGTGTGGTAGCCAGAGGACCACAGTGGGCCGGCCTCCCCGAAGGTCGAGGAGATGGTGTACGAGGAGGTCGGCAGCGAGTAGCTTTTCGCGAGCTCCGCCAGGCGCTTCGCCTCGGCCTTCCGCTCGGCCTCCTCCTCCGCCTTCTTCTTCTCGGCGGCGGCCTTGGTCTCGGCGTCCTGCTTCTCTCCGGCAGCGGTCTCGGCGGCCTTCCTCCCGGCAGCGGTCTCGGCGGCGGCCTGGGTCTCGCGGTCCACCTGGTCCTGCTGCCGCTCGGCCTGCAGGATGATACGGGCGCGCAGGACCTCGCCCGCGTCGGAGTTGCCCTGTTCCGCTTCGGCGGTGGTCAGACCCGCGCTGGTGAGCGGCGTCGTGGTACCGGCGTCCTCCGCGGAGTCGTCCGAGAACACCGAACCCACGTTGGGCAGGTCGGGCAACGAGATGGAGACCGGCGGCTTGCCGGGCTGCGCGCTGGCCATACCGCCCGCGCTGACGGCCGCTATGACGCCGACGCCCAGAACCGTGGAGCTGCGCGCGAGTCCTCCGCCGCGCTGCTTGCTGACGCGGTGCCGGCCGCGGACGGGTCGGAGGGAATCCTCGGTGGGGTTCCACTCCTCGCAGGTCCCCTCGTCCTTGCGCATGCCGTAACCGAAGGTGTCGGGCTCGAACTCACTCGGCGCGGACGAGGTTTCAGGGGCAGGCCGGTTGGACGCCACGTGGGCGCACTCCTTTCCTTCCTTCTCGCCTACCGGGTTAGCTGACGGGTTCGGAGCAGGAAGGTCTCCTACGGGCTTCGTTCACGGTGTCTCCGCCATGAACAACACCCGATTCACCCCAAGTTGGTGGTTCCCCGGTTCCCTTGCGGGATTCGGCGCGTGCGCACGGAGCCGCCTCTTGTGACGGCTGGGACGACCGCGCTGCGTTATCGAACGTTAATAGAAGCAGGCACCGGATTCCAAGCTGTTCTGGGTGATCGTTTAACGTTCCCGGCCTGGACTTACAGCCACGAGCGGGGCAAATCGGACGAGTTGATGGACACTGAGGAGTGTGACCATTGGTGATAGTGCGTCAGTTGTGAAACGGAGGGGCATTATTCGGCTACCGAGGGTGACATGAGGGCACCGGCCCGTCTCACGGTCGCCGTACGGCGAGCAGCGCCATGTCGTCCGTCGCGCCTCCCCCGGTGTGACGGACCACGTCGGCCACGAGCGTGGCGAGCAGCGCGTGCGGGTCGCGGAAGGTCCGGCCGGCCAGACGCGCCGCCGGATCGTAGAAGACACCGTGCTTGTCCCGGGCTTCTGACACCCCGTCCGTGTAGAAGAGAAGGGTGGACCCGCTCGGGAACGGGGCCTCCTGCGCCCGGTCGGGCCAGACGCCCAACTCGCCAAGTCCGAGCGGCAGTGTGGGATCCTCCGCCGCGAGCGGGCGCAGCGCGCCGTCGTCGTGAAGCAGGAGCGGCGCGGGGTGACCGCGGATGACGAGGCGAACGATGCCGTCCGCGTGCGGGATCTCGGCGAGTACGGCGGTGATGAAGCCCTCGAACGTGTCGATGCCCTCGCGCCGGGTGCCCTCCCGTGCGAGCGCCCGCTCCAGTCGCTGCGCCACCGCCTCCAGGGTCGCCTCGTGTTCGGCGGCCTCCCGGAAGGCGCCGATGACGACGGCCACGGCCGCCACCGCGCCCATGCCCTTCCCCCGCACGTCGCCGACGACGAGCCGCAGGCCGTGCGGAGTGTCCTGCACCGCGTACAGATCGCCCCCGATGAACGCGCCCGCGTGCGCCGCCTCGTACCGCACCGCGATGTCGAGCCCGCCGATCCGCTCGGCCGGCTCGGGCAGCACGGCCCGCTGGGCCGCCTCCGCGATCTCGCGCGCGGAGGCGAGGCGTTCGTCGCTGCGGCGTGCGAGGCGGTTGATGACGACGGCCAGGACGGCGACCGCAGCCACGGTGGCCAGCTCGGTGACCGCCCCCGCGTCGAAGTCGCCCCTGAGGTGCGCCAGGGCCACAGCGGCGACGGCCAGGAGTCCGGTGCGCGCCGTGGCGGCGAGCGAGAAGAGCGGCGCGGCGACGAGCGGGGCGACAGTGAAGAAGGGGACCGCGGTGAAGGCCGGCGGGGTGAGGAGGTCGTAGCAGACGCCTCCGACGATCAGCAGCGCCGGGAGAGCCCGGACGAGGGTCCGGACGTACGAGACACCCCGCGCGTCGTACAGCTCGGGGGGCTCAGGGCGCTCGGGTGGCCTTGGTGACTCTGGGGTCCACTGTGGCGATGGTGGCCCGGATGGCTTGGCTGGCCTGGATGGCCCAAGTGGCTGGGAGGACCCGGAAGAACCAGAGGACCCGCATCGATCGTCCCGCGACTCTCCCGCCACCTCTCCAGACCCCACCACTCGTCTCCTGCCTTCACCGCGCTCCGTCCAGGCTTTCCGGATGACGTCCGGGGGGCGACCCGATGCGGGCCGAGTGGGTGAGCAGTGCGGCGCGGCGGCGGGTGTGGGTGTGGGTGTGGGTGTGGAAATCAGGAGACACCA
>CBFGQM010000096.1:0-15149 GCA_965650905.1 uncultured Streptomyces sp. | reverse complement strand
CGCTCGCCCGTACGGCGCATCCAAAGCTGCGGTTCGAGGTGGGTTCGATGACCGCGCTGGACAGCCAGGACGGCGAGCTCGGCGGCATCCTCGCCCGGTACTCGATCATCCACACTCCGCCGGAGCGGCTGCCGGAGGCGTTCGCCGAGTTCCACCGGGTGCTGGCGCCCGGCGGCCATCTGCTGCTCGCGTTCCAGGCCCACGACAAGCCTTCGGAGCTCGCGGAGGCCTTCGACCACAAGGTGGCGCTCGCCTACCGCTGGTCTCCCGACCGCGTCGCCGACCTGCTGCGCGAAACCGGGCTCGCCGAAGTGGCCCGCCTACTCCGCGAGCCCGACGAGAACGAACGGGGCTTCCAGCAGGCCCACTTGCTGGCCCGAAAGGCGTAGGCAGGGCGGCTCAGGGGCTGTCGGGCTACCTTCGATTCCGGCCCCGGCGGGCGGCTCTCGACCGGACGCGTTCGGCGGCTCCGGTGTCGCGTATGTGCGCAGTCGCGTGCCGTCGCGGTACAGCCACCGCTCGTGGTCGGCCTCGTACAGCCACAGGGCATCGCCGTCGACGACATTGCCGACCCGCACCCCCCGCATGCGGGCGCGGAACGACTCCCCGTCGAGGCGGCCGTCCGTCAGCTCCTCGACCGCTTGCCGCTACCGTCCCACTGCCTCCTCGACGCGGGCGAGCAGCAAACGCGGGTCCGCGGTGGGGGCGGGCGGCCGGCCCACGGCGGGCGGCTCATGCGGTACGGCGACCAGCAGACGGCCGTCGACCCGCGAGCGGCAGACATACCCGGGCGGCCGGGGACCGGGGCAGGCCGGCCGGGACCGGGCTCAGGCGGCCGGGACCGACAGCAGGGGGATCGTCCGCTGCATCCGCAGCGCGTCGACCGACTCAGCGAGCAGCTCGTACTCGGTGGTGTCATCGCTCGTCGCGATGCGGACGAGCCGCCCGGCGGTTAACTCGTCGGCGACCAGCTCCTGTTGCACCGTGTCACCGCGCCACGCGCGCAGCACGCCGGACACGTCCGGCACGGTGTCCGCGACGGGCGCGACCGAGTTCGGCGGGAAGTAAGGTGCGTCGGGATCCGGGTCGAGCCGCTCGGCGATCCACGAGGCCCGGTCCCGTAACCACCACAGGGCCAGGGCCAGCGTGGGCGCACGATACGTCCCCAGAGGAACGCCGACCCGCTTGCCGCCGCATATGCCGTACGCCGTGACATGACACAGGAACTCGTCGTGCACGATCTCCCCCCCGTTGCCCGGCCTGCGGCCGGCCTCTCTTTCCCTGCGCTGCACTGGTCCTGCACGATGGGACTGCTCGGCCGTGGCCGAATGAGTTCAGAACCCAAGTAGTCCGAGTTCGAGTATCGCTACTCCTGACGCTCTGTCACCATGCCATTCCAGCCAGTCTCCGGGCATATTCATGGCCCGGGTTGGCTGAATCGATTCGAAACCCGGCACGTCGGGCTCCAAACCTGCCCTTTCTGGACGTCGGAAGGACAGACGCAGCGGCTTGCCGAGAAAGCGCCGAGACGTCCCGGCGTGACATGACCCGCGGGTGATCGACGCCCCGGAGCGGCCCGGCGGAGTTGCCATGGAGGGCCGCATCCGCGACATGCAGGGCTTTCCGGACCGGGTGCCCGCGGCTGCCTGAGAACGCGGCGGGAATCCGTCGAGTTCTTCGGCACCCACGGACGCGTCAAGGTCCGCGGCACAATCGACGGGCACCCTTTCCGTAGCTCCTTCATGGCCCTGGGCGACGGCACCCACAACTGCCCGTGAAGGCCGACGTCTGTCAGGGGACCGGAAAGGAGGAGGGCGACACGGTGACCGTCCACCTGGAGGAGCGCCTCACAGCTTGATGATCGCGTCGATCCCAGCCAGCTCGTCCGGGGCGAAGTCCAGGTTGCGGGTGGCCGTCACGCTGTCCTCCAGCTGCTGGGGGCTGCTCGCGCCGACCAGGGCGGAGGTGACGCGGCCACCGCGGAGCACCCAGGCCAGGGCCATCTGGGCCAGGGTCTGACCACGCGACCTGGCGATGTCGTCGAGGGCGCGCAGCTGCCGCACCAGGTCCCCGGTCACCTTGTCCGCGCTCAGGAAGGGGCTGTCGCTCGCGGCGCGCGAGCCCTCCGGGATGCCTTCGAGGTAGCGGCCGGTGAGCAGACCCTGTTCCAGCGGCGAGTAGGCGATGGACCCGACCTCCAGCTCCGCGAGTGTGTCCAGGAGTCCGTCCTCGGGGCGGCGGTCGAGCATCGAGTAGCGCGGCTGGTGAATGAGCAGCGGCGTCCCCAACTCGCTCAGGATGCGGGCGGCTTCGCGCGTCTGCTCGGGCGAGTAGTTGGACACCCCGACGTACAGCGCCTTGCCCTGGACGACCGCCGAGTGCAGGGCGCCCATCGTCTCCTCGAGGGGCGTCTCGGGGTCGGGACGGTGCGAGTAGAAGATGTCGACGTAGTCGATGCCCATACGGGTCAGGCTCTGGTCGAGCGAGGACAGCAGGTATTTGCGCGAGCCCCATTCGCCGTACGGGCCCGGCCACATGAGGTAACCGGCCTTGGTGGAGATGACCAGTTCGTCACGGTACGAAGCGAAGTCCGCCTTCAGTGCCTCACCGAGGGCCGACTCGGCGGCGCCGGGCGGCGGCCCGTAGTTGTTGGCCAGGTCGAAGTGGGTGACGCCCAGGTCGAAGGCGCGACGCAGGATCTGCCGCTGGGCGTCCACCGGCCGGTCGGGACCGAAGTTGTGCCAGAGGCCGAGCGACAGCACGGGGAGCTTCAGGCCGCTGCGTCCGGTGCGCCGGTAGGGCATATCCGCGTAACGGTCGGGATGTGCGGTGTACACGCGTACTCCTGAAGTGCCGGGAACCAGATCTCCACCCTCGCGCGCGCACGGGCAGCAGTCCAACAGAAGAATCGGATGGGATTAAGCGGATACGCTTCTCAATCATGGAACTGCGCCACCTTCAGCACTTCGTAGCCGTCGCCGAGGACCGGCACTTCACCCGGGCCGCCGAACGGCTGATGGTGTCGCAGTCGGGCCTGTCGGCCTCGATCCGCGCTCTGGAGCGGGAGTTGCGGGCCCCCCTGTTCGTCCGCACCACGCGTCGGGTCACCCTCACCGAGGCGGGGCGTGCCCTGCTGGGCGAGGCCGAGCGGATCCTCGCGCAGGTCCGGGCGGCCCACGACGCCGTGGCCGCGGTGCAGGGGGTGCTGCGTGGCACGCTCGCCCTGGGCACCGAACCGTGCACAGCCGGAGTGTGCGTCGCCCCGCTCCTCGCCACGTTCCGCCGGCGCCATCCGGACGTAGAGATCAGGCTGCGGCAGGCGGGCTCCGGCGCGCTGGCCGAGGAGGTCGCCGCCGGCCGCCTCGACCTGGCCTTCGCGGTGACGACACGCGAGGACACCGACCAACTCCGCTACCTGTCGCTGACCAGTGAGCCGATGATCGTGCTGTGTCATCCGACGCACCGCCTCGCGGGCGCCGGAGGGGTCACGCCGGAGGACCTGGGCGGCGAGGACTTCGTCGACTTTCACTCCGACTGGGGTCCACGGCGTACCACGGACGCGGTATTCGCGGCGGCGGGCGTGCGCCGCACGGTCCCCCTCGAGGTCAACGACGTGCACAGCCTTCTGGATCTGGTTCAGGAGGGCCTCGGTATCGCCGTCGTACCACGCCACTTCGGCCACAAGCGCGAGGCCTCCGCTCTCACCGTGCTCGCCTTGAAGGACACCGCCGAGACGTCCTACGAGACGGTCGCCATGCTCCCACCCGCCGACGCGACCAGCCCGGCGGCCAGGGCACTCATGACCCTGCTCGAGACGGAGAGCCGGGCACCGATCGGGGACGGGGTCCAGTACTCCGGCGTGACCGGCTGAACCACCGGGGGCAGGTTCCCGAGGCGTGGACCGCTGTGCGTACCCTTATGTGCGACTTCAGGTAGCGTCCGCCGTGCTGAATTACGTGTTCGCGTTTGCCAGTTGCCGGACACGGACGACCACGAACGTTGCAAGCGGACCTTTAAGGACCCCCCATGGCCACTCCCCCCACCCCTGATTCCTCCTCTCCTGCGCGCCCGCACCGGTCCAAGTCCCGCGTCACGCGCCGCGGTCTGATCGGCATGACGGGCGCCGTCGCCGCCGGTGCGGTGGTCACACCCGCCGTCATGGCGGCCACCTCGTCCGACGATGCGGGCGGCTCCGCCAAGCCGGGAACGACCACCAGGAGCTTCCCCAAGACCCGCTCCAAGGCGGCCACCGGCGAACGACCCGTCGAGGCCGCCTTCCCCATCGGATACGTCGGAATCCGCTGGGAGGGGTCATCCTCCGCCGACGGCGGGGCCCTGAGACTGCGCGACGCCGGCGGCGCCAACGGCGCGTGGACGCCGCTCAGCGGCAGCGGATGCACGGTCGCCAACGGCGGCGCGCTGCTCGTCACGGCCGGGCAGACATCCGGCTACGAGGTGAGGTCACCCGACGGCGCCACCGATGTGCGCTCGCTCGCCCTCGACACCAGCCGCGGCCCCAAGCGCGAGAAGGCCGTCCCCGCCGACACCACCCGCGTACGCGGAGTCGCCTACCTGTCGCGCGCGGCCTGGGGCGCGGACGAGTCGCTGCGTTTCAAGCCGGACGGCGCGGAGAACACGCCGACCGCCTTCTACCCCTTCCAGACGCTCACGGTGCACCACACCGCCACCGTCAACGACGACCCGGACCCGGCCGCCACGGTACGGGCCATCTACCAGTTCCATGCCGTCACCAACGACTGGGGCGACATCGGCTACCACTTCCTCATCGACCCCGAAGGCCGTATCTACGAGGGGCGTTACTCCGGCGACGACGGCATCCCCGCACACGACGCGGACGGCAAGGTCGTGACCGCGTTCCACGTCGCCGGGTTCAACTCGGGCAACCTCGGCATCGCCCTGCTGGGTGACCTGACCAAGGAGGGCCCCACGGACGCGGCCAGAGGGGCCCTGACCCGTCTGGTCCGTGCGCTGACCCGCTTCCACGGCGTCGACCCCACCGCCCGGGTCACCTACACCAATCCCATCAACGGCACGAAGAAGGAGGTCCCGGAGATCAGCGGTCACCGGGACTGGATGGAGACGGAGTGCCCGGGCGAAACGATGTACGCGGAGCTCGACCGCCTCCGTGCAGAGGTGAGCACCGGACGCTGAGCGGGCCGGCGTCGGCGCGCCCTGGCCTGCTCAAGTTCATCGGCATGACACCACGGCAGTGACGGGGCGGGTGACGGTGATGATGGTGTCCTCGAGGGCGGCCCTGGGCGGTTTCGCCTCCACCCCCCCAATCTCACCGGTTTCTTCAGGCACCCGCTACCGTCGCGAAGTCCCAGAAAAATCATGGTTTGGGGGGTTTTCAATGCTATTGGTCCGGCTATCATAGAAGTAAGCCTGCGGGACGAGCGAGGGAGTTCGACCGGAGTAGCCGACTTGGGCGTGAGGCTTAGGTCTCCGCTTGGGCCGACGTCGACGGTCGGGCTGAGAGGCTCGAAGGTCGAGAGACCGGAGAGCGACCCCTAGAACCTGATCCGGACAATGCCGGCGCAGGGAGCCCGTCTCGTAGGTGTTTTTGTTTGCCTGCACACTCCGACGGACGAGGCCTTGCGCATCGCGGCGGTGACCGATCGCCTCGGACACGCGATGTGTCGGCATCGCCGACCGGACCGACCGCGGGCGCGGCCTCCGCCGGCAGCGCGGCGAGCACCGTTTCGAGACCGGCGCCCGTGCGGGCGCCAACGAGGCTTCGCACGACCTGGTAGGGACTTGGATGGGCGTCGGGTCCGCGCTGGCGGGCAGCCAAGCGGCCGGCCTCGGAAGCGTACGTCCCACTTACACCCCGGCTTCCGGGTTGGCGCGTCCGCCAACTCTTGCAGCTCCGGTCCGGAACCGTCGTTGACCGCCCTCACGGGCCTTCAGCAGTTGAAGGACCGGTTCGAGGTGCCCATTCTTGTCTCGCCGTCCAGGAAGTCGTTTCTTCGTGCGCTCACCGGGAGCAGCCTTCCGCAGGTCGGTACGGCCCCTGGAAGCGACCGAGGAAGGTGCCTGATGGACCAGCGAGAGGCCATCGTCGCGGTGGTGCGGCGGGGCGGGCGTGTGCTCGTCATCCAGCGCGGGCCGACTGCCCGGATGCCGGGTTACTGGGCGCCCCTGAGCGGAACCCTCGAACCTGGCGAAACGCAGGAAGAGGCCCTGGTCCGGGAGGTGCGCGAGGAGGTGGGCCTGCGGGTCGTGCCCGGCGCCAAGGTCTGGGAGTCGCAGACTCATGACGGAAAGTTCCGCCTGCACTGGTGGACCGCCGAGGCAGGGGAGGGCGACGAGCACGGCGACGTGGTGATGGATCCGGGCGAAGTCAGCGCCGTACGGTGGGTCACGGCGGGGGAGTTCGCGCAGCTGCGACCTGTTTTCGAAGCCGATCTCGAGTTCTTCGACCGCGTGCTGCCACAGCTGTGAAGCCCCGAGCCGCTGTCCGGTGAGCGAGACACTGATCCGCCACCTGCGCGGGTACATGACGGCGTACTCGCCTCCACCCGGTCGGCATACGGCGTCCGACTGCCGACCGGGTTCCCGGCGGTCGGCGGCCCTGGCCAGCCGGGCGCAGCGAGTGGCGCGCGAGAGGAGGTCCTGCTGGTGCAGGGGCCGGACCGCCGAGACGCGGACGGCGCACCTCGGCCCGTTGGCGGCCAACGGGTGACGAGGGCATGCGCGTCGAAGCAGGTCAGCCTGTCGCGGCATCCGTTGGGCGCCGCAGCATCCGCTTGAACCCCAGCAGGGTCCGGTATCGCTCTCGAGCGGCGAACTCCCCCATGCTCCACACCGCGGGACGCCCGGCCTCGGCACAGAGGTGAAGGATCCGGTCCTCCTCCACCACGACACCTACGTGCGCGCCCCACGCCTCGCCGGTTCGGTTGAAGAGGGCGAGGTCGAGTGGTTGGGCGACCGTGACGCGGCACGTGAGTCGCGTGTCGGCCCACAGGTCGCTGGAGCGCCAGGGGGCGGGCTCCAGGCCGAAGAGTTCGAGGACCGCGTACGCGAACGACTGGCAGTTGGCGCCGGCGGTAAGGCCCGGTCGGTCGCGTACCGCTGCGGATCCCGGGAACCGCGCACCGACGAACGGGGTCGCCCACAAGTCCGCGGGTATCCGCGCGAGGACGTCAGGCACCGAGGGCTCGCGATCCGCAGAGGCATGGGGGTCGGCGTAGGCATGGGGTTGGCGTCGACCCATGGACCACAGAGCGAGGATACGCCGCGACCAGCGCCGGGCGACCCCGCGGTCCCCCCGACCGTTACCGTACGTCACCCTGCGTCGCGTCCGGACTGGCCCCTTGCCTCTCCCGTCCCTACGGACTCGCCCACCACTACACATAAGGAAGAAATAAGCGCAGAATGGACGTACACGGCGTTTTCCTCATACCACGCCAGAGCGGTCGGAACTGCAGAGAACAAAGGAGACGAGTCATGGCCAACGTCTCACCCACCAGAGGTGACATCACCAGCCACCCTGATGTATCCGAGATGCGGGAGCGGTACGCCCGCATGCTCGGTGGTCGCGATGTGGCGCTCGTGGACGGACCGGTGTTCCTGCTCGGTCTGTACTGCGCCGCCTCCCCGTGGATTCTCCACTACACGACAAGCCAGCCTCCGCTCGTGACGCACAACCTCATCATGGGCATCGCGATAGGCGTGCTGGCTCTCGGATTCACCACCACCCCGACGCGTATGTACGGCCTGAGCTGGGCCATGAGCGCCATGGGCGTGTGGATGATCATCTCGCCGTGGATCGTGGGCAACAGCCCGGACGCGGGCGTCATAGTGAACAACATCATCATCGGTGCTCTCGCCGTGGTGCTGGGGTTCGTCTGCGTGGCCGCGTCGGCGAAGACGAAGAGGACACCGCAGACGTAGCAGGGTGTCTGCGGAGATGAGGGCGGTCGGCCGGTCCGTGCGTTCACGTCGCGGGCCGGCTGACTCATGTCCATGACTCATCCGCTGGGCATGCTCCACGGCTCAGCCGGTAGGTACGCTCCACGGCTCCCACGGCAGCGCCGATCCGAGACATTGCTGTGGCCCAAGAGGCAGCGGTCAGATCGGCGTCGGTGAGAGCGTCCCAGACCTTTTCGGGCGTGCTCTCGATATGGGTGACGTACGCGAACGCCGGCTTGTCGGTCATGTCTTGCTCGCACGGTGCGGCGGGGGCGCTGGTCTGCCGCCTCACAAGAGACCCCGCCTGCGAGCGCGGTGCTTCGTCGCCGCGCAGGCAGCGCTGGACGCGGCCGGACGAACGCCCGGCCTGCCCGACCGCCGTACGCCGATACCCGCCGCGCGCGACCGGGAGTTGTTCGACGGGCCGGTCGCCGATGAGTCGGCGGGCCAAGAGGCCGCCGTCGTAAGGGAGTCGGCAGACCGCTGGACCCGGCTCGACGAGTGCGGTCTCCGTCGTCGGGTGAACCACTGATCACTCACCTTGGCCAGCCCACCCAGCCACTGAGGCGGGATCTGCCCATGGATCAGACAGAGGTGCTGCTCGGTCGCGGATGCCGCGCGGGTGGCGACCGATGATCGCTCCGTGGTCGACATCGCACACCAGGTGCTGGCTGCACGGGCTGGGTCGCAGGCGCGGCGGCCGGGGGTGTACTCGCCCCCAAGAGAAAGTCATAGTAGTAGCAACTGTGACGAAAAGGGGATGAGATGGAGATCTCGGGCATCATCAGTGCCATCGTGATCGGTGTCATCATCGGCACGCTCGGCAGGCTAGTCGTCCCGGGCCGTCAGCGCATCGGCATCCTGTGGACCATCCTGGTCGGCATCGCGGCCGCGCTCGTCGGGTCGGGGCTCGCGGCCGGGCTCGGCGTTGCGGACACCGACGGAGTGGACTGGATCCAGTGGCTGATCCAGATCGGACTCGCGGCGCTGGGCGTCGCCGCACTGGACCGGTCGCGGGCACGCCGCTGACCACAGCGACGGCCCACCGCACCAAACCTGTTCCGCACCAAACCTGTTCCGCACCAAGCCTGTTGCATACCTGTCTCCGTCACGGTCGGCTTCTGCGGGTTTCCCATCGCCTGCTCGCCGCCCTCACCGCCGAAGCCGACCGTGACGGAGACATCGTGCTGCCCCTGCCGCCGCGCATCCCGGGGACGTGTCAGTACGCCGCCCGCTTCGGCGCGCAGGGTAAGGCATCCGCGAGCGATGTGCTCGCCCGAAAGCGTGCAGAGGCGTGGTCCACGGTGCGCCCTTATCGTGATCGAGGGGGACATCCCCGGCCCGGGGCCGGGGCGTTCCTGGAGGCTTTCCATGCTGACCACGCACCACCGCTGCGCTTTCGTGGCCGCCGTGACGCTGGCCCTGCTGGGAGCCACGCTGCCATCGGAGGCACTGACCGGCGCCGGGCCGCCATCGGGGGCTCCGCCGGGAACCGGCCCGCCGACAGCCGCCGACCAACCCGACCTGTCGCGCTTCTACGACCAGAAGATCGACTGGGCGGACTGCCAGGGCGACGGCATACCCGAGGACCTGCAGTGCGGCAAGGTGACCGTCCCGCTCGACTACGCGAGACCCGCTGAAGGAACAGTGGATGTCGCCATGGCCCGCTACCGGGCGACGGGCAAGTCCAGGGGTTCCGTACTGCTGAACTTCGGCGGGCCCGGCGGGTCGGGCGTCAGTCAACTCGCCTACGCCGCCGATGACTTCATGGGCCTGACGGACGGCTACGACGTGGTGTCCTTCGATCCGCGCGGCGTCGGCAGAAGCTCGCCGGTCAGCTGCGGCGAGGGTGCCGACGCAACGTCGGGCGCCATCACGGACACCGGCCCGGACGCCGGCGATCCGCAGGCCTCCCTGAAGCTGCTGCGGCAGGCCGCCGACACCTGCGCCAAGCACTCCGGGCCCGTGCTGCGGCACATCGGCACGGTCAACGCCTCGCGGGACATGGACGTGATGCGCGAGGCCCTCGGCGACAAGAGGCTCAACTACCTCGGCTTCTCCTACGGCACGCGGCTGGGCGCCGTGTACGCGGCCCAGTTCCCCGAGAAGACCGGCCGACTGGTGCTGGACGGCGTGGACACCCTCACCGAACCGCTCAGTGAGCAGGGCATCGCCGGCGCCGAGGCCCAGCAGACCGCGCTGGAGGACTTCCTCACCTGGTGCGCAGAGGACATCAGTTGCGCGTTCGGACAGGACCCGCGCAGGGCCAGGCAGGAAGTGGTGCGGCTGGTCGAGTCGATGGACGAGGCCCCCGTGCCGACGGTCTTCGGCGGGCAGTTCTCCGGCCAGGACCTCGTGGGCGCCATCGGACAGGCCCTCTACAGCGAGGAGTTGTGGCCGGCCCTCGCGCAGGCACTGCGCTCGCTGGTCGAGGACGGGGACGCAACGGGGGTCATGCGGTTCTCCACCGGCGGCATCGCGGTGCCCGACGGCGATGGGCCCGTCCACGGTGGGCTCGTCGACGACGCGGATATCCCCGCCGACAACCTCCCGGCCGCGCTCATGGCCATCAACTGCGCGGACGACCCCGACCGCCCCACGGCCGGGCAGATCATCGAGAGCCTGGACAAGCTGCGCGCCGTTTACGAGGAGGCCTCGCCGGTCTTCGGCCAGTACCGGCTCACACAGGTGCTGACCTGCTACGGCCGCCCCAAGGGCACCAGCTACATCCGCGAGAGGGTACGCGACGTGGACACCTCGAAGATGCTCCTGGTCGGCACCCGCGGCGACCCCGCGACCCCGTACCGCTGGACCGTGGAGACCGCGAAGCGGCTCGGCTCGGCTGCCGTGGTGCTCGACAACAAGGGCGTGGGCCACACCGGGTACGCGTCCTCGAAGTGCGTGCACCGGAAGGTCGACGACTTCCTGCTGTACGGCTCCCTGCCGGCCGACGGGAGTTCCTGCGGGCCGGACGAGCGACCGCCCTCCTGAGGCATTGGCCCGGACCGTCCTCACGCCGGCATGGGGACGTCGCCGCTACGGGGGTGCCCGGCCAAGTCGTGGTGGGGCTCAACCAGTTACTGGACGCGTCGGCCCAGCCGGCCCTCGGCGGCACCGTGTGCTGCCGCTACCGGCCCGAGACCCGCACACTCCTCTGGGCGCGGGCAAAACACCCCGCCCCGCTGCTGTTCCGCGACGGGACGGGGCGTGTGCTTTCGCCGCCGGACGGCGTCCTGCTCGGCGCGACCTCGGGCGCCACCCACGGGCAGGCCGAAGACCGGCTCCAACCGGGCGACCTGCTGCTCCCGCACACCGATGGCCTGGTCCCCCGGCACGGTGGAACCGCAGCGGTGGACCGACTCCTCGACCTGCTCCCCCTTCGGGTCAGGCCCGCCCCGCACAGGACTGCGTACGGACGGTCCTGTAGCAGTTCGCCGAGACGGAGCGCCAGGACGGCGCCTGCGTACTCCTCATCGGGGTGGCCACCGGATACCGGTCGTCCGTCGGCCGGCATCAGCCTCGACGATTTCTCATCGCCGCTCATCGCCGCTCATCGACGATTCCTCAGGTGCCCGCGCATTCATGCCCGTGCGCTGTGGCCGGCCCGGGTGTCCCAGCCGCTGGGCAACGCCAGTTTGATCTCCTCACGCAGTTCGTGGATCTTCGGATAGCTGGCGTACCGCGCCGTCAGCCGGTACATCTCGCGGAGCCGGTCCCAGGTGCGATGGGAGGAGTTGGTAGTCATCGACGTCAGGGCCAGGCGCGCGTATCGGTCGGCCTGCTCGGGGTCGTCGGCGATGAAGCAGGCGGAGGCGAGCGAGATGTGGTCGAAGATCTCCGACCGGTCCCGGCCCTTCTGGCGCAGCTGCAGCGCCTCCTTCGCGTGGCGCTGCGCCACGACGGCCGCGGCCGGTTCGTGCTCCGCGAGCGTCCGGTAGGCCAGGGCCTGCATACCGTGCATGTCCGCATCGTCGAAGAGCTGCATCCAACTCGGCGACGGTACGTCGCCCTTGTCCGAGACGAAGAGGTCCTCCGCCTCGCCGAGTGTGCGCCGCATGGCCTGGCCCCTGCCCATCGACGCCTGAGCCCAGGCCTCGATGGTGTGGAGCATGGCCTTCGTGCGCGGCAGTACCTCGTCACCGGAGCCCGACTGGGCGAGCTTCATGAAGTCGAGTGCGTCCTCGGGCCGGCCCAGGTGCACCATCTGGCGGGCGGCGCGGGAGAGCGCTTCCCCGGCGCGCGGCCGGTCACCGGCCTCACGGGCGGCGTGGGCGGCGATGATGAAGTACTTCTGAGCCGTGGGCTCCAGGCCGACGTCGTGCGACATCCAGCCCGCGAGGACAGCGAGGTTGGCGGCGACGCCCCACAGGCGCCGCTGCAGATGGTCAGGGTGCCGGTAGGCGAGCATGCCGCCTACTTCGTTGAGCTGTCCCACGACAGCCTTGCGTTGCAGTCCGCCCCCGCGGGCCGCGTCCCAGGCCCGGAACACCTCGACCGAACGCTCCAGTTCCTCGATCTCCTGCGACCCGATGGGGGCGGCCTCGTAGCGGTCGAACCCGGCGGGGTCGGCGAGCAGGGGATCGTCGGTCTCGGGAGCGTCGGCCGAAAGGGCCGGATCGGTGTGCAGCCAGTCGTGCATGGCATCGCTGAGTACGGATCCCGCGGCGAGCGCGGCGCCCGCGCCCACCAAGCCGCGTCGATTGAGCATGAGGTCCATTCCCGTGAATTCGGTGAGGACCGCGGCGGTTCGCTCGGGCGCCCACGGCACTCCGTCGGGATGTTCCACACTCCCGCCGCCCTGCCGTTTCCCCGTACGCCCGTGCCGGACCAGACCGAGGTCCTCGATGGTCACGACACGGCCGAGACGCTCGGTGAACAGCGCTGCCAGCACCCGCGGAACCGGATCGCGCGGGATCTCGCCCCTGTCGATCCAACGCCGCACCCGCGTGGTGTCGGTCGCCAGCTGGGGGTGGCCCATGGCCGCCGCCTGCCCGTTGACCATCCGTGCGAGCTCGCCCTTGGACCAGCCGGCCAGGCCGAACAGATCCGACAGACGGGTGTTGGGTTGTCCGCTCACGTCAAGCCCCCAGGTTCTCGGCTGAGTTGACACTAACCCCGTGTCAGTTGCCGCCGCACTATTCGCCAGGGTGCGCCAGGGTGCGCCAGATGGTGTGCCACTGCGCATCGGGTGTCAGGTAGGAACGCGCCACCCCGACCCGGTCGCCGAGGAACACTCCCCAGGGTGCGCCGAGGCGGCCGGGGCGGGTGGCGCGGTAATTCGCCGGCACACGAAGGGATCTGTATCACCCCATGTACGCAGCATCGTCCTCCGTGTCCGCCTCACCCCGTTCGCTGCGCTCCCGACCGCAAGCTCCCGGCCCCGCTCGAAGCGGGGAGAGCCCGGTGGCGGGCAGTGGCCCTCATCCGGACCCCGCGCGCTCGGGATCGCCCGTGCTCGGTGCCGGTCGACCGCGGCGCGTACCGGGACGCGGCGCCCAACCGCTCAGCGGGAGACTCGACCTGTCCGGCCCTCAAGGTGCGCAACTGCGCACGGCGATCGCGTCGGTGCACCGGATCTGTCCGGAGTTCGCTCCCGTGCAGGTGCTGCGCCGCAGCGGCCGCTCGGTGCTCCTTGTCGGCACGACGGGGCGCAGTACGGCCGTCGCGAAGTGTTTACCGGACCACTGCCCGGTGTGGGCCGATCGGATCCGCCAAGAGATAGCGGCATACCGCTCGTTCGTGCGGCACCGGCCTCCGGTGCGGGTGCCGCGGCTGATCGCGGCTGATCCGGACAACTGCACGCTGGTGATCGAGCGGATGCCGGGCCGGGTGGCGGCGCTGCAGCGGCACCCGGTGGAGACCCCGCCACGTACGGACATCAGGGCGGCACTGAGCGCGATCTGCCGGCTCAACGCATGGCGGCCGCCGGCGGGGATGTTCGACGCCCCGCTGGACTACGCGGCGCGGATCTCCCGGTATCACGAGCTGGGTCTGCTCACCGACCGGGACATGGGCGATCTGCAGAAGCTGGTGCACGGCATCGCGCAGTCGGCGGGGCGCCATGGGATGGGCCAGTTCTGTCACGGCGACGCGTTGCTGTCGAACCTTTTGCTCTCACCGGCCGGTCCGGTGCTGGTGGACTGGGAGCACGCCGGCTGGTATCTGCCGGGCTACGACCTGGCGACGTTCTGGTCGGTGCTCGGCGACGCCCCGGTCGCACGGCGGCAGATCAGCCAGCTCGCGCAGTCGGCGGGGCCGGCGGCGCGCGACGCCTTCCTGGTGAACCTGATGCTCGTGCTGACCCGTGAGATCCGTACGTACGAGACCGCCGTGCAGCGTTCGATGCACGAGGTGATCCCGGCGGCACCGGTACCCGCCCACCCGGGTGCTGCGCCGTCCGGCGAGGAGCAGCGGCTGCTGCTCAGGCGGCTGCACGACGACTGCCAGCTGGCCCGGCGGGCCGTTCGCGCGGCGGTCGGCACTCGCTGACGGGGACGAAAAGGTCCGTGGTGCGCCCAGAACAGCGGCACCGCGGACCTTCGTCATGCGACCACCGGACCGCACTCGCTTCGGAGCACTCAGGCCTCCTTGCCCCATATGTACCGTCGCCCGGCGATTCGCCTCCTGCACGGCGGCGAGCACGCCCGGCCGTGCCTCGCGTCAGTTGCCCACGTCGTAGCCGGACCAGCCGCCACGCGAACTGCGGCCTTCAGCATGGTTCGTCGGGATATATCCCATGCGGCTCAGGAGCCTCATGCGACATGCCTGTCGGACGCTGATGGTCCGATCAACCACGCGACAAGGGGTGGGTCAGGTCAGCCCTGCTGAAAGAGCTCTGCGGGCAGCGGCTTCAGAAGCGCGTACAGGTCGTCGGTGATGGGGCGGTCCCAGGCGGCGATGGTCACCAGGACCTTGTCACTGCGATCGAACTGCACACAGGAAACGCGCTCCTCGGAGAGCTTGAGGCGGCGCACGATCAGGAGGTTGTCGCCCTGCATCACCGGCGTGTCCTCAACGCCGACGACGGTGACATCCTCGTCGTTCTCCAACGCCAGCAGCAGCTGGGCCACCTCGAACGGGATCTCGCCCTCGACGACCTCGCGGGCCGGGGAGCCCTCCGGCAGATTGCCGCTGATCATCGCGGGGCCGCGGCCGCCGAACAGGTCGTAGCGCAGGAACACGCCTGGGCAGCTGCCGGCGGGGGCGGGCAGCCG
>CBFGQM010000095.1:0-15181 GCA_965650905.1 uncultured Streptomyces sp. | reverse complement strand
CCCAGCCCTTGACGTCTCCTGGCCCTTGACCCCTGAAGTCTCCTGAAAAAGAGGGGGTGCATTGTGCGCGGATCCAGCCGATCCCACAGACACAGCGGCAACACCGCCATAGCCGCCGTCACCGTCGTCGCCCTCTGCTCGGGCGCGTGGCTGGTGCGCAGCGGTGCCGAGACGCAGGCCCCGCCCCAGCCGTCGGCCGCGCAGGCCGCCCGCTCCGGCACGCATGCGGACCAGCTCTCGGCACCCGCGCTTCCCCCCTCCCCGCCCGACCGCATCCGTATCCCCGCGATCCGCGTGAACGCTCCCCTGACGGGCCTCGGCCTCACCCCCCAGGGCAGCCTCGAGGTTCCGCCGGCCCAGAGGAAGAACCTCGCCGGCTGGTACGAGGACGGCACGACACCCGGCGAGAGGGGCACCGCGATCGTCGCCGGCCATGTCGACAACGCGGAGGGCCCCGCCGTCTTCTACCGCCTCGGCGCCCTGAAGAAGGGCAGCACGGTCGAGGTCGAGCGCCGGGACGGCACGGTCGCCCTCTTCGCGGTCGACGCGGTCGAGGTGTACGACGCCCGCGCCTTCCCGGACAAGAAGGTGTACGGAGCCGCCCGCCGGCCTGAGCTGCGGGTGATCACCTGCGGGGGCGGTTACGCCAAGGACACGGGCTATCGGGGCAATGTGGTCGTGTTCGCGCACCTGACCGGAAGCCGCTGACCGCCACACCCATGCAGGGCTCTCGCTCCGCGATCGGCTGCTCGGGGCCAGCGATATGTCGGGCGTGATCGCGACCCTGTGGACGGGATGTGTGCACCGCACGGAAATGAGGTTCTCCGAGCGGAGAAGCCCTCGGGGCTTGTGCGGGCCGCCCCGGGAGCGGTCGTGCCGGCACGGATCCCGGTCGTTCGGTCGGCCTCACCAGGGCGGACAGACCCCGCCGGGAACCCTCACACCCCCGCCCCCGCCCCGCTGAGGGCAGCGTTCCCCGTGGGAAACAGTTGCGATGCGGTCAGGTAACACCGGCACCGCACGCTGCCGTCATGACCTCGAATACGCGTGTGGTGGTGATCGGCGCCGGCCTCGCGGGCGTACGGCTCGCCCGGCGACTCGCAGAGCTCGGCCTGCCCGCCGTGCTCATCGGTGAGGAGGAGCACACCCCGTACAACCGGGTTCTGCTCGCTGAGGTCCTCGCCGGGCGTTACGCCCCCGAGGTGATCTCCCTGCCCGCGCCCGCGGAGCTGACCCGCGCCCGGGTCACCGGCATCGACCGCCCGCGGCGGCAGGTGCACTGCGCGGACGGCTCGGTGATCGCATACGACACGCTGGTCCTGGCGACCGGGTCGAATCCGGTCCTTCCGCCCCTGCGCGGTCTGTTCACCCAGGAGGGGCACGAACTCCCCGAAGGCGTCCACGCGTTCCGCACGATGGACGACTGCCTGGGCCTGTCCAAGGCGGTACGCCCTGATTCCCGTGCCGTCGTCATCGGCGGCGGACTCCTCGGCGTCTCGGCCGCCCGCGCGCTCGCCACGCGCGGCGCCCAGGTGGTGCTGGCCCAGCAGGCCGAGCGGCTCATGGAGCGCCAGCTCGATCCGTCCGCCTCCCGCCTGGTGCTCCGGCACCTCGAGGACCTGGGCGTCGAGGTGCACACCGAGTGCCGGGTGCGCGACGTGCGCTGCGTCGGCGGCGCGGTCCGCTCGGTCGAGATGGCCGACGGGTACGCCCTCGACGCCGACCTGGTCGTGCTGGCCTGCGGCGTGCACCCGCGCGTGGGTCTTGCCCGGGCCGCGCATCTCGCCGTGCGCAGGGGCGTCGTCGTCGACGACCAGCTGTGTACGTCCGACCCGCACATCCGGGCGATCGGCGACTGCGCCCAGCACGCGGGCAACCTCTACGGTCTCGCGGCGCCCGCCCTCGAACAGGCAGAGGTCCTGGCCGGGTTGCTCACCCGAAACGACAGCGCCCGCTACACCGGCACCCGTGCCCTCACCCGGCTGACCCTGGCCTCCGGCAACCCGCTCGACCTCGCCGCTTTCGGCGAGCACACCCCGCGCCCCGGCGACGACGTCATCCAGCTCGCGGACGCGACCCGCGGTACCTACCGCAAGGTCGTCGTCCGAGACGACCGCCTGGTCGGCGGAGTCCTCGTCGGCGAGCTCGGCACCGTCGGCGCGCTCGCCCGCGCCTGGGAGGGAGCAGAGCCGCTCCCCACGGACGGCGCACCACTGCTCCACCTGCTTACCAACGATGGAGGCTCCTGATGACCGCCACCCTGGGGGTCACCCCCACGATCGTGCTCGTCGGCCATGGCATGGTCGGCCAGCGCTTCCTCGAAGCGCTCGCCGAGCGCGGCCTGACCGCGACGCACCGTGTGGTCGTGCTGTGCGAGGAGCCCCGCCCCGCGTACGACCGCGTCCAGCTGACCTCGTACTTCTCGGGCCGTACGCCTGAGGACCTGTCCATGACGGACATGGAGTTCATCAAGGACCACGGGATCGAGCTGCACGTCGGTGACCCGGCCGAGGCCATCGACCGGGAGGCACGGACGGTGACGGCCCGGTCCGGGCTGACCGTCGAGTACGACACGCTTGTGCTCGCGACCGGCTCGTACCCCTTCGTGCCGCCGGTGCCGGGCAAGGACGCCGAGGGCTGCTTCGTCTACCGCACGATCGAGGATCTCCTCGCCATCGAGGAGTACGCGAAGGCGAAGGCCACCATCGGCGCGGTCGTCGGCGGCGGGCTGCTCGGCCTGGAGGCGGCGGGCGCGCTCAAGGGGCTCGGACTGACCACGCACATCGTGGAGTTCGCGCCGCGCCTGATGCCGGTGCAGGTGGACGAAGGCGGTGGCGCGGCCCTCCTGCGCACCATCTCGGACATGGGCCTGACCGTGCACACCGGCACGGGCACGCAGGAGATCGTCACCGGCGACGACGGCGCGGTGACCGGCATGAAGCTCTCCGACGGTTCGGAACTCACCACGGATCTCGTGGTGTTCTCGGCCGGGGTGCGCCCCCGTGACGCGCTCGCCCGCGACTGCGGACTCACCGTGGGCGAGCGCGGCGGGATCAGCGTCGACGAGCAGTGCCGCACCTGCGACCCGCACGTGTTCGCGATCGGCGAGTGCGCGCTGGCGTCGGACGGCCGCGTGTACGGCCTGGTCGCGCCGGGCTACGAGATGGCCGAGACGACGGCCGCCACGATCGCCGCCGACGAGGAGTCCGCCTTCACCGGCGCCGACCTGTCGACCAAGCTGAAGCTGCTCGGCGTCGACGTCGCCTCCTTCGGTGACGCGCACGGCACCACCGAGAACTGCCTCGACGTCGTCTACGCGGACTCCCGCTCCGGCACGTACAAGAAGCTGGTCATCGGCCAAGGCGGCGAGCTGCTCGGCGGCATCCTGGTCGGCGACGCCGAGGCGTACGGAACGCTGCGCGCGCTCACCGGATCGGTACCGCCGATCGCCCCGGAGCAGCTCGTTTTGCCGGCCGGCGCGGGCGCCCCGGCCCAGCTCGGCCCGTCCGCGCTGCCGGACGAGGCGATCATCTGCTCCTGCCACAACGTCACCAAGGGCGCCATCCGCGGCGCCGTCACCGAGCACCAGTGCACGACGGTGCCCGAGGTCAAGAAGTGCACCAAGGCCGGTACCGGCTGCGGCAGCTGCGTCAAGGTCCTCGGCCAGCTCGTCAACGACGAGCTGGAGGCGAGCGGCGTCGAGGTCGACCACGGCCTGTGCGGCTGCTTCTCGCAGACCCGCCAGGAGCTGTACGAGATCGTCCTCGCCCTGCGCATCAACACCTACCAGCAGCTGCTGGACCGCTACGGCCGCGAGGACGCGCGCGGCGGCGACGGCTGCGAGATCTGCAAGCCGGCGGTCGGCTCGGTCATCGCCTCGCTCGCGCCCACGATCGGGGCGGACGGCTATGTCCTGGACGGCGAGCAGGCCGCGCTCCAGGACACCAACGACCACTTCCTCGCCAACCTCCAGAAGAACGGCTCGTACTCGATCGTGCCGCGCATCCCCGGCGGCGAGATCACCCCCGAGAAGCTGATCGTGATCGGAGAGGTGGCCCGCGACTTCGGCCTCTACACGAAGATCACCGGTGGTCAGCGCATCGACATGTTCGGCGCGCGGGTCGAGCAGCTCCCGCTGATCTGGGCACGGCTGGTCGACGCGGGCTTCGAATCCGGGCACGCCTACGGAAAGTCCCTGCGCACGGTCAAGTCCTGCGTCGGGCAGACCTGGTGCCGCTACGGCGTCCAGGACTCGGTGCGCATGGCCATCGACCTGGAGCTGCGCTACCGGGGTCTGCGTTCCCCTCACAAGCTGAAGTCGGCGGTCTCCGGGTGCGCCCGCGAGTGTGCCGAGGCGCAGTCGAAGGACTTCGGCATCATCGCCACCTCCAACGGCTGGAACCTCTACGTCGGCGGCAACGGCGGCGCCACCCCACGCCACGCGGACCTGCTCGCGCAGGACCTGTCGGACGCCGAACTGATCCGCCTGATCGACCGTTTCCTGATGTTCTACATCCGCACGGCCGACCGCCTGGAGCGCACCTCGACCTGGCTGGAGCGGATCGAGGGCGGCCTGGACCACGTACGCGATGTCGTCGTGCACGACTCGCTGGGGATCTGCGAGGAGCTGGAGTCACTGATGGCCGCGCACGTCGCGGCCTACCGCGACGAGTGGGCCGAGACCATCAACGACCCGGAGAAGCTGTCCCGCTTCGTCTCCTTCGTGAACGCGCCGGACACCCCCGACCCCGTCGTCGGCTTCGTCCCCGAGCGCGAACAGATCAAGCCCGACCTGCCGCTGCTGACCATCGGCACCCGACCCCAGGCTCTCGGCTCCACTCGAGCAGGGAAGACCCCATTCCTGGAAGGAAGCGCCCAGCGATGACCCCCGCACCCGAGACCACGGCACTGAAGACGGCCCTGAAGGTCCAACTCCAACTGGAGGACGACTGGTTCACGGTCTGCGACCAGACCGCACTGCTCCCGGGCCGCGGAGTGGCGGCCCTGCTCCCGGACGGCCGCCAGGTCGCCCTCTTCCAGGACCGCAGGGGCCGCCTGTACGCCATCGACAACCGCGACCCGTTCAGCGGCGCGGCCGTGCTGTCCCGCGGCCTGACCGGCTCCCACCAGAGCCGCCCGTTCGTCGCCTCCCCTCTACTCAAGCAGCGCTTCGACCTGGAGTCGGGGCGGTGCCTGGACGACGAGACGGTGACGGTGGCGACGTACGAGGTCCGCACTCACTGACGGAGTGCGCGCCACGACCGCCGTGATGGGCAGCGCGCCGATCATCGGCGGCGTCCTGCGCGTGTCCGCGGCAGGTAGGACGAGACGGATCACGGGCACTGTCGTGCCGCGCCCGGCACCTCACCACGAGGGCCGGGCGCTGCTGTGGTCAGCGGAGATCCAGGACCATGGCGCACAGCAGCGGCGCGCCCTCGAACGGCACCGCCTCACCCACCGTCCGGTAGCCCCACCCCTGGTACAAGGCGCGCACCCTGCCGTGCTCCTTGTGGACCAGGAGCGTTGCCCGCTCCTCGGGCCGGCTGCGCAGCAGCTCGTCGTGAATCGTCCTCGCCGCACCCGTGCCGCGCCACCGGTTGCGTACCATCAGCTCTGACAGGGCAAAGGTCCGTGTGCCGGTCTCCGCGGTGAACTCCTCCGGCAACGGTGGGGCGACCTTCGCCCACCACGTCGTCGCCGGGCTGAGCGGCGCCCCGTAGGCGTAGCCGACCGGTATGCCCTGGTCGTAGCCGACCACGCAGGCGAAGCGGTCACGGCCAGACCAGTGGTCGACGAACCTCGCGAACGCGTCCCGCCCCGCCAACGGGTCGTCGCTGCCCTCGTACACCTCGTCGTGGACGTCGAGGAGAAGCACTCGGATCGCGGACGCGTCGGCGTTCCCGTAATGCTGGAGATCAAGTTCCGGCTGTGATGTCACGGGCGTCCCTCCGTGGTTTGGGTAGCAGCGGTGACCCGCGCGAGACGGGCCGTGATGCGGCTGCTCGCGACGCCGGACACGGAAACGTCCGCCACGGTGGCGGCAGCCCGCTCGACGGCGCCTTGGGCGAGTTGGAGTTCAGCGAGCAGCACCCTGTAGTAGGCCTGGTTCCGGGCGAACTGCCCATCGAGGAGATCCAGCGCCCGCGCGGCCTGATCCTCAGCCCGCCCGTACAGGCCGGCACTCTGGTGCGCGATCGCGTTGAGCCCGGACAACTCCGCTGGGGTGAGGAACGCCAGCCACGAAGGGGCGCCCACCAGCTCGGCTCGGTCGTACGTGCGCTCTGCCGCTGCCAGCTGACGGCCCATGCCCGCCGGCTCCGCAATCTGCGCGAGGCAGTCGGCGAGCCGGGCGTGCAGGAGCGCGGAGATCAGCGGTTGGGTTCGCAGGTGCCGCTCCGACAGGGCAGCACGGTTGATGCGCGCGGCCTCACCGGGCCGGCCTGCGTGCTCGGCTTGCGCGGCAAGGTCGGACCAAGCCCGGGTCACCGCTACCGGGTTACGGGCCAGCAGAGCGGCTTGCAGTGCCTGGTTGCGGAACTGTGCCGCCATGGCGTAGTCGCCGCAGTCGTGGGCGGACCAGCCCGCACAGGCGGCGACATCGGCGACGGCATGGTGCAGGGCCCGTTCGATCCGCTCGCCGTAGGTGCAGTGGTCCAACGCGCATCGGAGGCGGGTGAGGTAGTCGGAGGCGACGTCGACCAGGGCTCCCCCGCCGAGCCCGTTGAAGTGGGCGTCGAGACGGGTGATGGTGCCTTTAATGCGATCGACGTCCGTCATGCCGAGACGGCCGCGATGTGGCGTCTGGTCGGTGCCGAGTGTGGCGATGAGGGCCCCGGCGATGAAGGTGCGGCGCTGCAGGGGATGATGCTCCTTCGCTGGCGCTGGCCGCGCCGGCGGGGCATCGGGCCCCGAGGACTTGCGTGGCACGAAGCCCATGGCCGCCGGGCTGCGGCCGAAGATCTCTTGGAGAGGCAGAAGGTAGCGGGGCCACGGCCATTTCACCTCGCCGGAGATCCAGCGGCGGACGTGCCGGTCGGTGCAGTTGGCTTGTTCGCCGAACTCGTCCTCGGCGATCCGGTTGACCTCGTCGGCAAGTTCCTCGTGGGTGTAGCCGAATTCTTTGAGCAGGCCCTCCAGTTGCGTGTTCCGCTGCCTTGCCACCGCTGCCCCCTTGTGCGCTTATCCCTCGACGGTAGCCATACCGCCGGTCCTCGATGGGGAAAACTGTCCGGTCGGCCGTCAGTAACTGCCCCGGTTCCGTCCTGATCAGCATCAGGACACTTCCGGGAGTCTCGGACCATGAGCAGAAGCAGCGCACGCAGTCCTGTTGAAACACAGCCCGGGGCACTCGTGCACACCCGCGTCGACCAGGAGTCGGCGGCCTCCCACTGGCTACTGTCCGCGCACCCCGAGCCCAGCAAGGCCCGACAGGAATGGTTCTCGGAGGGCGGTCTCGTACTACTGCCCCTGGGAACCCTGTTCTCCGCCGTCCGGATCCCGGGGCACCTGGTGCACGCTGCGGCGGGCAGCGAGGATCCTACGGTGGTGGACGCGTTCCTCGCCGAGGCTCTCTTCGGCGGTCCGGTCATCTGTGACCCGCGCGGGTGCCGCTACTATGCGCTGGTGCCTGCCAGCACGGCCGTGAGGTGGCGTGACCCGCGAGCGGAGTGCTTGGGGCGCGGAACCTATCTGGGGGTGCCCCGGCTGGACGCAGTAGACCCGAACGCCCACGCCTGGTCGTCTTACTGGTCGGTGCCGATGCCGTCAGCTGCTGAGCTGTGCGGGCCGGCCGCCGTGGCGCAACTGGTGGCGGTCGGCAGCCACCTGACCGCCGAAGAGGAGACAGTGTGAGCGGCGCCGGGCGGCAGTGGCATGACGGGAGCAGCGGCTCGGGCCACACGCGGCGGATAGCCAGTGGCGCCACATATGCCGTCAAGCGGAAGGCGTACCGGGCCTTCTCCGAGACTCCACGGACTGCGACGACTGCCGGCATGGCGAGACGCGGTGTGAGGAAGCCGCGAAGCTGTTGAGGGCGTGGCGCAAGCTGCCTTCATAGACCCCCCGCCCGTCCCCGCACCCCGTGATCCCCCGGGGCGACGGGCGGGACCTCGCCCCGCCGGCATGTCCTCGGCATGGGCAACAGAACGGCCCCGGACGGTACCTGTTCCCGTCCGGGGCTGTTCGCGTAGCAGCGCCCCCATGCCAGCAGCACGGCGGGGGCAAATCCAAGCTATCGGCAGGGTCTGACAACGGCGGCCCGCGGTTTCGCTCCACCAGGAACCGCAGACCCCCGGCAAACGGCGATTCCGCAGGGCCAGGCGGCCACCCCGAAACCCGAAACTTCGCACGCAAAACCCGACATCAGGGGCGAAACCGGCTTTCGGGGAAGGTGAAACCACAACCCCTTCCCGAAACCGGTGTGCGGGCTTCGCTCGCCGCCCGCGTGGGGCGGCCAGCGATGAGGGTGTATCAGATGCAACCTCGCCCGTGCCCGCGTGGGGCGGACGGCTACGCCCCCTTGAACTGCCTTACCTTGCAGGTCATCGACCGTAACCACCCCCATGACCGGGGTAAAGAGGGCTAACTACCCAGCGAGCCCCCGCCGATGTTGTCGGCAGGGGCTTTAGGCCAAGGTCGTGACTCTGTTGGTGATCTTGTGGGGTCATGCGGCGGTGGTGCAGAGGGCGTGGAAGCGTGTTGATCGGCGGTGGGTGGTCGCCGGTTCGGCAATCCAGTCCGCGAGTGGACACGGGCATTGCCCACGGTCGTCTGGGCGAGGCAGCGACGGCTGAACCCTTGATCGCGGACGCGTTGCGTCGGGAGGCCCACACCAATCAGCGCGGCCGGGCGTTTCACGCCTTCTGGCTGGCCCGTACGCAACTGGACCAAGGGAAGCTCGACCAGGCGTGCCGCACTGCCACACAGGCTCTGGAGTCCGCGTCGGCGGTGGTTTCGGAGCGGGTGTCAGGCCATCTCAGGGAGTTCTACGATCAGTTGGCCCCGCATAGGCAGGAGCCCGTAGCCCTGGCTTTCGAGGCACGGCTACGGGCGGTGCTCCCACCGGTCAGCGGATCGCTTCATCCATGAGCAGGTAGAGGAGACCAACCAGGGTTCCGCTGCTGACGATCTCGCGGCGGTCGATCATCCCGCGCGCCTCGCTGAGGGGAACCCACTCGATACGGTCCGACTCGTTCTTCTCGGTGGGCGGTCCCGCGTGGGTCGCGCCGTCCGCGCGGAAGACGTGGTGCTGAGAGTCGGTGATGCCGTTGGCCGGCTCGGCGTAGATCAGAGGCTTAATGGGGCCAGGCCGCCAGCCCGTCTCCTCCAGCACTTCGCGTGCCGCCGCCTCCTCGGGTGACTCGCCCTCTTCGACCAGGCCCATGGGCAACTCCCAAGCCCACGAGTCCGTGATGAAGCGATGCCGCCACATCATCAGCACCTCTTGCCGATCATTGACCACGGCGGCCACGGCCAGGTGCCGGAGGCGTACGACGTGGTACTCCCACCTGCGTCCGTCAGGCTGCTGGACGTCGACCAGACACAGGTTCACCCACTTGTTCGTGTAGATCTGCCGCTCACCGTGGGTCTTCCACTCCATGCCTTCGGCCCCTCTCGATCGGTCTCCAGGATCTCAGACCCCTCCGGCAGAGGGCCCGTTTCGGCGCTTTTCGCGTCACATTGACGAGATGCCCTGCGAGTGACCCGCTGCTGTTGGAGCGGCCAAACGTCTGAGGAGAAAGCCGGGGAGAAGCGTCAGTACAGGTTGGTCGAAGCCTCAGCTTGGGAAGGTCCGGGGGCGAACAGGCCCCTGGCTACGCGTGATTTCACGCGTGAAGACACACTGACCGGACAGCGGAGCTCCCGACTTCGAACGACTTGTCTTGGCAGACCAGCCGTTCTACCGGGGCTCCGCTTCCTACGTCTTGCACTCGACCAGACCGAGACCCCTTGCCACCAGCCCCGAAGCCGTAACTTCACAGCTCTGGGCTTTAGGCGGTGCTCTTCGGGGCGGTGGGTAGAGGGAGCCCCTTCTACCCGAGCAGGATCTCGGCGGGCACGGCCGCCTCCATGTCGCGGCGCTGATACCCGCCGCGTTGCTGCCGCTGATCTTCACCTGCCTGCTGGTGCGCTTCACCCGGCCTGCTCGAGCTCGAGCGACAGGCGCTCCCCGTCGGGGCGACGGTGGTCGCCGCCCTCGACTCGGGTCAGCGGCGGGCGCCGCCCCTCCCTCGACTCAGCGGTGGTCGCTGCCCTGCGACGTGGCGGCCGCGCGGCCGGCCTCCAGGCGGGCCACACCTCGTGGAAGAAGTGGACCGACTCCGGGTCGCCGCCGTGCTCGCCGCAGACGCCGAGTTTCAGGTCGGGCCGGGTCGCGCGACCCGCCTTCACCGCCGACTTCACCAGGGAGCCCACGCCGTCCTTGTCGATCGTCTCGAAGGGGGAGACGCCGAAGATGCCCTTCTCCAGGTACGCGGTGAAGAACGAGGCCTCGACGTCGTCGCGCGAGAAGCCCCAGACCGTCTGCGTGAGGTCGTTCGTGCCGAAGGAGAAGAACTCGGCGGCCTCGGCGATCTGACCAGCCGTCAGCGCGGCGCGCGGCAGCTCGATCATCGTGCCGAGCGCCAGCTTCAGCAGGACGCCCGTGGCTTGCTGCACCTCGGCGATGACCTGCTCGGCCTCGTCGCGCACGATCTCCAGCTCCTGAACGGTGCCCACGAGCGGGATCATGATCTCGGCGCGCGGGTCACCCTTCGCCTCGATCCGCTGCGCCGCCGCCTCGGCGATCGCCCGAACCTGCATGGTGAACAGACCGGGGATGACCAGTCCGAGGCGCACGCCCCTGAGCCCCAGCATCGGGTTCTGCTCGTGCAGCCGGTGCACGGCCTGGAGCAGGCGCAGGTCGTTCTCGTTGGCGTCCTTGCGGGACTCCGCCAGCGCCACCCGTACCGACAACTCCGTGATGTCCGGCAGGAATTCGTGCAGCGGCGGGTCCAGGAGGCGGACCGTCACCGGCAGCCCGTCCATCGCCTCGAACAGCTCGATGAAGTCCTGCTTCTGCAGCGGGAGAAGCTGCTTCAGGGACTCCTCGCGCTCGTCGTCGGTGTCAGCCAGGATCAGGCGTTCCACGAGCTCACGCCGGTCGCCGAGAAACATGTGCTCGGTACGGCACAGGCCGATGCCCTGAGCTCCGAAGCGACGGGCACGCAGCGCGTCCTCGGCGTTGTCGGCGTTGGCGCGCACCCGCAGCCGGCGCACCCGGTCCGCGTACGCCATGATCCGGTGCACGGCGGCGACCAGCTCGTCGGCGTCGTCTGCGCCCGCGTGCATCCGGCCCTCGAAGTACTCGACGACCGGGGACGGGACGACGGGAACCTCGCCGAGGTAGACCTTGCCGCTCGAGCCGTCGATCGATACGACGTCGCCCTCTTCGACGACGGTGCCATTCACCGTCAACCGGCGCCGCTTGGTGTCGACTTCGAGGTCCTCGGCACCGCACACGCACGTCTTGCCCATGCCGCGCGCGACCACGGCGGCGTGGGACGTCTTGCCGCCGCGCGAGGTCAGAATGCCCTCCGCCGCGATCATGCCGTCGAGGTCGTCCGGGTTCGTCTCGCGGCGGATCAGGATGACCTTCTCTCCCGAACGCGACCACTTGATCGCGGTGTACGAGTCGAAGACCGCCTTGCCGACCGCCGCACCCGGCGAGGCGGCGATGCCCCGGCCGATCTGCTCGACCGCCGCCGACTCGTCGAAGCGCGGGAACATCAGCTGCGCGAGCTGCACTCCCGTGACCCGCTGCAGCGCCTCGGCCTCGTCGATGAGCCCCTGGTCGACGAGTTGCGTGGCGATACGGAAGGCGGCACCCGCCGTCCGCTTGCCGACGCGCGTCTGGAGCATCCACAACTGGCCGCGCTCGATGGTGAACTCGATGTCGCAGAGATCCTTGTAGTGGTTCTCCAGGGTCTCCATGATCTGCATCAGCTGGTCGTACGACCTCTTGTCGATCTTCTCCAGATCGGCGAGCGGCACGGTGTTGCGGATGCCCGCGACCACGTCCTCGCCCTGCGCGTTCTGCAGGTAGTCGCCGTACACGCCCTGGTGGCCGGAGGCCGGGTCGCGGGTGAACGCCACGCCCGTACCGGAGTCCGGGCCGAGGTTGCCGAAGACCATCGAGCAGACGTTGACGGCTGTGCCGAGGTCGTGCGGGATGCGCTCTTGGCGGCGGTACAGCTTGGCGCGGTCGCCGTTCCACGAGTCGAAGACCGCCTTGATGGCGAGGTCCATCTGCTCGCGCGGGTCCTGCGGGAAGTCACGCCCGGCCTCGGACTTGACGATCTTCTTGAACCTGGTGACGAGCTTCTTCAGGTCGGCCGCTTCCAGCTCGGTGTCGACCCTGACCTTCTTGGCCGCCTTCGCCGCCTCCAGCGCGTCCTCGAAGAGGTCGCCGTCGACGCCGAGGACCGTCTTGCCGAACATCTGGATGAGACGGCGGTACGAGTCCCAGGCGAAGCGGTCGTCGCCGGCCTGCTTGGCCAGTCCCTGCACGGACTTGTCGGAGAGCCCGATGTTCAGGACGGTGTCCATCATGCCCGGCATCGAGAACTTCGCGCCGGAACGGACCGATACGAGCAGGGGATTGTCGGCCTGCCCGAGCTTCTTGCCCATCTTCCGCTCGAGCGCGTCGAGGTGGGCACTCACCTCGTCACGCAGTGCCGCAGGCTCCTCACCGCTGTCGAGGTACGCCTTACAGGCCACGGTGGTGATCGTGAAGCCGGGCGGGACGGGAAGGCCCAGGTTGGTCATCTCGGCGAGGTTGGCACCCTTGCCACCGAGGAGGTCCTTGAGGTCTTTGTTGCCCTCGGTGAAGTCATAAACGAACTTCACGCCCTCGTCGCCGCTCTCAGCTACGTGGGGATCTTTGTTTTCCGACACGATCTCGACTCCTCGAGGGACGCGGTGGCTGCCCTGACGGCGAGGAACATACCCAGATCGAAGGTACCTCGGTACGTCCACTTGCGCGCCATACGGCCGTAACCACCCGGCCGCCAGTAGATCGAAAGCCAAGGGGTGACAACGAGCCGAAAGGAATGCGTTCATTTCCCGAACGGGTCAATGCCCGTAGACCGAGCCGGCGCGCACAGATGAGCGAGCCTTGGCACGTTTGAGTTCGAGCGATGAATGATCAATCGTTGGCACTCGGTGCCACCTCTTGGAGAGTTGCAGTCGCCCACGATCCGCTCATCTGAGCGCGACCCCTATCAAGGGTGGCAAGGATCACGCCGTTTGGGGCGGCCGGATTTCATCATGCGGACGCGTTCGCGGACCGTTACCCGCTGAACGGTCGAGCGGGGCAGGGCCCGCTGGTGGAGCAGCTCTCGTACGCCCGTGAGGAAAGGAGTCCGGCCAAATCTCCCGCGATCATCGGAGCCCCGGGTTGAGCAGCGTCACCACGGCCGCCGGGACCTCACCCACGCGCTGCCCGGCACATGTCAGCCCCCGGACGTGTCCAGCTCCGCGTCCTCACCCACGCCCGAGCAGTCGTACGGGTCCTTCAGCCAGCCGTCCGGCAGGACGACCCTGTTGTTGCCGGACGTGCGGCCGCGCGGGCCGTCCGCGCCGGCCGGCCAGAGCTGGTCGAGGTCCAGCTCGACCAGCCCGTCCGAGAGTTCGGCCAGGGACGACGTGATCGCGAGGCGCTTGCGCATCTCCGAGCCGACCGCAAAGCCCTTCAGGTACCAGGCCACGTGCTTGCGGAAGTCGATGACACCGCGCGCCTCGTCCCCGATCCACTCGCCGAGCAGGGTGGCGTGGCGGACCATGATGTCGGCGACCTCACGGAGAGTCGGGCGCGCAGAGACCCTCGTGCGCCCCTCGAACGCCGCCACCAGATCCGCGAACAGCCACGGGCGCCCCAGGCAGCCACGCCCCACGACCACCCCGTCGCAGCCGGTCTCGCGCACCATCCGCAACGCGTCCTCGGCGGACCAGATGTCACCGTTGCCGAGCACCGGAATCTCGGGCACGCGCTCCTTGAGGCGCGCGATCGCCTCCCAGTCCGCCGTGCCGCCGTAGTGCTGCGCGGCCGTCCGACCGTGCAGCGCGATCGCGGTCACGCCCTCCTCGGCGGCGATCCGCCCGGCGTCGAGGTAGGTGAGGTGGTCGCCGTCGATGCCCTTGCGCATCTTCATCGTCACGGGGAGGTCGCCCGCCCCGCTCACCGCCTCCCGCAGGATCGCCCGCAGTAGGTTGCGCTTGTACGGGAGCGCCGATCCGCCGCCCTTCCGCGTCACCTTGGGCACCGGGCACCCGAAGTTGAGGTCGATGTGGTCGGCGAGGTCCTCTTCCGCGATCATGCGGACGGCCTTGCCGACGGTCGCCGGGTCGACCCCGTACAGCTGGATCGACCGCGGTGTCTCCGACGCGTCGAAGTGGATCAGCTGCATCGTCTTCTCGTTGCGCTCGACCAGCGCCCGTGTCGTGATCATCTCGCTGACGAACAGGCCCTTGCCGCCACTGAACTCCCGGCACAGCGTGCGGAACGGCGCGTTCGTGATCCCGGCCATGGGCGCCAGGACGACGGGCGGCCGCACCGCGTGCGGACCGATCGACAGCGTGGTCTTCACCGGAGTGGTCGGAGTCGTGGGCGTGGGCATTCCCCCATTGTCGCGTACGCCGGGGACACGGACCAGAGTCATTAGTTAGGAACACTATGCAATAGGCGTACGATGGGGGAATGTCCGAGCTGAGCCACCGCCGACGGATGCTGGTGCTCGCGATCTGCTGCATGAGCCTGCTGATCGTGAGCCTCGACAACACCGTCCTGAACGTCGCCCTGCCCTCGATCCAGAAGGACCTGCACGCGAGCGTGGCGGGCCTCCAGTGGACGATCGACGGGTACACGCTGGTACTGGCCTCGCTGCTGATGCTCGCGGGATCGACGGCCGACCGCATCGGCCGCAAACGGGTGTTCATGGCGGGGCTGGTCGTCTTCACGATCGGCTCGGTCCTGTGTTCCCTCGCGCCGAACCTCGCATCACTCGTCGCCTTCCGCATGGTGCAGGCGGTGGGCGGTTCGATGCTCAACCCGGTCGCGATGTCGATCATCACCAACACCTTCACGGACCCGGGCGCGCGCGCCCCCGCGAGCGGCGGGTGGGGGGGTGTCGTCGGCATATAGATG
>CBFGQM010000094.1:0-15398 GCA_965650905.1 uncultured Streptomyces sp. | reverse complement strand
GGACATCGACCTCATTTTCGAGCTGGCCCATCAGCCGGTCACCACCGAGCTCCTCGGCAGGGCGACGGAGCTGTCGGTGGATTCGGTACACATGCCGGTCCTGGCGCCGACCGACCTGTTGCGCGGCCTGCTCGCCGCGTTCTCCGAACACCACTGCGACTTCGGCGCCGTACTGCCGATCGCCCGGCAGCTGCGCGAGAAGGTCGACTGGGAACAGGTTCGCCGTGAGTGCGCCGAAGAGCCGATGCCGGCCGCTTTCCTCTACCTGCTGGAACGTCTGGAAGTCGTGGCACCGGGGGGAGGCCGGCGATGAACACCGAGTACCGCATCGCTCACCTGCAGGAACGGCTGGCCGCGGAGGAGCCGGGCGAACTGGGCGTGCGCGTCGAAACCCGCGGATCGGCCGTGACCGTCATCGGTACCGTCCCCACCGCGCACTGCCGCGATGAACTCATGGACACCGTCAACGAGGAACTGGTCGGGCTGGCCGTCCACTTCGACATCGTCGTAGCCGAGGCCGCTGCCCCCGACCATGTGGAGGAGGTGCCATGATCCGCGTCGCGGCCGTCGGGGACATCCATATGGGCCCTGACAGTCAGGGGCTGCTCAGGCCCGCCTTCGACACCCTGCCCGGCTGTGCCGACCTACTGCTCCTGGCCGGTGACCTCACCCGTCACGGCACACCGCAGGAGGCCCGGGTGGTCGCCCGGGAGCTGGTCGGTCTGCCGGTGCCGGTCGTCGCCGTGCTCGGCAACCACGACCACCACGACGAGAAGCCGGAGGAGGTCACCGCCGTACTCCGCGCAGCGGGCGTGCACGTACTCGAGGGGCAGGGAACAGTCGTCGACACCGACGGCGCGCGCGTCGGTGTCGCCGGCACCAAGGGCTTCGGCGGCGGATTCGTCGGCCGCAGTGGCAGCGAGTTCGGCGAACCGCTGATGAAGGAGTTCATCCGGTACACGCGCCGCTGCGCCGACGGTCTGCGTACCTCTCTCAGCGAGCTGTCCGAGCGGGGCTGCGGTACGAGGATCGCGCTCACTCACTTCTCCCCCGTGCCGGACACGCTGGCCGGCGAGCCCCTGGAGATCTATCCGTTTCTGGGCAGTTACCTCCTGGCCGAGGCGGTCGACACGGCGGGCGCCGACCTGGCCGTCCACGGGCACGCACACGCCGGCAGGGAACACGGCATGACCAGCGGGGGCGTACCGGTCCGCAACGTCGCACAGCCCGTCATCCGCCGCGCGTTCAACGTGTACCACCTGCACAACCGCGACACAGCGACGGCAGCGCCCGTCCCGGCTGGCTGACGGTACGCCGCGCTGGACGGTGCCACAGCAGCCGACGAGGTTCCGGGTCGGCTCGTTAGCCGACTGCCGTGAGGGGGCACTCGGATGCCGTTGTCGCGACCGTGGCAGAGAGCCGCCGTATCTGGCGTGGAGGTGCTGGACATGGGACACGGAGGAAACGTCATCGAGGAGTTGGTGACCGACCACCACGAGGTCGAGGAGCTCTTCGGCAAGATCGAGGAACTGCCGCCCGGCGACAAGAAGCGCAAGCTCTACGCGGACCAGGCCACCATGGAGCTCGTGCGCCACTCGGTGGCCGAGGAGGCGTACCTCTACCCGGCCGTGCGGGAGTACCTGGCCAACGGGGACGCCGTGGCGGACAAGGAGATCGACGACCACTCCCGGGCCGAGCAGATCATGAAGGACCTGGAGGGCTGCGAGGCACACGACCCCGACTTCGACCGGCTCATCGGCACGCTGATGAACGAGATTCGCTCGCACGTCGCGGACGAGGAAGAGAATCTCTTCCCGATGCTGCGTGGCACGGCCCCCCGGGGTCGCTCGACGACCTGGGCGAGAAGGTCCGGCAGGCGAAGAAGACGGCACCGACCCGTCCGCATCCGTCCGCACCGGACAAGCCCCCGGCCAACAAACTGCTGGCGCCGGGAGCCGGACTCGTCGACCGACTGCGCGATGCGCTGACAGGTCGCGGCAAGGAGGGCTGATCCGGACTCGACCGACTGGGCCGGACTGCTTCAGATCAGCCGTCCGGCCCGCACCGAGCCGGATCTGTCGGCGGCCGGACCGGACCGAGCCGGAGAGTGCCAGGCTGAGCCGGAGTCGTCCGTCGCCCAGCGTTTGCGGGAGAAGGGCGGCTAACTCATCGGCCGCCGCGGCGAGGGCGATCCTGATGCTGCGTGACCTCACGCTAATGACAGATCGAGGCCAGACAGAGGCGCCCCCCTACCGACCAAGGGGAGGCGGGCGCCGACCCGGGGACCTGCTCAGGGGGCGGTGATGATCTCCTCGGCGGTCTTGGTCAGCAGCGCGGCGGACGCGTTGGTGTCGTGGCTGAGGAGCAGCGACCGGCGCGGCAGCCGGGCAAGGTGCTCTGTCAGGGCCTGCGTGCCGGTCGCGGTGGTGGGGGTCAGGCCGAAGATGTCGGGGTAGCGGTCCTCGGTCTTCTGGTCGAACACATCCGCGTCGGTGAGCGTGCGCCCGTTCTCCACGAGAGCCGGGATCGCGTAAGGGCTCATGGTCGGGAAGAGGAGCCCAGCCGCGCGGGCCTCGGTGGCCAGGGTGAGGCCGAGCCACGAGGCGAGCTGATCGGGGAAGAACTGGGGCTTCAGTTCCTTGCCGGTCGAGCGCCACAGCGGCTCGCGGCGGCCGTCTACGAGGGCCTGCGTCACCGTGGGGTGCTGGGTGGGGTGGAGCTGTTCGCCGACGAGCACCCTTTCCCGTACCTGGTTGTACAGGCCGGTCGCATCGAGCAGGCCGAGGCCGAGTGCAGCGGCGGACGGCCACGGCAGCACCCGTACCCGGCCGTCGGGCTCCGGGCGGACGAAGACGCGGTCGTTGGCCAGCAGACCCCACCCGCCCAGGGCGAGGAGAAGCCCGGTGGTGGTCTTGCCCGCGCCCTTGTCGCCGAGGGTCAGGACAGCGTCACCGTTTTGGGTGGCGGCGGAGGCGTGCAGGACGGTCCAGCCGTCGGTGAGGAGCTGCCCGCGGACGAGTTCGCGGGCGAGGCGGGCGGCGGCGACGGCGACCGGTTCGGGTTCGTCTCCGACGATGACCAGGCGGCGGCCGTTGGCCTGGTAGCCGATCCGCTCGCCGGGCTGCACGGCGTAGGTGATGCCGTCCGTGCGGGCGACGAGGGTGCGGGCGTTCGCGTAGGTGGTCTCTTCATGGCCACAGTCCGTGACGAGGGCGGCGATGTCGTCCACGCGGCCCGGATCGACGTCGGCGAGGACCAGGCCGCCGCCGTCGGCGAGGGAGCCGGGGCCCGGGGCGTCGGCGGCAGCGGCGTTCCACCAGCAGCCGAAGTATCGGGCGGACCAATCGGTGACCGCCACGGTCTGGCTGGCGACCGTGACGGTTGCGGTGTCGGCGTGGATGCGAGTTGCGGTCAGAGACACGTACGGGCTCCTTGCTGTTCGTAGTGACTGATCTGGGTATAGGCGGCTTGGAGTTTGGTGCGGACCGTGAGCAGGCTCGCTGTCTCGTGCGGGTCCAGCGTCAGAGGCTGAACGGTCGGGCGACCGGCGCGGATGTGTAACCGGATTCCGAGCCACACGCCCCCGCGGTTGACGGACAGAACATCGGGCGTTCGCGTCGAGTCCGGCCATGCGCACGTTGCGGGTAGCGGTGTTGGCGAACGTGGCCCGGGGGCAGACCACCACGGCGTCCGCCTGGTCCAGTTCGGCGACGGTGGCCGCCTGCGTGCGGGTGCCGGCGCGGACGACGTGGGCCATGTCATCCAGATCAGCGACCAGACCAGCGGCGCTCTCGGCCGTGCAGGAGGTGATCAGCAGCCGGATACACCAGGGCTCGCCGACGAGGAGCGTGGCGACGGTCTGACCGACCGCGCCAGCGCCGACGATGCCGACCGTGTGGCCGGTCACCGGGCCGCCGTCCGGGCCACGGTCCGCAGAGCGAGCAGCCACGCGGTATCGGGGACGGTCCCGGCCGTGAGGGTGGCGCTCACCAGGTCCAGCAGCGTGCACAGGGCCTCTGCCCGGTCGATGACGGCTTGGGCGTGCTCGGGCAGCGGCAGCGCGGCGGGGGCGCTTGTCTGCACCTGCGCCGCCATGAGAGCTAGCCCCGCCACGACCGAGCCGAGTAACACGGCCCCGGCGGTGCGGCCGTCATCGGACGGCATCCGATGACGGCCGCTCACTCGGACTCCCACGTGCCACGCCGGGCGACGAGTTCGACGGTTGCCCACTGCGCGGGCCACTGGGCATCGAGGCCGCCGCCGTACTGCGGGCGCAGGATCGGTGTACCGCCGCGAACATCCGTGAGGACACCGACGCGGGATCGTTCGGTGTCGCGTACCAGGTCACCGACCCCGGCGCAGTGCTCCGCAGTCACTGGGACACCTCCGCGCCGGTCGCATCCCGCGCCTGCCGCCGCCGACGGCGGGTGATCGCGTCGATCGCCGCCGCCGAACCCTCGCCGCCATCGACGCGCGCCCGGTAGTCCCGCCGGACCGCAGGCGTCCAGGCGTCCAGCGCGGCGGGGAACGTGTCGTCGTCGCGGATCACGGCGTCACCTCCGGGACGCCGTACATCGCCGCGCACGGATCACATGCGTACAGGTCACCAACCGGGTGTCGAGGTGACGCGGTCCCGGCGCACCAGGCGCACGACGTACCCGCGCGCTGCCGATCCGTCAGCCGGTCACGCTCGATAGTGGGAGCGTCCACCAGGCCCGGCATGGGGTGGGGGTTTGTGCTGCCCGTCGTCATGTTGATTTCCTCGCGCTCACCGTCGTGTTCGGTGCCCCGCCCGTGCCCCTCGGGGGAACGGAGGCACGAACGGGGCCGTACACAACAGCTAACCCACAGTCACCGCGCCGCAGGTATGACGAAATCGGTCTGAACGCCCGCGCGCAGACTGACGAATTGACGTGCTCTTTACTGTCCGTGACAGGCCGTACCACCTACCGTGAACGCATGGCGGAAACCAGAAGCGAGCCCTTAGCCGCCTGGATTGATCGTCACGGCATGTCGGTTAGAGAGTTGGTCGACGCCGTGAACGACGCCATTCGCGACTTCACCGGCCGCCCCGGTAACACGTCCGAGCGGACCGGGTTCCGGTGGCTGTCCGGCGAGAACCGGTGGCCCCAGGCACGGCAACGCATCGCGCTTGAACGGGTCACCGGCCTGCCCATCACCGACCTAGGGTTCGTGCCTCGGGGGAAGACCGCCCCGTTACCCCCCGCCGCACCACCGGAGGACCCCTCAGTGCACCGCCGCCGGTTCGTCGGCGCGGCCACCGGCACCGCCGCCGCCGTCGCCGTCCCCCTCATCGCCGCCCAGAACTTGCGCCCGCAACGCGTCGGCACCTCCGACGTCATCCGGCTCCGTGACAAGGTGGAAACCCTCGTCCAGCTCGACGCCGAACGCGGTGGACACACCGCCCTCGAACGCGCAGCCCTGGCCGGAGTCGACGAGGCCCTGAGTCTCCAACGCCGCTCGGCCACGCAGCGCGTACGCCAACGCCTGTACGCCGTCGCCTCCGATTTCGTCTCGACCGCGGCATGGTCGATGATCGACGCCGGACAGCTCGAAGCCGCCGGCAAGCACCTTGACCGCGCCCTGACCCTCGCCGGAATGTCCCAGGACCCGGACATGGCCATGCAGGTCTGGAACCTGCGGGCCATGCTCGCTCGCCAGGAGAAGGAGTTCAGCGAAGCCGTCGCCGCCGCACAGGCCATGCAGGCAACCCCCATTGCCCGCCGCTCTCCTCTGCATGCATCCCTCGCGCACGCCCGGACCGCAATCAGCCTCGCGCATGCCGGAGACCGGCGGACGGCCCTACGTTCCCTCGGCCGAGCCGAAGACGCCCTGGGCAAGGTCCACATGGCAGACCCGTGCCCGTCCTGGATCGCTTTCTACGGGCCCGCTGAGCTGTACTCGCTCACCGCCATCGTGCGGGACGTCGTCGGCGATCCGGCGGAGGCTGAGGCCGCCTCGTACCGGGCGCTCGGCACGCTACCGGACACCTATCGACGCAACCGCGCGCACACCACCGCGCGACTCTCCCTTGCCCAGCTCCACCAAGGCGACGTCGAGCAGGCATGCGCCACCAGCGCGGACGTGTTCGAGATCATGGCCAGTGACCCGCTCCCCGGCCGCATGCGCCAACTCCTGGGCGACTTCCACCGCGACCTGATCACCCTCGCGCCTCGAAGCGTTGCGCACGAGTGGACCGACCGCTACCGGACCGAATGGAGCACCCCCGCATGACCACGGCGACCGTCGAACTCCGTCACTACGGCCACGACGACCTATCCGAGATCCGGCAAACCCTCCTTGACGTCCACGCCGACGCCTACGCCGACGACATGACCGACTTTGACGAGCGGTTCCCGTGGTTCGTGGACCACTGGGGAGGCAATCCGGGTTTCGCGTGTGTCATCGGATACGACGACGGTGAACCCGTGGGGTTCGCGTACGGCGCCCCGGCCACCCCGGGCCGCGAATGGTGGCGCGAGCACCTGCCCGAACCGCCGGCGGACGACTCCACGTTCAGCGTGTCTGAACTGATGGTGCGGCCGAAATGGCGCAAGACCGGCACCGCCGAGCGCCTACACGCGGCATTGCTGGAGAACAGGCCGGAGGCTCTGGCCGTGCTCCTGGTCGACCCCGACCATCCCAAGGTGCAGGCTCTCTACGAGACGTGGCGATACCGGAAGATCGGCAACCGCCAACCCTTCCCCGACAGCCCCGATTTCGCGGTGATGCTCCGCTACCTGCGCTGACTGGCAGGACCGCGGCGGCCCGCTCCCCACCCGCGTGGGCCGTCGCTGAACGCCGTTTCCCCGCCCGCGAGTTGCGGACGGGGCAACGGCATGCAGGACAGCGTTACGCGTCGGCGTCGAGGACGATGAGCAATCGGCATCAATGCGTGCGGTCACGGGCGTGGCGTCGGCAAGGAACTGGCCCATGTCCACCCCGGCGTTCTCCAGCCGCCCAAGGTTCGTCCACGACCTGGGGCCCTGCGGCGCGGTCACCATGGCCTCGGCCACGGCGGGCGGCTCCACGGTGTCCCGGACCATCTGGGCGTACCGGTCCCGCTCCGGATCGCGGGCCGGCTCCTGTGCGGAAGATCTGTACGGAGGTGTCAGGGAGCGTCGGTCAACTGGGAGATGCTCGCCCAGGCCGCGCAGGCCCTCCAGAACGCCGAGCTCCTCCGGCTGTCCCAGGAATGCCATCCGGACACGCTGGGCCGGATCCGTTGGGCCAACGCCAAGATCAAAGAGGCGAGTCCCCAGGTGTTGTCCGGCTGAGCGGCACATGTGCCGGACGCGTCAGGGCCAGGACGGCTCGCTGCGCGGTACGACGACCAGCTCGGGGACCGCGCTGCCGGGTGGGACCGACAAGGCGTACAGCACCGTGTCGGCCACGATGTCCGGGCTCTGCAACATCGAGACGTCGGCGTCGGGAAATCGTTCGAGGATAAACGGCGTCTCCATGCCGCCCGCGATGATCCCGGTGACGCCGATCCCCAGGCAGTCCCGTTGTGCCTCCTTGAACAGGGTGTGGGTGAACGCGCGCAGACCCGACTTGCCCGCCGAGTACGGTCCGGCCTCGGTCCAGGTGCGGTTCGCGGCCGTGGACAGGACGTTGACGATGTGGCCGCCGCCGCGGGCGACCATGCGCCGGTAGCTCTCCAGGCACAGATACATCGGTCCGAGCAGATTGGTGGTGATGACCCGCGTCACCTCGTCGGCCGTCAGATGCTCGACCGGCTTGGAGACATCCACCGCGGCGTTGTTGACCAGGACGTCCACCCACTCCCCAGCCTCCTCCAGGCCGCGGAAGACCGCCGCCACCGCGGCGGCGTCCCGCACATCGAGCTCCACGAAACGCGCGTCGTGGCCCGCGCCGCCCAACTCGTCGCAGAGCTTCCGTGCCAGCTCCTTGCGCACGTCGGCGACCAGTACGGTCGCCCCGGCCCTCGCCAGCTTCCGTGTGATCGAGGCGCCCAGGCCCCGTGCCCCGCCGGTCACCAGTGCCTGCTTTCCGTAGAGGTCTACCTGCGCTCCGCCGCCCATGCCTCTGCCTTCCCTCGTGCCGGATCAGGCGGTGTGCGCTCCGCAACCGCTCCGCATCCCACTGTGATGCCGGTGGGAAGGTCCGGCACGTCGGGTCAGGACGCCTCCGGACGGCCCGAGGCCTGTGGCCGTCGGCGCTGACTGCTGACCGCTAACCGTCAGTCCCGCTGGACCGGCGCGGGCGCGGGACTCACCTTCGCCGCTCGCACGCGCCGCTCGCACTCGCCGCTCGCAGCCCTCGTCCTCCCCCTCGTACCGGTCCGGGCCCCGACCCCGGCTCCGGCTCCGGCTTTGGCTCCGGCAATCCGCGTACCGCCTCGACGACCTCGTCGACCGTGATCCGCAGCAGCCTCTCGTCCGGCAGCCGGCCATGGGCGTCGCCGGGGCGGACCGAGTCGTCGTCGTCCGGATGCCAGAGCACCCGGTGCCGTGCGTCGGACGGCGGCCCCCACAGCCGGGGGGCGACCGGGCCGAACAGGACGACGGAGGGCGTGCCGAGCGCCGTCGCCAGATGGGCGAGACCGGTGTCCCCCACCACCACGCAGCGGGCCCACGCGACGAGTGCGGCCAGTTGGTCGAAGGGCAGGTCACCGGCGCCGCCCGGCACGGCGGCCGACGGCAGCCCCGCCTCCGAGGCCACACAACGCGCCAGGTGCTCCTCTCCCGCGCCCGCGGTCACGACGATGCTCTGACCGCGGCGGTGCAGTTCCCGCGCCGCCGCCGCGAACCGCTCCTTGGGCCAGCGGCGAGCGGCGGCGTCGGCGCCCGGATGGACCACGACCGCCCCGGGCGCCGGGCTGGGCGTCGCGGGCGGGGGGATCCACAGGTCCGCCGCGTCAGCTTCGATGCCGTACCAGCCGAGCAGCCGGCACCACCGTTCCCGTTCGTGTTCGTCGTCCCGCCATACGGGGCCGGAGATGTCGGGCGTCCGCGGGTGCGCGTATGCGAAGAGCCGTCGGGGACTCAGTCGTTGGAGCAGGAGATGGCTCGGCGGGCCGTTGCCGTGCAGGTCCACGGCGAGGTCCGGTTCCGGCCCCTCCCAGGGCAGCACGGCGGGCACCGCCCGTCCGGGGGCGACAGCGGGCAGCAGCCGGTCCACGAGGCCAGTCGCCACCGCGGCGGCGGACAACCGCTCGGGCGCCGCCAGCACCAGCTCATGCCGGGGCAGATGCCGTCGCAGCGCCCGTAGCGCAGGGACCACGGTCAGCAGATCGCCGAGCCCGAGCGCCCGTAGCACCAGCACCCGGGGTCGGGCCGCCTCCCGGTCACTGCCGCGGGACGCGCCGGGCCGCGCCGGTTTCTCCTCCTCGGCACCTTCGACGCTTTCAGCACTTCCTGCGCTTCCTGTACCTCCTGCACTTCCTGTACTTCCTGCGTTTTCGGCGCGTACGTTCACGGACACCTCTCCGGTCTGCCCGATGCGGTCGGAGTACGGCGGCTGCCTCACGACCGAGGCAAGCGCGGCGGTACGGCCGCCTGTGCTGCCCGGCGGGCCAGCAATGTGGTGGAGCGGCCGTCGAGGTAGGGGAGTACGACCGCCTGCCCGCCCCATGCGCGCAACACCTCCGCCTCGGGAAGGTCCTGGACGGAGTAGTCGCCGCCCTTCACCCACACATCGGGCCTCAGCCGGCTCAGCAGTGCTTCCGGTGTGTCCTCCTCGAACACCGCGACGGCGTCGACGCTGCCGAAGGCCTCGAGGACGCGGACGCGGTCCGCCACCGGGTTCAGCGGGCGCCCCGGGCCCTTGCGGCGGGCGAGCGACGCGTCGGAGTTGAGGCACACGATGAGGCAGTCGCCGATACGCCGGGCGCTCTCCAGCAGGCCGACGTGACCGGCGTGCAGCAAGTCGAAGCAGCCGCCTGTGGCCACCACCGTGCCGCCGCGTGCCCGGACGCACTCCGCGAGGGCCAACGCGTCGGTCCCGGACGTCTCCTCGGTACCGGACACAGACACCGTCCGCCACAGCCCCGGGTTTCCGGCACCGCCCGCCGACACGAACGCGGCGGCTTCGGCGACGGCACGCTGCACGGCCTCCTCCGGGAGCGCGCCGTCCGCCAGAGCCGCGGCTGTCGTGGCGGCGAAGCAGTCGCCCGCGCCGCAAGGATCACCGGTGGCCCGGTACGGCACCGGCACCAGCATCGGCGTACCGGTGCCGGGCCTGGTCAGCAGCACACCACGGGCTCCGAGCGTCACGGCGACGCCCGCCGCTCGCCAGCGGTCCGCAAGTTCCGTGCCTCGCCGGGCGTACGCGCGCAGTGATTCACCGTCGCCGTCGCACAGGGCGCACGCCTCCGCCGCGTTCGGAGTGACGAGCCTTGCTCCGGGCAGGGGCGCGTCGCCCTTGGGGTGGGGGTCCCACACCAGCGGCGTATGGGGGGCGACGGTGGCCAACTGTGCCCGGGCGGCGCTCGCGGTGTGCCGGCCGTAGTCGGAGACGAGAACGGCGTGGGCCTGCGCCAGCGCGTCCCGCACCGCGCCGTCAGCCGGTTCGCCGGGTGTGCCGCCGCCCCGGTCGATCCGCACCACGGGGCGGCCGCCCGCCAGCACGCGTGTCTTCACCGGCAGGGTGCCGTTCAGCGGTATCTCCACCAGGCGGACCCGGCCGCACAGGTCACGGCGTACGGCATCGCTTGCGGCGTCGTCGCCGAGAGCCGTCACCAGGACCACTTCGCGTCCGCCCCGGGCCGCCAGTACGGCGGCCAGCCCCGCCCCGCCGGGGTGACGCCGTCCGCCGGTGACGTCGACGACGGGAGCGGAAGCGTCCGGTGACAGCCGGGTGGCGACCCCTTCGATGTCCTCGTCGAGCAGGACGTCTCCGACGACCACGAGCGGCTTCGGCCCGTTCACGATGCCCTCCGGTGGGCCGAGACCGCCCGGGGCGCGACCGCGCGCGCGGGTGCAGTACCGCAGTTCACGCCGGGGTTCGCGAGCGCCGCGTCGAAGCACTCGCAGAGCAGATGTACGGCGACGAGGTGGGTCTCCTGCACGGCTGCCGTGCTGTCGGCGTCGATGCACAGCGTTTCGTCGGCGGCCTCCCCGAGCGGGTTCGGTGCCGGCCCGGTCATCGCCCATACGCGCAGCCCCGCGGCCCGGCCCGTCACGGCCGCCGTGATCAGGTTGGCGCTGCGGCCGGAGGTGGACAGCAGCAGGAGGACGTCTCCGGGACGGCCGTGCGCGGAAACCTGCCGGGCGTACACGTGCTCGAAGCCGTAGTCGTTGCCGATGGCGGTCACGCTGGAGGTCTCGGCGTGCAGGGCGATGGCCGAATAGGCGGGCCGCTCGTTCCGGTACCGTCCCACCAGCTCCGCGGTCAGGTGCTGGGCCTGGGCCGCGCTGCCGCCGTTACCGGCGGCCAGCAGCCTCCCGCCGGCGGGAAGAACGGCGGCGAGCCGGCCGCCCCAGTCCGCTGTCCGGCCCAGTCCGTCCCGGCGGAAGCGGCCGAGCGCCTGTTCCAGTGACCGGCAGTGCAGGTGTGCGGCATCGAGTGCAGTGGATTCGGTCATGTTGATCGGGCGTACCGCGTCGCTGAGGACGGCGGCCGGACCCGCACCTCCTTCGGACGTAGCTACTCCGCTGTCGGTCGGGAACGCTGTCGATGGCCGGAACACTGTCGATGTCGGTCGGGCGCTGTCGCGGGCCGGGGGCCCTGTGGAGGGATCGGTGCCTCAGACCACCCCCGTCACGGCGGTCTGTGCGTCAAGGACCTCGCAGTAAGCGAGCTCGGTGGCTACCGCGACCCGCCCCCAGCCGTACCGGCACAGGACCCGGCGGCGTCCGGCTTCCCCGCACGCCTTCCGCGCCGCCGGGTCGGCGAGGAGTTCTCCTACGGCGTGCGCGAGTGCCTCGGGATCCCGGGGCGCCACCAGCCGCCCGGTGCTCGGATCCGCGACGGTGTCGAGCTGCCCGCCCACCGCGCTGGCGACGACGGGTCTGCCACAGGCCATCGCCTCCAGTGGGACGATGCCGAACGGTTCGTAGTCGGCGGGGCACACCACCACGTCTGCTGCACGGAGCAACGGCGGCACGTGCCGGCTGGGCACGCCGCCTGTGAAGCGGACCCTGTCGGCGACGCCCGCCTTGCGGGCGATGCCGCGCAGCCGCCGCACTTCCGGGTCGTCGTCGAGCCGGTCCGCCGGGGGCCCGCCGACCACGACGAGTTCCGTCTCGGGCAGCAGGACCAGGGCGTTGACGGAGATCTCCGTGCCCTTGCGCGGGACCAGGCGGCCCAGTTGAAGCAGTCGGTGCGGGTGGGAGCCCCGTTCCGCGACCGCTCCTCGTGGGGTGAACAGGTCGGTGTCGACTCCGCACGGCACGATGCTGACCTTGCCGGCGGGAATGCCCATCCTGCCCAGTTCGACGACCTCGTCGCGGCAGGTGGCGATGACCCGGTCGCAGCCCAGGCCCACCTCCGTCTCGTGGGCGATCCGCTTCGGTGGGCTGGTGTCGGCCAGCCGCTGGTGCCGTCGCTTCACCGTGCCGAGCGCGTGGTACGTGTGCAGCAGCGGCAGGCCCAGCTCCCCCACCGCCCGCAGTGCGGCGAGTCCCGACATCCAGAAGTGCGAGTGCGCCAGGTCGGGCGGCCGGGTCCGCCAGATCCTCGCCAGGTGGCGGCCGAAGTCCCCCATGTAGGGAAGGAGTTCGTCCTTGGGAATGTGCTCGGGCGGGCCGGCGGGCACATGGTGCACCTCGACCCCGTCGCGCAGGGCCACCCGGTCGGGCAGGTCACGCGCGTCACGGCGGGTGTAGACGGTCACGCGGTGGCCCCGGTCGGCGAGCGCGCCCGCGAGACACGCTACGTGCACGTTCTGGCCGCCGGCGTCCACCCCGCCCAGCGCGGCGAGGGGACTCGCGTGCTCAGAGACGAGCGCGATCGACAGAACGCCGGGGCCGACGGGGTCGGCGTCGAAAGTCCCGTCGCCGGGGTCCACGGGGCCGAGGGATGAGGTCATGAGCGCGCCTCCGTCATCACACGCTCCCAGTCGCCCAGGAAGCGCTTGAGTCCGTACCGCCCGAGGGCCGCGTGGCGTGCGCGGGCGCCGTCCTCGGCAGCGGCTTCCGGTTCCTCCAGGTATCGCCGGGCGGCCCGCGCCAGGACATCGGGCCGGGTGGACAGGGTGCCCGCGCCGGGCGGGACCGCCTCGACCGTCTCCGTGGTGGCGAGCGCCACGACCGGCATGCCCAGGTGCATGGCCTCCAGCAGCGACAGGCCGAGGGACGTCCAGCGCACCGGGTGCAGATAGCAGCGGCGCTCCGCCAGTGCCGTGTGCAGCTCACGCTGAGGCAGATCGGCGCTGCGGCACCGGTCCTCGGGTATGCCCAGGTGCGCGGCGAGGCCTTCGGTGCGCATGCCGAAGACGTCCAGCGGCGCCGCCTCTGACAGGGCGGGCAACAGGTCGGTACCGGTGTAACGGCGGCGCCGCACCGGTTCGTTGACGACTACGGCCGCGCGGGCGAGCCGGCCGGTGTACTGGTGCCCGGGGTCCACGACGCCGTGCTCGATCACCTCGGTGCGGGTGGAGCCGCAGTCCCAGAACAGCCGGTTGAAGTGGGTCACATGAACCAGCGTCAGATCGTCCCGGTCGGCGAACGGATGGCATGTGTCGGGGACGTTGCCGTCCGGCGCGTTGTGCTCCAGGTAGATGGCGGGCACATCACGGCCGGGACGGCGTCCGCCCAGCCAGTGTTCGGCCAGCTCCAGTTCGTGCGGCCGCTGGAGAATCACCAGGTCCACCGGCGTGTCGCGCAGTTCGTCGGGGGTTGTCTCACGCACCGGGGCGGGCCAGGAGAACGTACGGGCCCGCCCGAGCCCGTCCGGGTCGCGGCCCGGTGTCACCGGAACGAGGTAGCTGTGGGGACCCTGGACGAATGCCGTCGTCCAGGAGCCGTGCACATGCCACAACAGAATGTTCATACGGTCGCTCCTCGTTCCGTTTCGGGCCCGCCGCCCGCTGCCGGCGGCGGGTCCGGCCCGGGATCCGTCCGGTCGTCACCGAGCGCGGCCACCGCGGCCAGCACCTCGGCGTCGCCCACCCCGTCGAGGCAGGGGTGCCCCGCCACCGGGCAGTGGCGTGCACGGCTGCCCGCGCACGGTGCGCCCTGATCCCCGAGCAGGACGTGCGGGACGCCGTACGGGCCCCAGCGCTCGGCCGGCACCACCGGGGCGAACAGACAGGCGACCGGGGTCCCCACGGCGGCGGCGAGATGCGCCGGCCCGGTATTGCCGACCACCGCCACCCTCGCCCTGGCCAGTACCCCTGCCAAGTGCGGCAGGTCAGTGGCCCCGCCGAGGTCCAGCGCGTCCTGTCCGGCGACCTTCGCGGTCAGGTCCCGCTCCGCGGGGCCTCCGGTGACGACGACCCGGTACCCCTCGGCGGACAGGGCGGCCACCGCACGCGCCGCCCGTTCGGCGCTCCAGGCACGTGCCGGTACCGCGGCGCCGGGGTGGAGCACCATGTAGGGCCCCGGACCGGTGAGGTGCGTGGTGTCGGGCGGAGTCTCGACGCGCAGGGCACCGTCGTCGCCGGGCGGCAGAGGGAAGCCGGCGTCCCGGGCCAGGTCCAGCGCTGCCAGGGCTTCATGGCGGTGGGGCAGCCGGTGGTGCCGCAGATCGAGCAGAGCGCCCGGGTAGTCCTCACTGTCGGCCGCCGTCCAGCCGACGCCGGCCAGTTTCAGCAGCAGCGCGACCGGCAGCGGACTCTGGTGGTACGAGACGAGCACCAGGGCCCGGTCGAAGCGGCGGGCCGACACGGCCTCCAGCACCTGCCTCGTCGCCTCCCGCGACACCGGCGCCGGCGCCGGCCCGACCCAGGGCGCGTCATACACCAACACCTCGTCCACCCCCGGCAGCAGCCGCCCCGCCCGTACCCCCTGCGGCCCGCCCAACAGCGCGGTGTACGAGGAACCGGCCGCCACGGCACGCACGGCGGGACCGGCCAGCAGCATGTCACCGGCACTGTCCAGACGCACGACCAGCGTGCGGGGAAGAGTTCGGGAGCCGGCCATCACGCCTCCCCCACCACGGGAACGACGCATCCGGCGCCGTACTCGGGACCGTCCGGGTCCTCCGAGTGCGCGAGGCCGCCCCGGCGATCCGCCGCCGCCTGGTCCGGCGCGGCTGCCGGCCGAAGCATTCCATCGGCGACGCGCCCCTGCGCGGGCCCGCATCCACCCGCCGTACGACGTATCGGATGCGCGCTGTCGCCGGGGGCCACCGGCTCCGGCCGCCGCGCCAGAGGATCCGGCCGGCCCCGGCCTTCCGGTCCGCGCGCCTCCCCGGGCGCGCCGTTGGCCCCGCCCGGGGGGATCGGGCGGGGCGCGCCGCCCGCGGCGGCG
>CBFGQM010000093.1:0-15475 GCA_965650905.1 uncultured Streptomyces sp. | reverse complement strand
CTTTCCGAGGTGGCCGTCTGCTGCCGGTTTGGCGGCGAATGTGCCGTATTGCGTCGGTGTCTTGCTTACGGTTTCGCGCTGTTGGTCAAGGTCGGTCCTCCCGGCTGGCTTGCCGGTTTGTTCATGAGGACGTGCCCGGAGCCTAAATGGTTCATGCCTGGAAGGGAACGTGATATGTACTTCACCCCATCGAGGGATCGAACATGCATGCGACTCTGGACTAGTCTGTGTTCCGCACGAGGGTGGCGTTACAACGGCTCTACCAGGCCTCGGTACCCTCGGACCGGCGACCGAAGCCGGCCCTTGCCCAAAAGGGCCCATCTGAAGATTCAGCGAGGAGCGAACCGCGTGACCGCCGAGACGTCCGTGCCGTCCACAGCGCTGCTGACCGGAGCAGACCGGGACGGTTCCAACTACACCGCGCGGCACCTGCTCGTCCTCGAGGGGCTCGAGGCCGTGCGGAAGCGCCCAGGCATGTACATCGGATCGACCGACAGCCGCGGTCTGATGCACTGCCTCTGGGAGATCATCGACAACTCCGTGGACGAGGCCCTGGGGGGGTACTGCGACCACATCGAGGTGATCCTGCATGACGACGCCTCGGTGGAGGTGCGGGACAACGGCCGAGGCATTCCGGTAGACGTGGAGCCCAAGACCGGCCTCTCCGGTGTCGAGGTCGTGATGACCAAGCTGCACGCCGGAGGCAAGTTCGGCGGCGGCTCGTACGCGGCCTCCGGTGGCCTGCACGGTGTGGGTGCCTCCGTGGTGAACGCCCTGTCCGCCCGACTGGACGTCGAGGTGGACCGCGGTGGCCAGACGCACTCCATCAGCTTCCGGCGCGGTACCCCGGGGGCGTTCAACGCGGCCGGTCCGGGGGCGGCTTTCGACAGGTCGGTCGGCCTGCGCAAGCTCAAGAAAATCCCCAAGACCCGCAGCGGCACGCGCGTGCGCTACTGGGCCGACCGCCAGATCTTCCTCAAAGACGCCAAGCTCTCCCTGGAGAATCTGCACCAGCGAGCCCGCCAGACAGCCTTTCTGGTGCCTGGCCTGACCATCGTGGTCCGCGACGAGTACGGGCTCGGCGAGGACGGCAGCAAGGGCGAGGAGTCGTTCCGCTTCGACGGCGGCATCAGCGAGTTCTGCGAGTACCTGGCCACCGACAAGCCGGTCTGTGATGTGCTCCGCTTCTCCGGCCAGGGCATGTTCAAGGAGACGGTTCCGGTCCTGGACGACCACGGCCAGATGACGCCCACCGAGGTAACCCGTGAGCTCGGCGTCGATGTCGCGCTGCGCTGGGGAACCGGCTACGACACGACCCTCAAGTCGTTCGTGAACATCATTGCCACACCCAAGGGCGGCACCCACGTCGCGGGCTTCGAGCAGGCCGTCACGAAGACGGTCAACGAAGTGCTGCGTACCAAGAAGCTGCTGCGCGTTGCCGAGGACGACATCGTCAAGGACGACGCCCTCGAAGGCCTCACCGCGGTGGTGACGGTGCGTCTTGCCGAGCCGCAGTTCGAGGGCCAGACCAAGGAGGTGCTCGGCACCTCGGCGGCCCGTCGCATCGTGACGAACGTGGTTTCCAAGGAGCTCAAGGCATTCCTGACCTCCACGAAGCGGGACGCGGCCGCGCAGGCCCGCGTCGTCCTGGAGAAGGCCGTCGCCGCCGCCCGTACGCGCATCGCGGCCCGCCAGCACAAGGACGCGCAGCGCCGGAAGACGGCACTGGAGTCCTCCTCGCTGCCCGCCAAGCTCGCCGACTGCCGCAGCGACGACGTGGAGCGCAGCGAGCTGTTCATCGTCGAGGGAGACTCCGCGCTCGGCACCGCCAAGCTCGCCCGGAACTCCGAGTTCCAAGCGCTGCTGCCGATCCGCGGCAAGATCCTCAACGTTCAGAAGGCCTCCGTGACGGACATGCTCAAGAACGCCGAGTGCGGAGCGATCATCCAGGTCATAGGAGCGGGGTCCGGTCGGACCTTCGACATCGACGCGGCCCGCTACGGAAAGATCATCCTTCTCGTCGACGCTGACGTCGACGGCGCGCACATCCGCATTCTGCTGCTCACGTTGTTCCAGCGCTACATGCGGCCCATGGTCGAGGCGGGCCGGGTCTTCGCAGCGGTGCCGCCGCTGCACCGGATCGAGCTCAGCCAGCCCAAGAAGGGGCAGGACAAGTACATCTACACGTACTCGGACCGGGAGCTGCGCGACAAGCTGCTGGCGCTCCAGAGCAAGGGCGTCCGGTACAAGGACTCCATCCAGCGTTACAAGGGCCTCGGCGAGATGGACGCCGATCAGTTGGCCGAGACCACGATGGACCCGCGCCACCGCACCCTGCGCCGCATCAACATCTCCGACTTGGAGGCCTCTGAACAAGTGTTCGACCTGTTGATGGGGAACGAGGTGGCTCCGCGCAAGGAGTTCATCTCCAGTTCGGCGGCGACGTTGGACCGCTCGCGCATCGACGCGTAGCGTTTCCGGCGGGGCTCCACCTGCGTCAGCAGCACCTGCGAGAACATCCGCTTCGGCATGCCGAAGCGGATTCGTCGTGCAGGGGGAGTAGGACCCATGCCTGTGACGGTACGGGGGCGGGCGCGCCGTGCCGCGGGGAGTGTGGCGTGGATCTCTTGTGGAGGAGTGATCAGCGGGGCGCAGGGCTCGTCACGGCCGTACGGAGGATCTCGCGCACCGCTGGCACGTCCATCCGGTCCGGGGAGCCGAGGGGTGAGCCGCAGCCTTCCGGGCGGGGCGGCAGGGAAGCGCCCTGGGCGACCGTGACGCGCCAGACGCGGCCGTCGGTGTGGGAGACGGTCACCTCCCATCGCGGTGCCTCACCATCCATGCGGACGACGCGCAGCGCGTCCGCCGCGTCCTCACCCGTCGCCGTGCGCACCGCCAGCTCGGCGGCCTGCCCGGGGCGCTCCCAGGCAGAGCTCCCGCGGCACCCTTCGGTGACTACACGCCCTTCCCGCACGCCTTGCAGGACCTCCTTGACGGCGTGGGCCTCGGCTCGCCCGTACGCGTAGCCGAACGGCAGTACGAGCAGGGTGGGTGAAAACCGATGCCCCCCGAGGTGGGTGACTTCCCACGCGCCGTCCACTCCGGAGGCGGCGAGTTCGGCCGCGAGCGGCCGGCCGAGAAGGGCACAGCACCGGTCACGTTTGCCGTTGGTACAGACGAGGGCGAGAGGGCCGCCGGTGTGTGGGCGACCGTCGAGAACCTCGTCGAAGGTGCGCGGCGTACCTCCGCCGAGCGCGGCGAAGTCAAGATTGAGCAGTTGCCCGGGGTCTGATGTCGTGGCGCTGCGCAGCCACGCGTTCCCTGGAGCGGTGTGGGCCGCGTACACGTGGCGCTCGCCAAGCGTGTGGCAGTCGGCGTGCCGTCCCGGCCGACGGATCAGTGCGATGCGAACGCCGGTGCCCTCCACGGCCTCTTCGAGGGCGCGGCCGAGCGCGGGGTCCAGGTGACTCGAGGTCAGCGCTTTGGCACCCCAGGGGCCGGGCTGCTCCAGCAGCAGCCACGTCCTCGCGTGGGTGGCGGTCCCCGCGAGGGGTTCGGCCAGATCCCAGGAGACCTTCGTACACGTACTCACAAAGGTGAGCCTAACCTGAGTTGCCAGAGGTGGCTTCGGCGCTGCTGCGATCAGTGGTACTGCAGTGGCCGATCAGCGGCAATGGGGTGGCTGAGGTGGCCATGACCCCATGCACCGGACCCGACGGGCGCATGCGCATCGGGGACTCCTCACGTTCACTTCGCGGGAATTTTGCCGGCTCGTATCCTGAGTCGGCATTCATTCCCCGTCACGAGAACCGGTCCACGAGCCGGTGCACGCATCGGTGTGAGAGAGGTCGCGCGTTGAGTCCTGTGAGCCCCCAGCAGATCCCGGTCGTCGTCCTGGCCGGCTTCCTGGGATCCGGCAAGACCACTCTGCTGAACCACCTCCTGCACAGCAGCGGAGGCAGCCGAATCGGGGCCGTCGTCAATGACTTCGGGGCGATCGAGATCGACGCGATGGCCGTTGCCGGCGCGCTGGGCGACTCCACCGTCTCCCTCGGGAACGGTTGCCTGTGCTGTGCCATCGACGCCAGTGAGCTGGATGTCTATCTGGATCGGCTCGCCCGTCCCTCCGCCGGTATCGACGTCATCGTCATCGAGGCGAGCGGACTCGCCGAGCCGCAGGAGCTCGTACGCATGCTCCTCGCCAGCGAGAACCCGCGCGTCGTTTACGGCGGGCTTGTGGAGGTCGTCGACGCCGCCGAGTTCGACGGCACGAGGCAGAAGCATCCCGAGATCGACCGGCACCTCGCGCTTGCCGATGCCGTCGTCGTCAACAAGGCGGACCGGGCCGAGGACCCCGGGCGTGTGCTCCGGCTCGTCCGGACACTCACCGAGCGCGCAGCCGTCGTCCCCGCCTCGTACGGGCGGATCGACCCCCAATTGCTCTTCGACTGCAAACCGTCCGGGGAGCGGATCGGGCAGCTGTCCTTCGACGACCTCCATGAGGACGGTGACGAGCACGGCCATGAGTACGGCGACCGTCATGCCGGACACCTGCACTCCGCCTACGAGTCCCTCGACTTCACCTCCGAAGTGCCCCTCAGCCCCCGTCGGTTGATGGCCTTTCTCGACAGCAGGCCCGAAGGCCTCTACCGCATCAAGGGGTACGTCGATTTCGGCGCGCCCGACACCCGTAACCGGTACGCCGTGCACGCCGTGGGGCGGTTCCTGCGCTTCAATCCGGAACCGTGGCCCCCGGGCGAGCGCGTCACGCAGCTCGTCCTCATCGGCTCCGGCATCGACGCCGCCGCCCTCGGCAAGGAACTGGAGGCGTGCAAAGAGGACGCCCCACACGCCGACGAGCACAGCATGTGGGGCGTCCTCCGCTACGTACGGGACCAGCGCCCGCAGGCCATGGACGAGAGTTTGGACGCCTGATCACACCGGCCCTGCGGCCTGACTACACCGGCCCCGCCACCACCGACACCGTCTTCGGCAGCGAGACGCCCGAGCCGTCGCGGCGCGGGTCGATCTCCGGCAGCTCGGCCGGCGTGCCGTTCTTCTGCGCGGCCCGCGCCGGAGCCGGTCCGGCCCAGGCCACGCTCAGGCAGTCCTCGCCCTTCAGGAACCGCTGGCAGCGCACGCCGCCCGTGGCGCGGCCTTTGCGCGGGTACTGGTCGAAGGGCGTCAGTTTGGCGGTCGTCTGCACCGAGTCGTCGAGCGTGCCGCGCGAGCCCGCCACTGTGAAGACGACGGCGTCCACAGCCGGGTCGACGACGGTGAAGGAGATCACTTTGGCTCCTTCGGTCAGCTTGATGCCCGCCATGCCGCCCGCGGGTCGGCCCTGCGGGCGGACCTGGGAAGCCTGGTAGCGCAGCAGTTGCGCGTCGTCAGTGATGAAGACGAGGTCCTCCTCGCCCGTGCGCAGCTCGGCCGCGCCGACGATCCGGTCGCCGCCCTTGAGCGTGATGACCTCGAGCTCCTCCCTGTTGGAGGGGTAGTCGGGCACCACACGCTTGACGACGCCCTGCTGCGTGCCGAGTGCCAGACCCGGAGACGACTCGTCGAGGGTCGTCAGACAGATCACTTGCTCGTCGCCGTCCAGGGTGAGGAACTCCGAGATCGGCGCGCCCCCGGAGAGGTTGGGCGCCTTGGCCGTCTCGGGCAGCTGCGGAAGGTCGATGACGTTGATCCGCAACAGCCGTCCGGCCGACGTGACCGCGCCCACCTCGCCCTGGGCCGTCGCCGGGACGGCGGAGACGATCAGATCGTGCTTGACCCGCTTGCCGTCGCTTTCCCCGGAGGCGTCACCGCTCGCTGTACGCGCGAGAAGTCCTGTCGAGGACAGAAGCACCCGGCAGGGGTCGTCGGCCACCTGTAGCGGCACGGTCGCGGCGGGGGCTCCGGAGGACTGCAGCAGCACGGTACGGCGCGGGGTGCCGAACTTCTTGGCCACCACGGCCAGTTCGCCCGACACCAGCTTGCGCAGCTCGGCGTCCGACTCCAGGATGGCGGTCAGCTCGTCGATCTCGCGATGGAGCCGGTCACGCTCCGACTCCAGCTCGATGCGGTCGAACTTGGTGAGCCGGCGCAGCGGAGTGTCCAGGATGTACTGCGTCTGGACCTCGCTCAGCGAGAATTGCTCCATCAGGCGCTCCTTTGCCTGCGCGGAGTTCTCGCTGGAGCGGATGAGGCGGATGACCTCGTCGATGTCCAGGAGGGCGACCAGCAGACCCTCGACCAGGTGCAGCCGGTCGCGCTTCTTGCCACGGCGGAACTCGGACCTCCGCCTCACTACCTCGAAGCGGTGGTCGAGGTAGACCTCCAGGAGCTCCTTGAGGCCAAGCGTGAGCGGCTGGCCGTCCACCAGCGCGACGTTGTTGATGCCGAAGGACTCCTCCATCGGCGTCAGCTTGTAGAGCTGCTCCAGGACGGCCTCTGGTACGAAACCATTCTTGATCTCGATGACCAGGCGCAGGCCGTGCGCGCGGTCGGTGAGGTCCTTGACGTCGGCGATGCCCTGCAGCTTCTTGGCGCCGACCAGGTCCTTGATCTTGGCGATCACCTTCTCCGGGCCCACGGTGAAGGGCAGCTCGGTGACGACGATGCCCTTGCGGCGCACAGTCACGTTCTCCACCGAGACCGTGGCGCGGATCTTGAAGCTGCCGCGACCCGACTCGTACGCGTCCCTGATCCCGGAGAGGCCGACGACGCGGCCGCCGGTGGGCAGGTCGGGTCCCGGAACATGCTTCATGAGCGTCTCGAGATCGGCGCTCGGGTGGCGGATCAGGTGGCGGGCGGCCGCGACGACTTCCCCGAGGTTGTGCGGCGGCATGTTCGTGGCCATACCGACGGCGATGCCCGACGCGCCGTTCACCAGCAGGTTCGGATACGCGGCCGGGAGGACCCCCGGCTCCTGCTCCTGCCCGTCGTAGTTCGGCGCGAAGTCGACCGTGTTCTCGTCGATCGACTCCGTCATCAGGGACGTCGCGTCGGCCATCCGGCACTCGGTGTACCGCATGGCGGCAGGTGGGTCGTCGTTGCCCAGCGAGCCGAAGTTGCCGTGGCCGTCCACGAGGGGCAGGCGCATGGAGAACGGCTGGGCCAGACGCACCAGGGCGTCGTAGATCGACGCGTCACCGTGCGGGTGGAGCTTGCCCATGACCTCGCCGACGACGCGGGCGCACTTCACATAGCCGCGGTCGGGGCGCAGCCCCATCTCGTTCATCTGGTACACGATGCGGCGGTGCACGGGCTTGAGGCCGTCGCGGGCGTCCGGCAGGGCCCTTGAGTAGATCACCGAGTACGCGTACTCGAGGAAGGAGCCCTGCATCTCGTCGACGACGTCGATGTCGAGGATCCGCTCCTCGAAGTCGTCGGGCGGCGGGGTCTTCGTGCTGCGGCGGGCCATCGCTGCTGCGACTCCTTCACGGTGTCTGCCGGGGCATGAACGGGATCTGACGCGCTCCATTGTGGACCGCCCCACCGACAACGCGGACCACGGCCCGTCCGTAGGGGCCCGGAGGGCATGGGGCCGCTCGCTCTCGGCGTATCGGATCCGGGAACTTCGCCAGCTGTCGGCCCGCTTGCATACAGTGGCATGACTAGCAGGAATCAGCAGTTTTCCGCGATCGAAGGGACGTACATGCCCATGGGTCACACGGCCACAATCGAGGCCGGCTCCGGCGGGCTGACAGCGACCGAGCACCGCCTGGCCAACGGTCTGCGCGTGGTGCTTTCCGAGGACCACCTGACCCCGGTCGCGGCGGTGTGCCTCTGGTACGACGTCGGCTCCCGCCACGAGGTCAAGGGCCGTACCGGACTTGCCCACCTCTTCGAGCACCTGATGTTCCAGGGCTCGGCCCAGGTGAAGGGCAACGGCCACTTCGAGCTCGTGCAGGGCGCGGGCGGTTCGCTCAACGGCACGACCAGTTTCGAGCGCACCAACTACTTCGAGACCATGCCCACCCACCAGCTGGAGCTCGCGCTCTGGCTGGAGGCCGACCGCATGGGCTCGCTGCTCGCCGCCCTCGACGACGAGTCGATGGAGAACCAGCGGGACGTCGTCAAGAACGAGCGCCGCCAGCGCTACGACAACGTCCCCTACGGCACCGCTTTCGAGAAGCTGACCGCCCTCGCGTACCCGGAGGGCCACCCTTACCACCACACCCCGATCGGGTCGATGGCAGACCTGGACGCGGCGACTTTGGAGGACGCGCGCGCCTTCTTCCGCACCTACTACGCGCCGAACAACGCCGTCCTGTCGATCGTCGGCGACATCGACCCGGAGCAGACGCTCGCCTGGGTCGAGAGGTACTTCGGCTCCATCCCCGGGCACGACGGCAAGTCCGCCCCGCGTGACGGCGCCCTGCCGGAGATCATCGGCGAGCAGCTGCGCGAGGTCGTCGAGGAGGAGGTCCCGGCGCGCGCGCTGATGGCCGCCTACCGGCTGCCGGAGGACGGCACGCGCGCGTGCGACGCGGCCGACCTGGCCCTGACCGTCCTCGGCGGCGGCGAGTCGTCCCGCCTCTACAACCGGCTCGTACGCCGTGACCGTACCGCCGTCGCGGCCGGTTTCGGCCTGCTGCGCCTTGCCGGAGCGCCCTCCCTGGGCTGGCTCGACGTGAAGACCTCCGGCGACGTGGAGGTCCCCGTCATCGAGGCCGCCGTCGACGAGGAGCTCGCCCGGTTTGCCGAGGAGGGCCCCACGCCCGAGGAAATGGAGCGAGCCCAGGCCCAGTTGGAGCGCGAGTGGCTGGACCGGCTCGGTACGGTCGCGGGCCGCGCCGACGAGCTGTGCCGGTACGCGGTGTTGTTCGGTGACCCCCAGCTCGCCCTGACCGCCGTCCAGCGCGTGCTCGACGTCACGGCCGAGGAGGTCCAGGAGGTCGCCAAGTCCCGCCTGCGCCCCGACAACCGCGCGGTGCTCGTGTACGAGCCGATCGCCACCGACGAGGACGAGGACGAGGAGACCGCCCAGTGACCGGAGCCACCGTGACCATGGACTTCCACCCCCAGCCCCCGGCGGGCGAGGCCAGGCCCTGGGCCTTCCCGGCGCCCGAGCGCGGCTCGCTCGGCAACGGCCTGACGGTGCTGCGCTGTCACCGCCCCGGCCAGCAGGTTGTCGCCGTGGAGATCCTCCTGGACGCACCCTTGGAGGCCGAGCCGCAGGGCCTGGACGGCGTCGCCACGCTCATGGCGCGTGCCTTCTCCGAAGGCACCGACAAGCACTCCGCCGAGGAGTTCGCCGCCGAGCTGGAGCGCTGCGGCGCCACGCTCGACGCGCATGCCGATCACCCCGGCGTACGGCTGAGCCTCGAAGTCCCCGTGTCGAGGCTCCCGAAGGCGCTCGGCCTGCTCGCCGACGCCCTGAGGGCACCCGCTTTCGAGGACAGCGAGGTCGAACGGCTCGTCCGCAACCGGCTCGACGAGATCCCGCACGAGACCGCCAACCCGGCCCGGCGCGCCGCCAAGGAGCTCTCCAAGCATCTCTTCCCGGCGAGCTCGCGCATGTCGCGTCCGCGCCAGGGAACCGAGGAAACGGTCGCGCACATCGACTCGGCCTCCGTGCGCGCCTTCTACGAGAAGCATGTACGCCCCGCCACGGCCACCGCCGTCGTCGTCGGCGACCTCACCGGCGTCGATGTCGACGCGCTGCTCGGCGACACGCTGGGCGCCTGGACCGGCTCGTCGGCCGAGGTGCGTCCCGTGCCGCCGGTGACCGCCGACGACAGCGGCCGCGTGATCATCGTCGACCGTCCGGGGGCGGTGCAGACGCAGCTGCTCATCGGCCGTGTAGGCGCCGACCGGCACGACCGCGTCTGGCCCGCCCAGGTGCTCGGCACGTACTGCCTCGGCGGCACCCTCACCTCGCGTCTGGACCGCGTCCTGCGCGAGGAGAAGGGATACACCTACGGTGTGCGGGCATTCGGGCAGGTGCTGCGCTCCGCCCCGGACGGTACGGGTGCCGCGATGCTCGCCATCAGCGGCTCGGTGGACACCTCGAACACCGGCCCGGCGCTCGACGACCTCTGGAAGGTGCTGCGCACCCTCGCGGGCGAGGGCCTGACGGATCTCGAGCGCGACGTCGCCGTACAGAACCTGGTGGGTGTGGCGCCACTCAAGTACGAGACGGCGGCCGCCGTCGCGGGCACGCTCGCCGATCAGGTCGAGCAGCACCTGCCCGACGACTACCAGGCGACGCTGTACCGGCAACTCGCCGCGACGGGAACCGTGGAGGCCACAGCGGCCGCCGTGAGCGCCTTCCCGGTGGACCGTCTGGTGACCGTCCTCGTGGGGGACGCAGCGGCGATCGAGGAGCCCGTCAAGGCCCTCGGAATCGGTGAAGTGAGCGTTGTCGCGGCCGAGTAGAGCCGACCGGCACTGAGGGGCCCTGGAGACTGAGGAGTCTCCAGGGCCCCTGTTGGTCCGCAGTTGGCCCGTATTGGTAGGGAGGTTACCTGTCTGCCCTGTGGCGTACGCTACAAAAGCCTTGTTCCGTTTGTGGATTGAAAGACGGCCCGCTTAGCGTCGGTACGGCTGTTCGCAAGGCAGTGCGCCGCACCCGCGGCACCGGACAGTCATCGCCGAGTCCCCGTACGGCGCGAGCCAGGGGAGCCGGGGACCCATCGCAGTCCCCGGGGTGAATCGGGCGCCCTCCGCAGGGGGCCCGTAGGAGACCTTCCTGCTCCGAACCCGTCAGCTAACCCGGTAGGCGAGAAGGAAGGAAAGGACCAGCCACTTCATGGCGTTCACCCGCGCCACCGGGAAGCACCGTCGCCCGAGCCGTGTGCAGCGCACGACCACGAGGACCGTGGGCGTCGCGTCGCTCGCCACCACCGGTGTCATCGGCACCCTGGCCGCCCCGGCGCTCGCTGCCGATACCTCGGTCGGGCGGACAGGGCTGACCCGGGCCCTCACCATCGGCGACTCGGTCGCCGAGCAGATCGACGCCCAGGCCGCCGCCCAGCAGCACGCCGCCGACGAGGCCGCGGCCCTCAAGAAGGCCGAGGAGGCCGCGAAGATGCGGGCCGCCGACAAGAAGGCCAGGGCGGAGGAGAAGGCCAGGAAGGAGCGCGAGGCCAAGGAGCGCACGGCCCGTGAGGCCGAGCGCGAGCGCCTCAATTCCTACACCGCGCCGATCGGCGGCTCGTACGTCTCCACCGGCTACCAGGCCGGCGGCGCCGTCTGGTCCTCCGGCAGCCACACCGGTATCGACTTCCACGCCGCGAGCGGCACGGTGGTGCACGCCGTGGGATCCGGCACCGTCGTCGAGGTCGGCTGGGAAGGCGCGTACGGCAACCAGGTCGTCGTCAAGATGAACGATGGCACGTACACCCAGTACGCCCACTTGTCCTCCATCTCCGTCTCCGTCGGCCAGACCGTCACCTCGGGCCAGCAGATAGCCCTCTCCGGGGCCACCGGAAACGTCACGGGAGCGCACCTTCACTTCGAGGTGCGTACGTCTCCGGAGTACGGCTCGGACATCGACCCCCTCGCCTACCTCCGCTCGCACGGCGTGAACGTCTGACGAGTCACCGGATCGCACCGGAAGGCTCCGGCTCACCGAGCCGGGGCCTTCCCGTGGTGCCGACGGGGTACCGATGGGGCGACTGCCTTCCATAGACGTCTTTTAGTTAAAAAAATATCCTTGGATTCCGGTCCGCCGTCGGAATCTCCGGCTTTCTGCAATAGAGTCACCGAACAAGGCGTCAATCGACCGCGTGTCGCGGGGATTAAGGCGGAGGTCCGGGCATGCGTATTCCCGCGCACTCGGTATGCACGGCGATCCGTGACGACATCGTCGCGGGTGTTCACGAGCGCGGCGGCCGGCTCACCGAAGAACTGCTCGCGCGTCGCTACGGCGTCTCGCGCGTCCCCGTGCGTGAGGCGCTGCGCACCCTGGAGGCGGAGGGTTTCGTCGTGACCCGTCGGCACGCGGGCGCGTGCGTCGCGGAACCCACCGAGCAGGAGGCCGCCGACCTCCTGGAGATGCGCATGCTGCTGGAACCGCTGGGTGCCGCGCGTGCCGCGCAGCGCCGCACCGAGGCGCACCTGAAGGTGCTGCGGGGTCTGGTCAGGCTGGGGCAGAGGCGGGCCAGGAGGGGCCACAGCGAGGATCTGCGCTCCCTGGGTGGCTGGTTCCACGAGACGCTCGCACAGGCCTCCGGCAGTCCCGCGCTGACCTCGATGCTCACCCAGTTGCGGCACAAGATCGCCTGGATGTACGCGGTCGAGGCGCCGACCCACCCCGCCGAGTCCTGGGCGGAGCACGGCGGCATCGTGGACGCCGTCGCGCGCGGCGACAGCGAGCGGGCCCGTGCGATCACGGCGTCGCACACCGAACGGGCGACGGCCGCGCACCGGCTGCGCTTTCTCGAACGCGGTGATCGCGAGCGTGTGAGGACTTCGCAACATTCCGTAAACGTGACGGGCCTGCGGATTTAACACGAGAGCCGTATGCAAGGGGGAGTAATTCGAGGGGGATATTTTTGCTGCCCACAATCGGGACCTGTAATGGGCCTGTCTGATATTTCAGGCGAGCCCTTTTGGTTGTGTGTGCGGACGATGTCCCTGCTGCGGCAAGCGCCGCAACCATCAAGGGAGGAACCCCAGCGGCGCGCAACCACGTCCGCGGGGGCGGCGTCGGCTCGGAGGTCTGGCTCAGACCGTCTCGGGGAGCTCCTCAAGCCCCTCGGTGACCAGCTTCGCCAGGCGGTCGAGCGCGGCGTCCGCGCCCTCGGCGTCGGAGGCCAGGACGATCTCCTCGCCGCCCTGGGCGCCCAGGCCCAGCACGGCGAGCACGGATGCGGCGTTGACCGGGTTGCCGCCCGTCTTGGCGATCGTCACGGGGACGCCGGCGGCCGTGGCCGCACGGACGAAGAGGGAGGCGGGGCGGGCGTGGAGGCCCTCGGCCCAGCCGACGTTGACGCGGCGCTCAGCCATGTGATGCTGCCCTTCAAATGTCTCACAGTTGTCTAGACCATCGTTCCACAAGGTGACGGGAGCCCCGAGCGGGTGCTGAGCCCGCCACAGGCCGCACGTACGACGACCCCGACGCCGATGTCCCCCTCCTGTACCTCGAATCCATCGGGAACCAGCGGAAGTTCACCCGGCTCGTGGCGGCGGACCGCCGCCGCCAAACCGCTCGTCGTCGTACAGGGTGCGCGGCACAGCGGCCACGCCCCCCGGGGCACGCCGTACGGGCCACACGGCTGCCGCACGCGACCGTCTCCGCGCTGCTGCGGCGGGCCGGGGTCATCGGGTGGACACGATCACCGAGTTGGTCGACGCGGGACTTCTGCTGGCGCGCCAGCCGGCCTCCGTGCGGCTCGCGCCCCCGCCCGCCCGCGACGACCTCGGCCCGCGCACGTTCCCGTGTACTGAGCGGTGCCTCGCAGTCGGTGCGCCCCCGTAGGATGGGCGTCATGGCCAAGACCAGTACGACGACCCAGGGGCTGCGGGCGGCGATCGAGCGCAGCGGCTACTACCCGGCTCTCGTGGCCGAGGCGGTGGAGGCCGCTGTCGGCGGCGAGGCCATCAGGTCGTATCTGGTCCACCAGGAGACGACGTTCGACGCCAACGAGGTCCGTCGGCACGTGACGGTGCTCGTCCTCACGGCCAACCGCTTCATCGTGAGCCACACCGACGAGCAGGCGGCGGACAGCACCTCGCCGACGCCGTACGCGACGACGTCCACCGAGTCCGTGAAGCTTGGCCGGATCTCGTCGGTCGTGCTCAGCCGGGTCGTCGCCAACCCGGAGAAGTACGTGCCGGGGACGCTGCCCCGCGAGCTCGTGCTGACCATCGGCTGGGGCGCGGTCTCCCGCCTCGACCTGGAGCCGGCGGCCTGCGGCGACCCCAATTGTGAGGCGGACCACGGGTACACGGGCAGTTCGACGGCGGACGACCTCAGCCTGCGTGTCAGCGAGGCCGGGGACGGCCCGGACGCCGTGCGGCAGACGCTTGCCTTCGCGCAGTCGCTCTCCGAGGCGACCGCGGACGTCACGCGCTGATGTCCCACCCGTCCCCCGCCGCCGCCCATGACGGCGGGCACCCCGTGCCCGCCCCGTCCTCCAGCCTCTGGGAGCACCCGGAAGCGCTTACTGTCGCCTCCGCGCCCGTGCCCGCATACGGCGTCGGCTCGCTGGCCGACCTCCTGCCCACGCTCGCGGCGGGCATGGAAGTCCCCGGGACGACCGCTCTCATCCCGGAGCTGACCGCCGCCGACCGGAACTGCGTGTTTCTGATCGACGGGCTGGGCTGGGAGCAGCTGAAGGCGCACCCGGACGAGGCCCCGTTCATGACCTCCCTGCTGTCGTCGTCACGCGGCGGCACGGGCCGCCCGATCACCGCCGGCTACCCCGCGACCACCGCGACCTCGCTCGCCTCCGTGGGCACCGGCCTGCCGCCGGGCGCGCACGGGCTACCCGGCTACACCGTGCGGAACCCGGAGACGGGCGCGTTGATGAACCAGCTGCGCTGGCAGCCGTGGACCGCGCCAGGTGTGTGGCAGCCATATCCCACGATCTTCCAACTCGCCGATGCGGCGGGCGTGCACACCGCACAGGTCTCGTCACCGACCTTTCAGAACACGCCCCTCACCCAGGTCGCGCTGAGCGGCGGCATGTTCCACGGGCGCCTCTCCGGCGAGGAGCGCATGGACTGCGCGGCCGAGCAACTCGCCGCCGGCGACCGCTCGTTGGTGTACACCTACTACGCCGAGCTGGACGGTAAGGGACACCGTTTCGGCGTCGACTCGGACCCCTGGCGCGGACAGCTCATGTACGTGGACCGCCTTGTCCAGCGCCTGGCGGAGCAACTGCCGCCCCGTACCGCCCTGTACGTCACCGCAGACCACGGCATGATCGACATCCCCTTCGACGAGCTGCACCGCATCGACTTCGACGAGGACTGGGAGTTGCGCGCCGGGGTCGCCCTGCTCGGCGGCGAGGGCCGCGCCCGGCATGTGTACGCGGTCCCGGGGGCCGAGTCGGACGTCCTGACCTGCTGGCGCGAGGTGCTCGGCGAGCAGTTCTGGGTGGCTTCCCGGGACGAGGCGATCGCAGCGGGCTGGTTCGGGCGACCCGGTCAGGTCGAGGAGCGGGTGTACGCCCGCATCGGCGACGTGGTCGCGGCGGCTCGCGACGACGTGCTGCTCATCGCCTCCGAGCGGGAACCGAAGGAGTCCGCGATGGTCGGCAACCACGGCTCGATGACACCCGTGGAGCAGTTGGTCCCACTGCTCGAGGTTGGTTCCTGATCAGCGCCTCCGCGCCTCAGCGCCTCACATCGCCCTCCCATCACCTCCGGTCGTCACCGTGTGTCCCTTCTGCCGAAAAGCGCTCAACTCGCCTACCCGAGCTGGTGTTCCTCTTCGGAACCATGGACTGCGGGAAGTCGACACCTGCTCCAGATGCAACGACTAGGTCCTGTCTGGAGTTCAGATCATGGATGTGGTGCGATGCTGCGGAGCCAG
>CBFGQM010000092.1:0-15489 GCA_965650905.1 uncultured Streptomyces sp. | reverse complement strand
CTCTTCCCGTCAGCGGTCCCTGCGTGAGGTCACCGTGAACCGTGCTCCGTCGGGATCACGGAGCACCGCCTCCGTCGGGGGCACCGCCGTGGGCGACGTGCCGACCCGGACGACGGTGCCGCCGTGGGCACGCGCGGCGTGGACGCAGGGTTCGACTTCGGCGACCGCGAAGTGGACCTGCCAGTGCGGTCTGATCGTGGGGTCGGGCGCCGCCTCCACGGCGCCGGAGTGGATCCGGGCCACCACGTCTCCGGCGCTGCGCAGGACCACGTCGTCCCCGTCGTAGTGGACCTCGCAGCATCCGGGACGCGAGGTCGCCCACTCCAGGACCTCGCCGTAGAACATGGCGGCGTCGAAGGCATCGCGGGTGAGCAGCCGTAGGAAGGCCGGGGCGGCGCGGCGCCAGGTCTCCCACCCGACGACGAGCTGGCCCTCCCAGATGCCGAAGACCGCCCCGTCGCGGTCGGCCAGGAGAGCAGCCCGTCCCGGCGGGAACGCGATCGGGCCGACCGCTGTCGTGCCGCCGCGCTCCTGGCTCCGGGCCACGGCCTCGTCCGCGCTGGACACGGCGAAGTAAGGAGTCCAGGCGACGGCCATCTGCCACATGGAGGCCACCGCCCCGACACCCGCGACCGGCACATCGTCCGCGTACGCGATCCGGAACTGCTCCCCCGACTTGGCTGACCGGAACTTCCAGCCCAGCACCGCGTGGTAGAAGTCCTCCGCGGCGTCCTGGTCCCGTGCCGTCAGGCTGACCCAGCACGGGGCTCCGAACACGGAGTGGCTCGATATGACATCGCCTTGGAGTGTTGTGTCGCGGTTCATGTCAGTACCGCCCTGGTCTCACTGACCGGCGTGCTCAGCCGCCGGTGCCGAATCGCGCCCGGACCCAGTACTCGCCCAGCAGTCGAGGTCGCCCTGTTTCAGGGCGCTCGTGCCGCTGTCCGCGGGCATCCCGACCGGCGCACCGGCACCGGGATACCCGCGGATCCAGAGCGGTCTCGGCACCCGCCCAGCCGCCGATGGCCTTCCCGTGCCGGAAGGCCCCCGACAGCATCAGGAGCACGCGCGGATCCGTGGTCCCTTCGGTTACAGCATCCCCCGCCCTGGCGTCCCGCGCTCAGTGGGCGCCGCTCCCGGACCCCGGCACCCCCGCCGGCACCACGTCGAGCCTGCCGCCTGCCGCGGCGATCACCGGGGCGCATTCCCGCGTCCGGTAAGGCGGTCTCGAGGTCCTCGAATAGGTGCCGCTCACGCAGCGTGACGGGAGCGGGAAGGGGAGGGAAGTCTTCTCCATGGCTCTCCGCCATGCTCCGCGGCTCAGTCCTCGCCCAGGATGATGTGGCTCTCAAGACCCACCGTGAACTCCTGCTCCCCAGCGCCGTCCCTCCGGCGAGCGAGGACAGCCCGTACCCCGTCTCCGTTCCCGGGCTCCTCGTTCACCGGCTCGATGCCGACCGGATCGATATCTGTCCTGGCGCCGGGTTCCATGACGGGTACCTCCTACTTCTTCCGTTCATGATCCCGAGTACCCATCGGCCGCGACTGAAACGGGCGGTGCGTTACACGGCCGTGTGGAGCAGGCCGATGCTTCGTCCGCCCGTTCCCGGGGACTCGGTGCGCATGACCGAGACCGCAGGAATTCGGGGCTCGTACTGGATGGACACGGCGCCGGGCGAGCCGTTTCCGGCGCTCGACACGGACGTGAGCGTGGACGTGGCCGTGGTGGGCGCGGGCATCGCCGGGCTCAGCACGGCCTGGGAACTGGCCCGCGCCGGGCGGAGCGTCGCGGTCCTGGAGGCCGATCGCGTCGCCGCCGGCGTCACCGGCCACACCACCGCCAAGCTCTCCGCCCAGCACACACTGATCTACGACCGTCTGCGCCGCACCCGGGGCCGGCAGGCGGCGCACCTGTACGCGCGCTCGCAGACCGAGGCGATCGAGCACGCCGCGGCCCTCGTCGACGAGCTGCACATCGACTGCGACTGGGAGCGGGCGAGCGCGTTCACGTACACCCGGGACCGCGGACGCGTCGGCGAGATCCGCGCGGAGGCGGACGCCGCCCAGGAGGCCGGGCTGCCCGCGGAGTTCGTGAGGCAGACCGCGCTCCCCTACTCCGTGGCGGGCGCGGTCCGTGTCGCGCAGCAGGCCCAGTTCCACCCCCGCAAGTACCTGCTGGCCCTCGTCGATGACCTGCGGGCCCGGGGCGCCCTGATCCATGAACGCACTCGGGTGCTCGGCCTCGAGGAAGGCGCCGTGTGCCGCCTGACCACCGAGACCGGGGCGCGGGTGACGGCCGGCGATGTCGTGATCGCCACGCACTATCCGGTCTTCGACCGGGCGCTGCTGTTCACGCGGCTCTCGCCGCGCCGCGAACTCGTCGTGGCCGCGCCCGTTCCGGCCGACCGCGATCCCGCCGGCATGTACATCACGCCCGAGGAGGACACCCGATCGGTCCGTACCGCCCCGTACAAGGACGGGCAACGGCTGCTGATCGTCACCGGCGAACACTTCACACCCGGCACCGGCGACACCGACAAACGGTTCGCGCGCCTCGCCGGCTGGGCCGAGGAGCACTTCCCGGACATCACGCTCACGCACCGGTGGGCCACGCAGGACAACGACTCCACCGACACGGTGCCGCTCGTCGGTCATCTGCCTCCGGCCTCGCGCCACGCGTACGTCGCCACGGGATTCGGCGGCTGGGGGATCAGCGGCGGAATCATGGCCGGCCGGCTGCTGGCCGGGCTCATCACCGGCGACCGCCCGCCGTGGGCCGAGCTGTACGATCCGCGGCGACTGCGTTCCGTACTCCGTGAGGCACCGGCCTTCCTCAAGCACCAGGCGAAGGTGGCCCGGCACTTCGTGGGAGACCGGCTGCCTTCGCCGCACGCCGACTTCTTGGCCGACATCGCGCCCGGCAGCGGCGCCGTGGTCCGCCACGCCGGGCAGCGCTGTGCCGTATACCGCGACGAGGACGGCCGGGCCCACGCCGTGTCCGCTCGGTGTACGCACATGGGGTGCCTGGTCGCCTTCAACTCGGCGGAACACGCCTGGGAGTGCCCGTGCCACGGCTCCCGCTTCGGCACGGACGGCGAGGTGCTGCATGGCCCGGCGACCCGGCCGTTGGAGCGCCGCGAGCTGCGCGAGGGCGATCCGCTGGAGGACTGAACGGCGGGGGCGCTGGAGGACTGAACGCGGGAGCGCGGGCGGACGCTTCCTCAGCCGTATGCCGGCCGGCACCCCCCATCCCTCAGCCATGTCCGGCGGCCTCTCGGTCATGTCCCCGGCCGCTCAGTCGTGGTCCGGCCGATCGCTCAGCCGGTGGTCGGCGAGGTTGAGGGCCTCGTCCACGACCCTGGGCAGGTGGCCGTCCCGCAGGGAGTAGATCACCCGACGGCCCTCCTTGCGGGTGCTCACCCACCCCGCGAGACGCAGCCGCGCCAGGTGCTGGCTGACCGCCGGGCGGGCGGCTCCGCACCGCTCCGTGAGCGTCGTGACGTCGGCCTCGTCGTCGGCCAGTGCGTGCAGCAGCACGAGGCGGGTGCGGTCGCCGAGGAGGGCGAGGAGTTCGGCGGCGAGGGCGAACTGCTCCTCACCGGTGGTACCCGGCTGCGCATGGTGCGCAGGTGACAGGTGCATGCGTGCGCTCATACGCACATAATGGATCCGTGGGCATCGCCGAGTCCACTCTCCCGCGGGAAAGGGGACGCTTGTGAGCGCCGAGCACCATGAGCACACCCACCACCAGCACGAGCACAGCCACAGCGAGACCGGGGGCCACAGCCACAGCCGACGCGAGCACCGTTCGTGCCTCTCCCGTCCGCGCCAGCGGCTGCGTCACCTCCTCACCCCCCACTCCCACGAGGCCGCCGACAAGGTCGACGCCGTTCTGGAGTCCTCCGCCCGCGGTATCCGGGCTCTGTGGATCTCGCTGGCCGTGCTCGGCGTGAGCGCCGCGGCGCAGGCAGCAGCGGTCGTGATCTCCGGTTCGGTCGCGCTGCTGGGCGACACCGTGCACAACGCCGCGGACGCGCTCACCGCCCTACCCCTCGGGATCGCCTTCGTGCTGGGCCGGCGCGCGGCGACGCGGCGGTTCACGTACGGCTATGGGCGTGCCGAGGATCTGGCCGGCCTCGTGATCGTGCTGACGATCGCCGCGTCCGCGGTCTTCGCGGGCTGGACGGCGATCGACCGGCTGGTCGATCCGCGCCCGGTCGCGCACGTTCCGGTCGTCGCCGCCGCGGCCGTCATCGGCTTCGCGGGCAACGAGTGGGTGGCCCGCTACCGCATGCGCGTCGGCCGCGAGATCGGCTCGGCCGCCCTCGTCGCGGACGGCCTGCACGCGCGCACGGACGGGTTCACCTCACTCGCCGTGCTCCTGGGCGCGGCGGGCGCGGCGCTGCACTGGCAACTCGCCGACCCGATCGTGGGGCTGGCGATCACGGCGGCCCTGCTGCTGGTGCTGCGCGACGCCGCGCGGGAGGTCTTGCGCCGTGTGATGGACGCGGTCGACCCGGCGCTGCTGGACAGGGCCGAGCGGGCGCTGCGTGCGGTGCCGGGCGTGCGGGGCGTCGGCGAACTGCGGCTGCGCTGGATCGGCCACCGGCTGCGTGCCGAGGTGGCGGTGGTCGTCGACGGCGACGCGAGCGTACGGCACGCCCACCGCATCGCGGTCGAGGCCGAACACGCCCTGCTGCACGCCGTCCCGGGGCTCACCGCGGCCCTGGTCCACGCCGACCCGTCACCCGCTCCCGGCGAAACGGACCCCCACGTCGCCCTGGCCCATCACGCGGCGGCCTGAGGCCCCAAGAGTCAGTTCGTCGAGGCAGTCGGAAGCGGGTGGCGTTGTCGAAGTGTCCGATGGGAGCGCGCATGACCGCACGCCGACAGCCGTACGGGCGACCCTCGGCGGACGTCCTCAGCGCACGCCCGACCGAGACGGTCATGACCATCTCCAGCGGTATGTCGCCCGAATGGGCATACGTGTGAGCGACGTTGGCCTCGAACGAAACACTCGCGCCCGCCGGGACCGTTCGGACTCTGTCACTCGGCTACCGGGACCGGTTCCGGCTCGGCCGTCGCCGGAGCCGTCGCCTGCACCTTCTTGGCCTTGCGCTTGAGGACCAGCATCGAGACGAGCCCGATAAGCAGGGCCACCACCAGGCCGAGCCAGGAGAACCGCTTGAGCCAGGACTCGGCGACGACGCCGACGTAGTAGATGACCGCCGTAGTGCCGCCCGCCCACAGGATCCCGCCGAAGACGTTGGCGATCAGGAACTTCCAGTACGGCATGTGCAGGACGCCCGCGAGGGGGCCCGCGAAGATCCGCAGCAGGGCGACGAAGCGGCCGAAGAACACGGCCCACATGCCCCACTTCTCAAAGGACCGTTCCGCGGTGGCGACATGGCCCTCGCTGAAGTGCTTGGGGAACTTGCCGCCGAGCCGGGCCAGCAGCGGGCGTCCACCCCTGCGGCCGATGGCGTAGCCGATGGAGTCCCCGATGATGGCGCCCGCGCTGGCGCAAGCACCGAGGACGAACGGATCGATCTCACCGTTCTGGGAGGCGAGCAGCGCCGAGGAGACCAGGATGATCTCGCCTGGCAGCGGAATGCCCAGGCTCTCCAGACCGATGACCACGCCCACCAGCGCGTAGATGGCGACCGCAGGCACGGTCTCGAGCCATTCCTGGACGTGCAACGCAGTCTCCTCCCCATGCCCTGAATGTGCGTTCCCGGATGTGCACTCTCCGGTGAGCGCACGCCGGGGCAGCCTACCTGTTCACTGAGACGGCAGAGGAGCCCCAAAGGTTGCCTCTCCGTAGCCGGCCCGATGCCGATGCACGTCACGGCCCCGGCACCCCCGCACCCCCGCAGAACGCCGGCCCACATCCGCGTCCGGGGCGACGCGAGCGGCCTCTACCGTCCGACCGAGCCGATCATGGCCGGCGGGCCGTCATCTCCACGGTCACCGGCGCCCTCCTCCCGCTGGATGGCGACAGTCACCGGGAACTCGGGGTGCTTTCGTGCATGAGGACCCGTCAGGGTCCCGATCCAGCACAGCATCTGCGAGGGGCAGTGACAAAAACGTGTCCCTGCGCCATTAGGGTTAGCGCCCATGTGGCCAGGACAGCAGCCGCCCGGGGGCGCGCAGAACCCGCAGGACCCGAGTCAGAATCCCTATCAGCAGCCGGGATACCAGCAGCCGAATCCGTATCAGCAGCCCGGATATCAGCAGCCCAACCCCTATGCGCAGCAGTCCGGTCAGCCGGGCTGGGGTGCGCCCACGGCCCCGTTGGGCGCACCCCGGCCGCCGCAGGGCGGCGGTGGCAACAGGACGACGGTCGTCGCGATCGTCGCGGCCACCGCCGTCGTCGTCGCGGCCGGTGTGACCGGTTTCCTGGTTCTGGGCGGCGACAGGGACGACACGGCCAAGGACTCCGACAAGAAGGGCGCGGCGACCACCGCCCCCGCGTCCAAGAAGCCGAGCGCGTCCACGTCCGGCGGTGAGGCCAACCCGCGCGGCACCGACGGCGAGAAGCCGACCATTCCCGGCTGGAAGGTCGTGGTCAACCCACGGTTCGGCACCAAGTTCGACGTTCCCGCCGAGTGGGAACTCGACAGCGCGGACACCAGCGTGGGCTTCGAATGGGAGGAGAAAGGCAAAACGGACCGGTCCACCGTCACCGCTCCCGCCTATCTCCAGTCCAAGTGGTGCACCAGCGACGAGGACAAGGACGGCCGCAAGGAGGACACCGCCCTGGCGACCGCCGGAACGCGTGGCGAGAACGGCGCCAAGGACACGGCTGAGGCGGCCGAGACCCGGGTGCCGTGGTGGATCTTCGGCGGCTACACGCAGCCGGACAAGAAGAGCGTCAAGTTCGCCAAGCCGAAGGCGTACAAGACGACTTCAGGTCTGCAGGGCAGTGTCGCCACCGCGTATTCCGAGAACACGCCGCAGAACGGGAAGTGCGAGAGTGAGGGCAAGGCCATCACGTTCGCGTTCAAGAACGGCGCGGGCGACTTCGTGACCTGGAATCTGTACGGTGCCAAGGGCGTCGACGACGAGATTCCGGAGGCGACCGTCCAGAAGATCCTGGCCACGGTGCGGCTCACCGACAGCGCGCCCACGGATTCGTAACTTCCGGAAACAGTCGCTACGGAGGGAATGGGATGGGCAATCGGGGCGGCGACGATGGTTCGCCGGTGGCCAGTACCGCCGCCCCGAGACTCCCGCGCCGCCCCACCCGGGCGGGCCGGAACCACATGCTGCCGACCGCCGCCGCGGTCGTGACTTAGCGTAAGGGCCGGCCCTGATCGGGCCTGAAGGGCTGAGAGGCTGTCGTTCCCGCAGGGCCGGGTCAGCCGATACTGAAGGCGCCGTCCGGGGGCTCCGGCGACGGGACCGCGTTCTCGTCCCGTACGGGCTCGGCGTCCCCCACGAAGACGCGCAGCGCGGCACCGTGCTCGACCCGGGCCACAAACGCGTCGGAGGCGGTGCGGCGGGCGAGGGTGCCCGTGTCGACGGGGTGGTGGGAGCCGACGAGGACCGCGTTGCCGAAGCGGCGGCCGCGCAGGACGCCGGGCTCGGCGATCAGCGCCAGTTCCTCGAATACCGTGGACAGCGTGGCGAGTTGGGAGCGCAGGAAGGCGAAGGGCGCGGCATCGGCGAGGTTCGCCAGATAGACACCGTCGCCGCGCAGGACCCGTTCGGCCTCTCGGACGTACGCCACCGTCGTCAGGTGCGCCGGGACGCGCGAGCCGCCGAAGACATCGGCGATCAGGACGTCGACGGAGTCGGAGGCGGCGGTTTCGAGCCAGGCGCGGGCATCCGCACCGTACAGCGCGATGCCCGCGTCGTCGGGGAGGGGAAGGTGCTCGGCGACGAGGTCGCGCAGGCCTCGGTCACCCTCGACGACGTCCTGCCGGGACCCCGGCCGGGTCGCGGCGAGATAGCGGGGCAGGGTGAGCGCGCCGCCGCCGAGGTGCAGTACGTCGAGCGCGCGTCCCGGCTCGGCGAGGGTGTCGAGGACGTGCCCGAGCCGTCGCGCGTACTCGAACTCCAGGTGCGTCGGCGCGTCCAGATCGACGTACGACTGCGGCGCCCCGTCGACCGTCAGCAGCCAGGCCCGCTTCCGGTCGACGTCCGGCATCAGCTTCGCGGTCCCGTGATCCACGTCCCGCGTCACGGGTATCGGCTCGTCCACAGGTCCATTGTGCCGTTCCGCCCCACGACGACACAGCATGTCGTCCTGCCGTCACAGCACCGCGGGGCGATCACACACATGGGTCGGTTAGTGTCACCCGATGCTCAATGCCACCACCTGCTCCGGGGGCACCGCCACGACCGCTCCCGGGGCCGCCGCCACGGAGCTCACCACCGCTGAGTGCGCCTCCCCCGAGCTCGCCACGGCTGAGTTCGGCACGGCCGCGCTCGCCACCCCCGCGCCCGCCGCCGCGCCGACGGGTCTAACCACGCACTGCACGAGAGCCCTGCTCTCTCCGTGGTCTCGGCTGTCACTCCTCGTGACGCTGCTGGTCGCCGCCGCCGCGACCGTGCTGCTCTTCGAGCCGCAGCAGCTGCTGGCCGACGGCTGGCCACCGCAGCTGGACGGTGCCGCCGCGGCCGCGGTGTTCGCGGTGGCGTACGGGCTGTGCACGGTCGCCTTCGTGCCGCGGCCGCTCCTCAACCTCGCGTCGGGAGCCCTCTTCGGCTCGCAACTCGGGCTCGGGGCGGCGCTCGGCGGCACGGTGCTCGGGGCCGGTATCGCGTTCGGGCTCGGCCGGACGCTCGGGCGGGACGCGCTGCGGCCACTGCTGCGCGGGCGCTGGCTCAAGGCGGCCGACGGCCGGCTCAGCCGTCACGGGTTCCGCTCGATGATGGCCGTGCGGCTGTTCCCCGGGGTGCCGTTCTGGGCCGCGAACTACTGCGCGTCCGTCTCCCGCATGGGCCCGCTTCCCTTCCTTCTCGCCACGGGCCTCGGCTCGATCCCGAACACGGCCGCCTATGTCGTGGCCGGCGCCCGCGCCTCGACACCGGCATCCCCCACCTTCCTGATCGCGATGGCCTGCATCGCCCTCCCGGCCCTGGCCGGCGCGGCACTCGCCTGGCGCAGGCGCCACCATTTCCGCAGTCGCTGAGGGAAGACCGGGAAGCGCCGAGCCGGAGCCGTACGAGCGCGGCGGCGGCCCGGTGGAACGCGGCGAGCGGCTCGGGCCAGGTGGAGCGCGGCGAGCGGCTCGGGCCCGTTGGAGCGCGGCGAGCGGCTCAAGCCCGTGCGCGTCGCGCAGCGCCTGGTGGCCCTCGAGTTGGGCCCCATCCGCGCTGTGGAGGCCCTGTCGCCACACGGTAACGGCGGGACGCTACGCTGCCCCGGGCGCGCCGATCATCCGATCGTCACGACGGCGCGCCCGACCACCCCGATCGGCACGACGGCGCGTTCGACCACCTCGCTCCGCTCCCGCCCCCAGCACTTGGATCACTGAACCTCATGTCTTGGTTTGAATCCCTCATCCTCGGACTCGTCCAGGGGCTGACCGAATTCCTGCCCATCTCTTCCAGCGCCCATCTGCGGCTGACCGCCGCGCTCGCGAGCTGGGAGGACCCGGGGGCGGCCTTCACCGCGATCACCCAGATCGGTACGGAGGCCGCGGTGCTGATCTACTTCCGCAAGGACATCGCGCGGATCATCTCCGCCTGGTTCCGCTCGCTGGCGAACAAGGCGATGCGGCAGGACCACGATGCGCGGATGGGCTGGCTCGTGATCATCGGGTCGATCCCGATCGGTGTGCTGGGCGTCACCTTCAAGGACCAGATCGAGGGACCCTTCCGCGATCTGCGCATCACCGCGACGACCCTGATCGGGATGGGCATCGTCCTGGGCGTCGCGGACCGTCTGGCGGCGCGCGACGAGACGGGCGGCAAGCACCGGGCGGCGAAGGAGCGCAAAACGCTGCAGGAACTGACCGTCAGGGACGGCCTGGTGTACGGCGTCTGCCAGGCGATGGCCCTCATTCCCGGAGTCTCCCGCTCCGGCGCCACCATAAGCGGCGGTCTCCTGATGAGCTACTCCCGCGAGGCGGCGGCCCGCTACTCTTTCCTGCTCGCCATACCGGCGGTGCTGGCCTCCGGCCTCTTCGAACTGAAGGACGCGAGTGAGAGCGGTCACGTCTTCTGGGGCCCGACGATCTTCGCGACGATCATCGCCTTCCTGGTGGGTTATGCGGTCATCGCCTGGTTCATGAAGTACATCACCACCAGGTCCTTCATACCCTTCGTCTACTACCGGATCCTGCTCGGCCTCTTGATCATCCTGCTGGTCAGCATGGGTGTACTCAGTCCTCACGCGGGCGACTCCGGGAGTTGATCGGCCAGTCGAGTCGCTGGTTACCGCTAACAGGGCCGCAGCCGCCCTTCGGGGGTGTGAGCAGCGGCCCCTGTTCCGAACCCGGCGCGGACGGGCGCGCGCGGGTCCGGGGTCTATGAGGGCAGGTTGCGCCACGCCCTCAGCAGCTTTGTGGCTTCCTCGCACCGCCTCTCGCCATGCGGGCAGTCGCCGCAGTCCGTGGAGTGGTCGAAGAAGGCGCGCCACGCTTTCCGTTTGGCGGTGTGTGTGGTGTTGCCAGCTGTCCGCTGCGTGTGGCCGAAGCCGCTGCCGTCGTCGCGCCACTGCCGGCTGGTGCCGCTCACGCTGTTTCCTCTTCGGCGGTCGGGCAGCCGCCGACCGCCACCAGTTGCGCGACGTCGTACGGCCCGCACAGCTCAGCAGCCGAAACCATCGGCACCGACCAGTAAGTCGACCAGGCGTGGTGATTCGGATCCAATGCGTCCAGGTGATGTGGGCGCGCATGCAGGTGCGGCAGGCGCGGGGGAAGGTGTTGAGGTGGCCGTCGAGGACGCGGATGCGACGGGAGCCGAGGTCGACCGCGCTTCCGTTGTGGAGCGTGACTGCGCACCACACGCATGCCCTGCCGCGCACCTGCTGCTCGCTGAGGTCCGCCCATTCAGGTAACAGCAGCAGGGCGATGGCCTCGACGCTGCCGCTTCTCGTTCCCATCGCTCGCGCCTCCACGGTCCCGGTGATCTGTCTCACAGCAGGACCGTAGGGCGCGGTACAAAAGAGGTGGGCACGCAAAGTGCGTGCCTTGGGTCGGGGGCACGCAATGAACATTGGCATCGGCCGCCGCATCGCGTACTGGCGCGACCGGCGAGGCTTCACCCAAACCGACTTCGGACAGCTCATGGGGCAAACGAAGCGCTGGGTGCAGGACATCGAAGGCGGGAAGCGCCAACAGGACCCGCGGTTGTCAGTTCTGGTGCGCGCGGCAGACGTCCTGCGCATCCCCCTGGAGCAATTGTTGACCGACAGTGCGCCCGAGCCACCCGCTGGCAGCGCCCCACCCGTCGGCGCCCTCCGTGTCATTGATGCCCTCTACGCCCCCAAGGGTGAGGAAGAGCCGCCCCTGCATTACGCCCTGCAGCGTAAACTCGACTACTGCTGTCGAGCGTTCCAGGCGTGCCACTACGCCGCCCTTGCCCGGGAGCTTCCTGCCCTGGTCTGTAGCGCCGGGCAGGCGGCGCACGCCGCACCCGTCGGTGAGCAGTCTGAGGCACAGGCACAGCTGTCCCGGGTCTATCAGCTCGTTACCTCCTATCTGCACAAGTACGGGGCGGCGACAGCGATCCCGGCCGCGCTCGCTGCTGACCGGGCGTTGGCCGCCGCAGAACGGTCTGGGGACCCGGTACAGATGGGCGCAGCGGCGCGGCGGGTAGCGAAGAGTCTGGTCTATCAGCAGCGGCCGCAGGCGGCCGTGAACTTTGCGACGGCCGCCGCGCGGCGCCTGTCCGACGGGCTGACCGAGCGCGGGCCGCTTGGTCTGTCGACGCTCGGCATGCTGTATCTGTCCGCCGCGTTGGCCGAGTCCTCCCAGGAGCGGAGCACGGACCGGGTGCGCGCGGCAGGCGGGTATGTGGACGAGGCCGGTGACGTGGCCGCGCGGCAGGGAGCGAATCTCGACGAGGATTACACCCAGTTCGGGCCGACCAACGTGACCCTGCATCGAATGGACATACTGCTCCGGTTCGAGGACGGCTGGTCTGCGCTCGAAGTCGCCGCTGCGGTCGAGCCGGAGGCGCTGGCCGGAATGACCCGGGAGCGGCAGGCTGGGCATCGGGTGTCGATGGCTCGCGCTTCGCTCTTGACAAGACGTAAGGACGATGCGGCGGCCCGGCTTCTGGAAGCCGACGAGTTGGCACCCGAGGAGGTGCAGGGCAGGCCGGACACGGTGAACCTTGTCGCGGACGTGGTCGGGGCAACGCCCAACCCCGGGGCAGGCTTGCGTGCCCTGGCTGAGCGCTGTGGACTGCGCGCATGACCCGAGTGTTCTATCTCATCGCCTGCGCCGCAGGGCCCACCCAGTACATCGACGACGGCGTGCGCGCCGCCCAGGCCGACGGCTGGGACGTCTGCCTGATCCTCACCCCGTCTGCGGCGAACTGGTGGGAGCCACGCCTGCAGGAGCTCGTCGAGCTGACCGGGCATCCGGTGCGGTCGCGGTACAAGCTGCCGTGGGAGAAGGATGTGTTACCGAAGGCGGATGCGATGCTGGTGGCGCCGATGTCGTGCACCACGCTGAATAAGTGGGGTGCTGGGATCTCAGACACGGTGGCGATCGGGATCCCGTCGGAGGCGGTGCACATGGGTGTGCCCGTCCTGGCGATGCCGTACTTCAACCAGGCGCAGGGCAGGCAGCCAGCGGTGGCGCGGTCGATCGCTGCATTGCGGGAGCAGGGCGTCGTTGTGCTCGACGGGCCGGATGGGTATGCGTCGCATCCTCCGAAGCAGGGGCGCCCCCAGGAGTACCCGTGGCATCTGGCGTTGGACGCGGCCGAGCGGGCTCTGAAGAGGCCGTAACCGGGATGAGTGGTTGTCGGTCCGGGCAGGCTGAGACAGCAACAGGTGATCCGCCTCGCTTTTCAGGCAACACACCACGGCATCGCTTGCAAGCTGAGCTCGGGGTGGAGTGTCAGTGCGTGCCCGTAGGCTTGTCCGCATGTTCCCCGATACCTCGCGCCGTGGTTCCGTACGGTCTGCTGCCCAACTGAACGAGCAGATACGCGCCCTGTGGCAGCGCGCCGACGGGCGTCTCACGACAGCGGAGGAACGGCGGGAGTACGAACTCCTCGTCGTCGAGTGGGCGGCCGCCGCACGCGCCGAGGTCGCAACCGAGGCGGCATGACGACATGCCCTCCCGGCGAAGGCCGAGAGGGGCAACGCGTGTTGCGCATACCACAAGCCGCAGCGTCCGCTCTTCCACCATGCAGGCCGTGAAGTCGCTGCGGAGGAAGATGAGTGCGGCTACGGTCGTGACCATGGCGGCGTCCATGCCACCCCCAAGGCACGCGCATCGGGCAGCGCGTTCCGAACCGGCCCTCACCCGTCACAGCAGCCTCATGTCTACCGTGACGAAATACATATGGGTCGGGTAGTCGGCCGGTAGCGGGCTGTCAAAGCTTGGCCCTACCCTTGGAGCATGTCCCCCAATTTCCTGACCACTGGTTCCGTGCGGTCTGCTGCCGCGCTGAATGAGCAGATCCGCGCGTTATGGATCCGTTCGGGCGGCTCCCTGTCGGCTGAGGAGCGGGCGGAGTACGAGCTGCTCGTGGCGGAGTGGGCCGCGGCTGTGCGCGATGAGGCCATCGCGGCCGTGTGAGCTCGTGTTCCGGCGGACGGTCGGCGCACCGGTGCGGCCGACGATTTGCCCCGGCCCCAGGGCAGTCGGCCCCCAACCACAGAAGCCTGTCAGCGTCCCCCCAGCCACCCGCAAAACCGCCTGCGTCGCAAGGACCCAGTAGGTCGACCTCCACGACGCGGCGCAGATCCACTCGTGATCCCACTGAACCCGGGCCGGTGCGCCCTCGGCTGTGGCCTTGAACGGGTGCGTGGACGGGCACGACCCAACGACGGGCCGGCCGGGCCATATCCTCCTCGCGACTGTCAGGGGAATCAGGTTCGGCCGAATGGACGGCACACAGCCAGTGAATATCGCTGCAGGCCCCTTGGCGCGGCCCTCCCCGTGGCCAACACTGAGCCGATGACGCAGCGCGTGGAACTCGCGACGGTAATGGACCGGCTCGCGGTCGACGGACTGATCACCGAGTACGCGGTGGCGGTGGACGACGGGGACGGGGAGGCGTACCGGGGGCTGTTCACACCGGAGGGGCGGGCGGACTACCGGTCGGCGGGCGGTATCGAGGGCGATGCGGCGCAGGTCGCCGGATGGCTCACGCAGACCATGGAGCGGTTTCCGCTGCGGCAGCATCTGATCGTCAACCGCCGGGTGCGGTTCGGGCCGCTGGAGCACGACACCGGCGACACGGCTCAGGTGCGGGCGGACTACGTCATGCTGATGCGGTCCGCCGGGCACGACGGCGATTCCTCGGCGCCCGACCTCGTGTGCGGTGGCCGTTACGACTTCGCGCTGCTGCGTACGGACGACGGCTGGCGGCTGCGCGAAGTAGTGGTCCACGAGAGGTGGCGACAGGCCTCTCCGACACGTCAGGAGCCCGCCACGACCTGAGCGGATGCCCCCTGTCGGAGATCGTCCCGGGCGCGCACACTGGAGGTACGCACCGGGCGCGGGGGCCGAGGGAGAGGCGCATGCATGAAGTTGTCCGCCACTGCCACTGCCACTGACCTGCGACGACGTCTCGGCTCGCCCTGGTGGCGCGGCATCGCGGCCGCGCTCGCCGGGGCGATGCCCATGCTGAGCTTCCCGGCGCCGTCCCTGTGGTGGTTCGCGTACGTCGCTCTGGTCCCGTGGATCCTGCTGGCTCGCTCGGCGTCGACGGGCAGGCGGGCCGCGTACGACGGCTGGCTGGGCGGGCTCGGTTTCATGCTGGCCGTGCACCACTGGCTGGTGCCAAGTCTGCATGTCTTCACGTTCGTGATAGCCGCGCTGCTCGGAGCGCTCTGGGCGCCCTGGGGCTGGCTGATACGCCGGTTCCTGGCCGGAGTGCCCTCGCTCATGAAGGTCGGGGCCGCGTTGTTCGTGCTGCCCTCGGGCTGGCTGATGGTCGAGCTCGTGCGGTCCTGGGAAGGGCTGGGCGGGCCGTGGGGCCTGCTGGGGTCGAGCCAGTGGGAGGTGGAGCCCGCGCTGCGGCTCGCCTCGGTCGGCGGAGCATGGCTGCTCAGCTTCTTGATCGTGGGGGTGAACGTCGCCGTGGCCGTCCTGGTCGCGGTGCGCCGGGCGCGTACTCCCGCGGTCGCCGCACTGGTGGCGACGGCCGCCGCCACCTCGGCGGCCTGGGTGTGGTCGCCCCGCCCGGACACCGACCACCAGGTGCGCATCGCCGTCGTACAGCCCGGCGTGATCGACGGCGGCGCCGAGCAGCGGTTCGCGCGTGAGGAGACCCTCACCCGACAGCTGGCCGGGCAGGACCTGGACCTGGTCGTCTGGGGCGAGAGCAGCGTGGGCTTCGACCTCGCCG
>CBFGQM010000091.1:0-15520 GCA_965650905.1 uncultured Streptomyces sp. | reverse complement strand
AGGTTCTTCTTGCCGCGGCGCAGCACCAGCCAGCGGCCGTGCAGCAGATCCTCCTCGGTGGGGACGGCGTCCTCTCCGGCGACCTTGGCGTTGTTCACGTACGCGCCGCCCTCCTTGACCGTGCGGCGTGCGGCCGACTTGCTGGCCACCAGTCCGACCGCGGCGAGGAGGTCGACCACCGGGCCGACCTCGGCGACCCGGATGTGCGGCACCTCAAAGAGGGCCGCGGCCAGCGTCTTCTCGTCCAGGTCGGCCAGCTCACCCTGCCCGAAGAGGGCTTTGGACGCGGCGATCACGGCGGCCGTCTGGTCGGCGCCGTGCACCAGGGTCGTGAGCTCCTCGGCCAGGGCGCGCTGGGCGGTGCGGGCCTGCGGGCGCTCCTCGGTGACCTTCTCCAGCTCCTCCAGCTCCTCGCGGGACCTGAAGGAGAGGATCCGCATGTACGACGAGATGTCCCGGTCGTCCGCGTTCAGCCAGAACTGGTAGAACGCGTACGGCGTCGTCATCTCGGGGTCGAGCCAGACGGCACCGCCCTCGGTCTTGCCGAACTTGGTGCCGTCCGCCTTGGTCATCAGCGGCGTCGCCAGCGCGTGGACCTCGGCCTGCGGCTCCAAGCGGTGGATCAGGTCCAGGCCCGCCGTGAGGTTGCCCCACTGGTCACTGCCGCCCTGCTGGAGCGTGCAGCCGTACCGGCGGTGCAGCTCCAGGAAGTCCATGCCCTGCAGCAGCTGGTAGCTGAACTCCGTGTAGCTGATGCCCTCCTCGGACTCCAGGCGCCGGGCGACCGAGTCCTTCGTCAGCATCTTGTTGACGCGGAAGTGCTTGCCGATGTCCCGCAGGAACTCGATGGCCGACATTCCGGCCGTCCAGTCCAGGTTGTTCACCATCACCGCGGCGTTCCCACCCTCGAAGGACAGGAACGGCTCGATCTGCGCGCGCAGCCGGTTGACCCAGTTGGCGACCGTCTCCGGGTCGTTCAGCGTGCGCTCGGCTGTCGGGCGCGGGTCGCCGATCTGGCCGGTGGCCCCGCCCACCAGGGCCAGCGGGCGCAGGCCCGCCAGCTGGAGGCGGCGCATGGTGAGAACCTGCACCAGGTGGCCGACGTGCAGGCTGGCCGCCGTCGGGTCGAAGCCGCAATAGAACGAGACGGGACCGTCCGCGAGCGCCTTGCGCAAAGCGTCCTCGTCGGTGGACAGGGCGATCAGCCCACGCCACTTCAGCTCGTCGACGATGTCCGTCACGGTTCTCGTATCTCCTTTTGATGATCTTCGGTGGTCGAGTGACTGCCGGCTACGAGGTTATACGCCCTGACTGACAGAGCTCATATTGAAGTCGGGCACCCTCAGAGCGGGCATGGCGGTTCTGGTGAACCAGTCGCTCCATTCCCTCGGCAGTGTCTTTTCCGTCCGCCCGGCCTCGGTCGCCCGTCCCAGCAGATCCACCGGTGACTCGTTGAACCGGAAGTTGTTCACCTCGCCGGCGACCTCGCCGTTCTCGACGAGGTAGACGCCGTCCCGGGTCAGCCCGGTGAGCAGCAGCGTCGCCGGGTCGACCTCGCGGATGTACCAGAGGCAGGTCAGCAGCAGGCAGGGCCCACGATGGGTCGTCGCGGCGACCATCTCCTCCAAGGAGCGGTCCTCGCCGCCGTCCAGGATCAGGTTGCCGATACCGGGAGCCACCGGCAGACCGGTCAGACCCGCGCTGTGCCGCGTGCTCGTCAGATGCGCGAGCTCGCCCTCGCGCACCCAGTCGGTGGCCTGGAGTGGCAGCCCGTTGTCGAAGACGGAGGCGTCGTCCCCGGAGGAGTGCGCGAGCACGAAAGGCGCGCACTCCAGGCCCGGCTCGTTCGGGTCGCTGCGCAGCGTCAGCGGCAACTCGGCCAGCTTCTCGCCGACGCGGGTACCGCCGCCCGGCTTGCTGAACACCGTCCGGCCCTCCATCGCGTCCCGGGCCGACGACGACCACATCTGGTAGATCAGCAGGTCGGCGACGGCGGTCGGCGGCAGCAGCGTCTCGTACCGCCCGGCGGGCAGGTCGATGCGCCGCCGCGCCCAGCCGAGCCGCGTGGCCAGCTCCGCGTCGAGCGCCGCCGGGTCCACGTCCTTGAAGTCACGCGTCGACTGCCCCGCCCACGCCGAGCGTGTATGGTCCGGTGACTTGGCGTTCAGCTCAAGCGTCCCGTTGGGCTGGTCGTGGCGAAGGCGCAGCCCCGTCGACGTGCCGACATAGCTGGACACGAGTTCGTGGTTGGCGAAGCCGTACAGCTCGTGCCCGTCCGCATGCGCGCGGGCGAACGATTCACCGAGCGCCGGGGCGAAGTCCGTGAAGACGGCGGACGAGGTCTCGGCGGGCGCGTCCGTGAAGTCGGGGGACTGAGCGACCCCGGTCACCAGTGGTTGCGCGTCCTCGGCCGGGCCCGCGCCCCGCGCCGCGGTCTCGGCGGCCCGTACGAGCGGCTCCAGCTCTTCCGCGGTCACCGCCGAGCGCGAGACGACCCCGCATGAGGTGCCCTGCCGACCGTCGACGGTCGCGATGACGGTCAGCGTGCGCCCGCGCGTGACCCCGTTCGTGGTCAACGCGTTCCCGGCCCAGCGCAGATGGGCGGTCGAGTGCTCGTCGGCGATCACGACACAGCCGTCGGCCCGGGACAGTTCGAGGGCGCGCTCGACGACCTCGTGCGGCCCCTTCGTACGAGTCGTCCTGCTCATCGCCCGGCCTCCTGCGTGGTGTTCAGAATGTTGACGCCCTTGAAGAGGGCCGACGGGCAGCCGTGCGAGACCGCCGCGACCTGGCCGGGCTGGGCCTTGCCGCAGTTGAAGGCACCGCTCAGGACGTATGTCTGCGGGCCGCCGACCGCGGCCATCGAGCCCCAGAAGTCCGTGGTCGTCGCCTGGTACGCGACGTCCCGCAGCTGGCCGGCGAGCCGCCCGTTCTCGATCTTGAAGAAGCGCTGTCCCGTGAACTGGAAGTTGTAGCGCTGCATGTCGATGGACCACGACCGGTCGCCGACGATGTAGATCCCGCGGTCCACGCTGCCGATCAGGTCCTCGGTCGACATTCCGGCCGGATCCGGTCGCAGCGACACGTTTGCCATGCGCTGCACCGGCACATGGCCGGGTGAGTCGGCGTACGCGCACCCGTTGGACCGCTCGAACCCGGTCAACCGGGCGATCCGCCGGTCCAGTTGGTAGCCGACCAGGGTCCCGTCCTTCACCAGGTCCCAGGACTGCCCCTCGACGCCCTCGTCGTCGTACCCGATGGTCGCGAGCCCGTGCTCGGCGGTGCGGTCACCGGTGACGTTCATCAGCTCGGAGCCGTACTTCAGCCTGCCGAGCTTGTCGAAGGTGGCGAAGGAGGTGCCGGCGTACGCGGCCTCGTAGCCGAGCGCCCGGTCCAGTTCCGTGGCGTGTCCGATGGACTCGTGGATCGTCAGCCACAGGTTGGACGGGTCGACGACGAGGTCGTACACACCCGCCTCGACACTCGGCGCCCGCATCTTCTCGGCCAGCAGTTCCGGGATCCGCTCCAGCTCGGACTCCCAGTCCCAGCCGGTGCCCATCAGGTATTCCCACCCGCGCCCGACCGGCGGCGCGATCGTCCGCATGGAGTCGAACTCGCCGCTCGACGCGTCGACCGCGACGGCGGTGAGCTGCGGATGCAGCCGTACGCGCTGCTGGGTGGTGACGGTACCCGCCGTATCGGCATAGAACTTGTTCTCGTGCACGGTCAGCAGTGAGGCGTCCACGTGGCTGACCCCCCGGGCCGCCAGGAGCTGCTCGCTCCAGTCCGTGAGCAGCCCCACCTTCTCGTGGTCCGGCACCGAGAAGGGGTCGATCTCGTACGCGGAGACCCAGGTCTTCTCGGCGTGCACCGGCTCATCGGCGAGCTCGACCCGCTCCTCGGAGCCCGCCGCCCTGATCACCTGGGCAGACAGCTTGGCCATGGCCACGGCCTGCGAGGTGACCTTCGCGGCGGCGTCCATCGTCATATCGACACCGGACGCGAACCCCCAGGTCCCGCCGTGCACCACCCGCACCGCGAACCCCAGATCGGTGGTGTCCGACGACCCCGCCGGCTTCGCGTCCCGCAGCCGCCACGCCGCGCTGCGCACCCGTTCGAGCCGGAAGTCCGCGTGCTCGGCGCCCAGTGCCCGGGCCCGCGCGAGCGCGGCGTCGGCGAGAGCCCTGAGGGGCAGGCGCAGAAATGTCTCGTCGATGTGATGGGCCATGGAGCTCTCCCCGTCTGCTCTGCGGATGTCCGCAGTGAACCATGCCGAGCGGCACCTGTGGATGACCAGCTGTTTCACGGGTTCGTGGAGTGCCAGGGCAGGAGGCTGCACCGCCACCTGCTGGACCTGAACCAGCCCTTTCATCAGGTGAACCAGGGCATCAATGTCCTCGCTGAAGCCGTACCGGCGTGTACGGCACGTACGGCACTCGGAACCCGACAAGGCGTGGGTACACCCCACGCGACGTAGGCACATGTCGCGGCCTGCCGAGACCACCCCAGTGCCCCGGCAACTGTAGAGACCCGACAGGAGGCGGACGGACCCACTGTCGGTGCCCGAAGGTCCCCGAACCGCGGCGGACCGATAGGTTTCGAGGGAAGCCGCCTGCCCTCCACGGTGCGGGCGGTGTACCAGACCGCTATCGAAAGGGTGATCCGTTGAGCCGCTCGGTTCTCGTCACCGGAGGAAACCGGGGCATCGGCCTCGCCATCGCCCGCGCCTTCGCCGACGCGGGCGACAAGGTCGCGATCACGTACCGCTCGGGGGAACCCGAAGCCCTTCAGAAAGAAGGGTTCCTCGCCGTCAAGTGCGACATCACCGACACCGAACAGGTGGAGCAGGCCTACAAGGAGATCGAGGCCGAGCACGGTCCGGTCGAGGTGCTGATCGCCAACGCCGGCGTCACCAAGGACCAGCTGCTGATGCGGATGTCCGAGGACGACTTCACGTCCGTTCTCGACACCAACCTCACCGGCACCTTCCGCGTCGTGAAGCGTGCCAACCGCGGCATGCTGCGGGCCAAGAAGGGCCGCGTCGTCCTCATCTCGTCGGTCGTCGGGCTGTACGGCTCGCCCGGGCAGGCGAACTACGCCGCTTCCAAGGCTGGCCTGGTGGGCTTCGCGCGCTCACTCGCCCGTGAGCTCGGCTCGCGCAACATCACCTTCAATGTCGTCGCGCCCGGCTTCGTCGACACCGACATGACCAGGGTGCTCACCGACGAGCAGCGCGAGGGCATCGTGAAGCAGGTTCCGCTCGGCCGGTACGCGCAGCCCGGGGAGATCGCCGCGACGGTGCGGTTCCTCGCCTCTGACGACGCCTCGTACATCACTGGAGCCGTCATCCCGGTTGACGGCGGACTGGGAATGGGTCACTGATCACCATGAGTGGAATCCTCGAGGGCAAGCGCGTTTTGATCACCGGTGTGCTGATGGAGTCCTCCATCGCGTTCCACACCGCGAAGCTGGCCCAGGAGCAGGGCGCCGAGATCATCCTGACCGCCTTCCCGCGGCCCACGCTGACCGAGCGCATTGCCAGGAAGCTCCCCAAGCCCACCAAGGTCATCGAGCTCGATGTCACCAACGACGAGCACCTGGCGCGCCTCGCTGACATCGTCGGTGAGGAACTCGGCGGACTCGACGGCGTCGTGCACTCCATCGGATTCGCCCCGCAGGACGCGCTCGGCGGAAACTTCCTCAACACCCCGTTCGAATCCGTCGCCACCGCCATGCACGTCTCGGCGTACTCCCTGAAGTCGCTGACCATGGCCTGTCTGCCGCTGCTGCAGAACGGCGGCTCAGTCGTCGGACTCACCTTCGACGCCCAGTTCGCCTGGCCGCAGTACGACTGGATGGGTCCGGCCAAGGCCGCCCTGGAGGCCACCAGCCGCTATATGGCGCGCGATCTGGGCAAGCAGAACATCCGCTGCAACCTCATCTCCGCTGGCCCCATCGGCTCCATGGCCGCCAAGTCCATCCCGGGCTTCGGCGAGCTGGCCTCCGTATGGGACAGGCGTTCGCCCCTGGAGTGGGACCTCAAGGACCCCGAGCCGGCCGGCCGCGGCGTCGTCGCCCTGCTGAGCGACTGGTTCCCGAAGACGACCGGTGAGATCATCCATGTGGACGGCGGTCTGCACGCGATCGGTGCGTGACGTCTCCTGAGTGTGTGACGTCACCTGGTGCTCCGGCCGGAGTACCAGGACTGCTTCGGACTTATGTTGGTACGTTCATGTGTCTAATGAGCGCGATGCGCCCCGTTTCCCGCAGTGCGGGGAGCGGGGCGTCACCCGTTCGGACCACCGACCGGGCGGTGAGGGAAGTAACTGCGCACTCTGGAAGAGGAGTTCCCACGGAAGAGGAGTTCTCCTCCCCAGCACGGCCGAGGAGGTCCACCTTGTGCGCTTGTCCCCGCGCTTCGCTCCGCTGCCGGCCGCGCTGGTTCTCCTGTTCTTGGTGCCTCACGACGCCGCCTCGTACGCCACGAGAACGGCACCCCGCGCGCGCGTGCCCGTCCTTGTCGACAGTTCCGCCGACAGTTCCGTCGACAGGCCCTTCGGGGCCGAGTGCCGGATCATGGTCGACGGTTCGTATGTGATCGCGTACTGCCACAACCCGTATCCCGAGGTCGACCGGGTCGGCCTGCACATCGAGTGCGAGCGATGGTGGGACATCGACAGCGACGGGGCGAGGCTCACCGCCGGGCCCGCACAGACCGTGCGCCTCACCGGCCGCTGCTGGAAGGAAATACGTTCGGCGTGGGTCAGTCACCAGAGGTGACGTTGCGCACTGGGCGGCTCAGGAACGGATAGCTCGCGCCCTCCGTGGTGGCCGTCAGACGCGGCCTTTCGGCATGTCCGCCCTGGCGAGACCCCACAGGTGTCGGGGCGGACGAAGGATGCGAGACTTGCCCGTATGCCCGTGCTCGACCCGAATCCCCAGAACGGCCAGAAGAAGATGCTGCTGGTCTTCGGCGCGTTCCTCGCCATTTTCGTGATCATCGGCATCATCGCGACGATCGCTTCGCCATGATCCCTTCCGTGGCTCTCCGTGGCTCTCCGTGGTTCTCCGTTGCTCTTGGTGACCAGGGGCGGCGTCGTGGTCCGGCTGCCCCGGTGGGCCCTGACTCCGCCCGCGCTCGCCTTCGCCGCACTGCTGTGCTGATACTCGATCCCGCGGACGCGCACGCGGCCGGCGGCGACCCCGCGGTGGGTCACCTCTTCGAGCGCATCCAGCGGACGGTGCTGCACCAGGTCGCCTGATCTCCGGCCCCTATGCCGGGACGGCGAGTCAACTCCCTGCGCCCCATGGCATGTTTCATGCGAAGCTGGATCCCATGAGCGTCGCAGAACCCCGCAGGATTGTCCTTTTCCGGCATGCGAAAGCCGACTGGCCCCAGGTGTCCGATCAGGAGCGGCCGCTCGCTGAGCGGGGCCGCAAGGACGCAGCCGTCGCCGGACGCAAGCTTGCCGACACCGGCGTCCCCTTCGATCTGGCCCTCTGCTCCACCGCGGCCCGTACCCGTGAGACTTGGAAACTCGCCGTCCAGGAGCTTCCGCAGCGGCCGAAAACGGTATACGAGGAGCGGCTCTACGAGGCTTCGCCCGGCCAGCTGATCGCCGTGCTCAACGAAACCCCGGACGACGTGCACAGCGTGCTCCTGATCGGTCACAACCCCGGAGTGCGGGGCCTCGCCGACATCCTGGCGGGTAGGTCCGAGGGCGACGCCCAGGAGCGGATGGGCCGCCGCGGCTTCCCCGCCGCCGCGTTCGCCGTGCTCACCTTCACCGGCTCCTGGAAGAGCGTGGAGCCCGGCGTGGGCACGCTGCTCGACTACTGGGCGCCGACCGAGTGACCCCACCCGTACTTGGACGGGCCCGGCACCGCGAGGGATGCTAAGGGCATCCGCGAGGATGCCGGGCCCGTTTTACAGGGGACGCTCAGTCCATGTGCATGTCCGCGGCCTCGACCTCTTCACGGGTGACGCCCAGCAGATACAGGACCGTGTCGAGGAAGGGGAAGTTCACCGCGGTGTGCGCGGCCTCGCGTACGACCGGCTTGGCGTTGAAGGCGACGCCGAGACCGGCCGCGTTCAGCATGTCGAGGTCGTTCGCACCGTCCCCGATCGCCACGGTCTGGGCGAGCGGTACGCCCGCCTCCGCGGCGAACCGGCGCAGCAGCCGCGCCTTGCCTGCCCGGTCCACGATCTCGCCGGTGACCTTGCCGGTCAGCTTCCCGTCGACGATCTCCAGCGTGTTGGCCTGGGCGAAGTCGAGCCCGAGCCGCTCCTTGAGATCATCCGTCACCTGCGTGAACCCGCCCGAGACGACGCCGACTTGGTAGCCGAGCCGCTTCAGCGTTCGGACCAGAGTGCGCGCGCCCGGCGTCAGCCGCACCTCACTGCGCACCTTGTCCACCACGGAGGCGTCGAGCCCCTCGAGGAGCGCCACGCGCGCGTGCAGCGACTGTTCGAAGTCTAGTTCGCCCCGCATCGCGACCGCCGTCACCTCGGCGACCTGGTCCTCGCAGCCGGCGTGTGCCGCGAAGAGCTCGATCACCTCGTCCTGGATGAGCGTCGAGTCGACGTCCATCACGATCAGGCGCTGGGCACGCCGGTGCAGCCCGGCCGAGACCACGGCGACGTCGACGCCGAGTGCCGCGGACTCGGTCGCCAGGGCGGTCCGCAGCTCCTCGGTCTGCGTACCGGACACGGCGAACTCGACCGCCGTCACCGGGTACTTGGCGAGCCGGAAGATACGGTCGATGTTGCCGCCGGTCGTGGTGATCCGGGCGGCGATCGCAGCCGTCGACTCGGCGGTGAGCGGGTGCCCGAGCACGGTGACAAGGGACCGTCCGTGGCCGCGCGGCCGGTTGTCGCCGCGGCCGGAGATGATCTCGGCCTGCAGCTTCCGGGAGTCCGCCCAGCTGTGCACCGTGGCGCGCAGCTCGCCTTCGACACCGCTCGGCGGCTGGGTCACGAGCGCGCACAGCACGATCCGGCCACGAGTGACGACCTGCTCGATGTCGACCACGTCGACCGAGTAGGCGGCGAGGGTGTCGAAGAGTCCGGCCGTGATACCGGGTCGGTCCTTGCCGAAGATCTTGACAAGGAGAGTGGGAATGTCGGAGGTCTGCGAAGCGCTCATGGTATATCCCACCGTATCCGGCACCGAGTGCCTTCCGCCTTCAGGGTCCGTTAGGCGGACAGGGGGCAGTGGGCGTCAGCCGCACCCGTCCCCCCCGACGAGGCCATGGTTTGCGGCGGGGGCGGGTTTCTTCTGGTCGTGCAGTTCCCCGTGCCCCCGTGGGTGGGCGCTCCCGCACCCACTTCCATCGCCCCGGGGCGCGAGGCCTCGCCGCCTTTCCCGGGGCCTTCCCGGGGGCCTTCCCAGGAGGCGGCCGTTCGTCCGGTGGCGGAGTGGTCCCTCCTGGGACGGCCTGGGACGGCCGTACATGCCGGGCGGATGCCACTCGTCCCCGGGCCTGCAGTTCGTCAGGGAACCATCCGAGGCAACGCCCAGTCGCACGGCGAAGGAGGACAGCAGCACATCGCCAACTGGCATGGGCCTGCGATCCCGTGCGGTCTCGTAGCTCGTCGGAAGCCCCCCGATCCGCGCCGCGACGTCTCCACCGCGGATGTCCCCTTCGCGTTGGATTACCACTCTCCGGGCCGGTTTCCACCCCGTCAACGGAATCGGACAACTCGCCCGTACTCAGTTTTCACAAGGCCCGACTTTCGGTCAGAGGGCTGAGCCTGGAATAGTTCCCCAGGATGTTCGACATCCCTGGACTCCCTGCGAGGGGGTAACTCGGGGGACAACTCAGTGGGGCATGGAGTGCCGGAACTCGTACTGGAATCGAATGGACGGACCTGGACGCTCGATGCGTCCAGGCCACAGACCCTCGGACGTGATCCGCAGGGGGACATCGTGCTCGACGACGCCAGGGTCTCCTGGCGTCACGCCACGATCAGCTGGGACGGCAGCAGTTGGGTCATAGAGGACCATGGCAGCACCAACGGCACATTCGTGCAGGGCCAGCGGATCCATCGGATGGAGATCGGCCCGGGCTCGGCCGTGTACCTCGGGAACGCGACCGACGGCCCGCGTCTCAACCTCTCGGGCGCCGCCGCGGCACCCGCACCGCAGGCGCAGCCCCAGCAGCAGCCGTATGCCGCACAGGGTGCCGGAGCGGCCGGCTGGGCCCAGCAGGCACCGCCGCAGCAGCAGGCCGCCCCTCAGCAGGGCTGGCAACAGCCGCAGCAGCAGGGGCAGTTCCCGCAGCAGCAGGGGTCGGCCGAGTCGTACGCGCAGAAGGTGCCCGGTGGTGGCGCGGGGGCGCCGCCGGTCTACGGCGACCGCAGTCCCACCACGTTCCATCAGGTGGCCCTCGGCCGCGTGATGCGCATCGGTCGTGCGCTGGAGAACGAACTGGTCGTCTCGGACCTGCAGGTCTCGCGTCATCACGCCGAGTTCCACGCGACGCCCGACGGCCGCTTCGAGATCCGCGACCTCGGCTCGCACAACGGCACGTACGTCAACGGCATGCCGATCGCCAAGGGCGGCTCCGCGCTGCTCGGCCCGGCGGACATCGTCGGTGTCGGCCACTCGACGTTCCGTCTGGTCGGCGACCGGCTCGAGGAGTTCGTCGACACCGGTGAGGTCTCGTTCTCGGCCCGTCACCTGACGGTGACGGTCGACGGCGGCAAGCAGATCCTCAAGGACGTCTCCTTCGGCGTACCGGAGAAGTCGCTCATCGCGGTCATCGGCCCGTCCGGCTCCGGGAAGTCGACGCTCCTGAAGGCGCTCACGGGCTACCGCCCCGCCAACCAGGGCGATGTTCTCTACGACAACCGGAACCTCTACAAGCAGTTCGCCGAGCTGCGTCAGCGCATCGGTCTGGTCCCGCAGGACGACATCCTGCACAAGGAACTGACCGTCAAGAAGGCCCTCAAGTACGCGGCCAAGCTGCGGTTCCCCGCGGACACAACGGCGCAGGAGCGCGAGGCCCGCATCGACGAGGTGCTGCGCGAGCTCAAACTGGACATCCACAAGGAGAAGAAGGTCACCTCCCTCTCCGGCGGCCAGCGCAAGCGCGTGTCCGTGGCCCTGGAGCTGCTGACGAAGCCCTCGCTGATCTTCCTGGACGAGCCGACCTCCGGTCTCGACCCGGGCATGGACCGCGACGTCATGCAGTTGCTGCGCGGCCTCGCCGACGACGGCCGTACGGTCCTGGTCGTCACGCACTCCGTGGCCGAACTGGCGATCTGCGACAAGCTCCTCGTGATGGCCCCCGGCGGTTCCGTCGCCTACTTCGGCCCGCCCGAGGAGGCGCTGAACTTCTTCGGCTATGACAGCTGGGCCGATGTGTTCTCCGCTTTCGAGAACTACCGCGACTACGACTGGGCGGGCCGCTGGAAGGGCTCACAGCACTACCAGATGTACGCCGCGGACATCGACGCAGTCGCCCCGCAGTCGACGCAGATGCCGCCCGCCCAGGCGATGCGTCCACCGAAGCCGCAGGGCTGGGGCTCACAGCTGATCACCCTGGTCCGCCGCTATGTGTCGGTGATCGTGTCCGACAAGGGCTTCCTGGCGCTGACGGTGATCCTGCCGGCGGTGCTCGGCGCGGTGAGCCTGCTCATCGATCCGGACAAGACCCTGTTGGTCCACGAGAACCCGCAGACCGGCAGAATCATCCCGAACGGTACGGCCACCACGGTCCTGCTGATCCTGGCGGTCGGCGCGTGCTTCGCGGGCGCTGCCAACTCCGTCCGCGAGCTGATCAAGGAACGGGTGATCTACGAGCGGGAACGGGCGACCGGCCTGTCGCGCTCCGCGTATCTCATGTCCAAGGTGATCGTCCTGGGCGTCATCACGGTGCTGCAGGGTGCCATGGTCGGTGTGATCGGCTTCTCCAACCGGACGATCCCCGACGAGGCCCTGATCTTCGGCACCGGCAAGGTCGCCGTCATGCTCGAACTCTCCATCCCGATCATGGCGCTGGGCTTCACCTCGATGATGTTCGGCCTGATCATCTCCTCGCTGGTGAAGACCGCCGAGAAGACGATGCCGCTGCTGGTCATGTTCGCGATCATCCAGGTCGTGTTCACCGGCTGCCTGTTCATCCTGCACGGCACCGTCGGCGTCAACGAGTTCTCGTACCTGATGCCGTCGCGCTGGGCGGTCGCCGCCTCCGGTACCACGCTGGACTTCAACAAGATCAGCCCGAACGCGGACGACCCGGGCAGCACCGACCCGCTGTGGGACCACGAAGCCTCGGCCTGGGGCATGGACATGGCGGCGCTGATCGCCCTCGGCGTCGTCTGCGGCTTCTTCGTGGCCCGCTTCCTGCGCCGCCACGAGCCCGAGGTCATGCGGAAGTGACCTGAAGCAGTCCGCAGTCATGCGGACGCGAGAGCAAACCGAAGGGCGGCACTCCGCCGGGTGTGCCGCCCTTCGGCGTCCGTACTGAGACCCAGAGGTCCGCGCGAGCCTCAGTACGCGCTGTTGACGTTGTCCATGGAGCCGTACCGGTCGGCCGCGTAGTTGCAGGCGGCGCTGATGTTGGCGACCGGGTCGTAGATGTTCCAGGACGTGCCGGCAACGTGGTAGGCCTGGAAGGTCGGCGGGATGACCTGCAGCAGGCCCTTCGACGGGACGCCGTTGATGGCGTTGATGTCCCAGTTGTTGATGGCGTTCGGATTGCCCGAGGACTCCCGCAGGACGTTGCGCTTGATGCCGTCGTACGAGCCCGGGATGTTGTGCTTCGCCATGACGTCGAGCGACTCGCGGATCCAGCCGTCGAGGTTGTTGGGGTAGGTCTCGGCGGCCACCGGCTTGACCGCGGGGCGTGCGGCGGACCGGCTCGCGGCCTCCTTCGCCTTGCGCTCCTGCTCGGCCTTCTTCTTCACCGCGGCGGCCTCGTCGGCCTTCTTCTTCGCGGCGGCCTCGTCGGCGGCCTTCTTGGCGGCGGCCTCGTCGGCGGCCTTCTTCTTCGCCGCGTCGATGTTGGCCTGCACGCCGGCGGCGGTCATCTGGCCTTCGAGGCCGGCCTTCACGTCCTTGATCTGATCGGTACTGAAGGCGACCGAGGCGACCGGAGCGGCCGAGGCGGACTCCGCGCTCGCCGGGGTGCTGCCCGGCGCGAGGGAGAACGCGAGGACGGCGGCACCGACCGAGGCGACACCGGCGATACCCAACTTGTGCTTGTGGTTGTTGATGACGGTGGGGCGATAGCGGCGAAAAACGTCGATGTTCAGGGGCATGCTGAAGGACCTCTTCGAATAGCGCGGAGGCCGCTCTTGAGCCGGACGTGGACTTGGGGGGTTCCGGCACAAACGCCGCGGAGAAACCCGCGGCGCCGAGCGACGGCAGCCATTCTTAGCGGCCGCAAAATGCTGTGGCAAAGATGTGACGTACGACCCGAGGTAGTGGACCCATGTAGGGCAAATCGGGGCAGAATGGCACGTCTGCCCCGCTCAAAAGGAGCTCAGCATCTCCTAGCGGCCTTCGTACGTGATGTGCGTCCTATGCTTGGGCTCACATCGCGCGCAGGGCAGTCTCACCGGCAGTTGCTGGAGCAATGCTCTGTGTGAGGGTTCTTCGCGGGCAGATGAGGTGCACGCCGCCGTAGCCGCGCAGACCGGACCCAGGCCGCCCTGTGGGCCGTACGCCATGGTCTGACCGGCTGACATCCGCTTCGGCAACGGCGGCTTCAACGGCTGACGTACGCCGGAACACTCAGACCACTGGCCTTCCCGGTGCCCCTGGGGGGCCGGTCCGGATTTCGTCTCGTCGGGTCATTGGCCCGAACGGGCTGAAAGGGAGCGGCTTCCCGTGCCGTCCGGATCTTCCGGGCGTTGCACAGCGTACGACCCGCGGCTGGGTCGGATACGCAAACGCAGGAGGAGTGCTTCTCATGAACATCGCCACGAAGGCAGCCATGGCCCTCACCGTCGCCGGTCTCGCCGCAGGTGCCTCCGCCGGTGCGGCTGTCGCCGACACGGCCGCCGACGGCACCGCCGCGAACTCCTCGGGCCTCGGCTCCGGCAACCTGGTCCAGGCTCCCGTCCACGTCCCCGCCAACGCCACCGGCAACACCCTGAACGTCGTCGGTTTCCTGAACCCGGCGTTCGACAACTCCGCCACGACCGGCTGAGGCCCTGCACGGCCACGGGCCCCCGCGGACCATGGGTCCGCGGGGCCCTTCCCGTCCCTCCGCGTTGGTGACGTTCGGGACATCGCTTCGCGCAACTGGGAACCAGATTCCGGCGCGCGACCGTCGCGCTGCTTGGGCCGGCTTCGGAGCGCTGCGTCGGCCTGCGGCGCCACGGGCGAAGCCCGGTGCGACCGCCCCGTCGGTGCTCAGCGCGCTCCTCGCTCCCGCTCCTCCACAAACGCGTTGTACGCAGCAACCTGCGCCCGCCTGGCCGTGCGTTCGACCGGGCGCAGGGCCTCGGAGCGCGCGGCCATCTCGGAGGCGCTCACCGCTCCGCCGTGGCCGTTCTCGTACGCCACTGAGATCAGCAGCCCGACGCGCTGCGCCAGCTCCAACACCCGTACCGCGCGCGGCGGATAGCCGGGAGCCAGCACCTCGCCGCCCCGCTCGGCCCGCGCCCGGTACGCGTCGACAGCCGCCTCGGCGACCGGACCCGAACCGGCCACGTCGAGCCGCGACAGCACATCGGTGGCCTCGCGCAGTGCCTCCGCGAGCTCCCGCTCGGCCTCGCCGAGGGACGGCACATCGGCGGGCGGCGCATCACGCACCGCCACACAGTGCCAGACGACCTCCACGTGTACGTCACCGTCGGGACCGGCCTCGGACACCTCCGGTACCAGGCCCAGAGCGCCGCCGTGGCAGACGACCGCCTCCTCCGCCTCAAGAGCGCGCGCGTTGAACTCGGGCGGCCCGCTCAGCCCGAGCGGATGCCCAGGCGCGGGCAACGCCACCCGAAGGCCGGTCACGCCGAGGGCGCGCAGCCGCCCCAGCGCGAGCGTGAGCCCGACGGGCCCCCTCTCGCCGGGCAGCCCCTCGACCCGGTGCAGGGCGTCCTCACCGACCATGGCAAGGACGGCGTCGTCCGGCGAAACAAAACCGGCCAACAGGGCATTTCCCCATGCGGCCAGCCGTCCTGAGCGTGGTTCCGAGAGCATTCCCCCACCCTAAGGATCGGACCGATGGAGTGGACCGGCCGACCGGTGGCGTAGATTCCCTCGGGGGCTTGCGTCCACAGACGCACGCGACGGCCGAGACTGCATTTGGGAGACAGCGCGCTCATGAGCGATGTTCTGGAGCTGGAGGACGTATCCGTGGTCCGCGAGGGCCGACCTCTGGTGGACCAGGTCTCCTGGTCGGTCAAGGAGGGCGAGCGCTGGGTCATCCTCGGCCCGAACGGAGCCGGCAAGACCACCCTCCTGAACCTCGCCTCCAGCTACCTCTACCCGACGACGGGCACCGCCACCATCCTCGGCGAGACCCTCGGCAAGCGTTTGTCCGGACCGCGGGGCCAGCGGCGCCT
>CBFGQM010000090.1:0-15668 GCA_965650905.1 uncultured Streptomyces sp. | reverse complement strand
GGGCGCTGCCCGGTCGGGACTCCGGCGGCCGTCCGGGGGCGCCGGGCGGCGCACACGGGCCGCAGTCGCCGCAGCCCCAGCAGGACAGGCCGGCTCCGGCCGGCACCGCGCCGGGTGCGCCGCAGGGCCTCCAGGCCGCGGGCACGGGTGCGCTGCATGGCTTCGACGACAGCGGCCATCAGAACACGTTCAGCGACGCCCATGGTCCCGTACCGCCGCAGCAGCATCCCGACAGCAGCGCCGAGCAGGGCCGTAGCCCCCGGCAGCCGCAGCTGCCGCCGCCCGGTGGCCCGCGGGCCGAACTGCCCGGGGGCAACCCGCAGCCGCGCGTGCCCCAGTGGAGCGATGACGACGCGCAGCCGCCGGTGCCGCGCGCCTCGCAGGACGGCCCGCGCGGTCACGAGGAGCCTGATGCCGCGTCCGGCGCGTCTCGTATACCGCGCGTCGACGACCGCCAGGGGCCGGGCTCGACCACGGAGATGCCGGCGATTGCGCGGATCGACGACGGCCAGGGTCCCGCCTCCACAGGCGAGTTCGTCCGGTCGGACTTCGATGCTCCGGGTCCTGGAGCGGGTGCCCAGCAGCGCACCGGGCCGTTCGTGCGCCCAGACGTGTTCGGTCCGCCACATCCTTCCGCCGACCAGAACCCTTCCGCCACCGGCCGGTTGGCCATGTCCCCCGGCCGCGACAGCCGCCAGGACACGTCCTCGACGGGCCAGTTCCCGGTGCCGGATTCCGGTTACAACGATTTCTCCTTTGACCGCGACAGCCTTCAGGACACCGGTCAGTTCGCCGCTCCCGGCCACGACGAGCACCAGGACCCGGCGGACACCGGTCAGTTCCCGGCGCCGGGCCGCGACGAGCGCCACGTCAGCGACGGCACCGCACAGTTCGGCCGTCCCGGGGCCAACGGCACCCGACCCTCGCCGCAGCGTCCGCGGCCGCTGCGGCGCCCCGCGCTCCCGCCGCAGCCCCGGCACGAGTCCGACCATGGTGGCGCGCAGCGGCCCGATGGGGGGCGCCGGCCGGGAGACGGGTGGGAGCTGCCGCCGGCGACGGATCCCGGCGACGGACGTACACCGCTGTACGACACTCTCGAGACCAACTGGTTCAACCAAGCCCAGGGCAACGGCGCCCCGGGCGAGTCCACCGCGCCGCAGCAGCCCTCCCCCGCCCCCGCGGCCCCGCAGCGCCCGGCGTCCGCACCGGCTTCCCCCGCCACGTCGTCCTGGCGCACCACTCCCAACGACGAGCTCGGCCGCCTGGCGGAGCGGCTACGCCAGCCCACCGCGGGTGGCGTGACCGTCTCCGGCCTGCCGCGCCGGGTGCCCCGAGCGAACCTCGTCGCGGGCACGGCTCAGCAGCAACAGCACCAAAGCGGTCCGCAAGTCTCGCGTGCGCCCGATGACGTACGCGGCCGACTGACCAATCTCCGTCGGGGCATTCAGCAGGGTCGCCAGGCCGGTACCGGCGAGACAGGCAGCTTCCCCAGCCCCACTCACCAGCAGGAGCGTTAGTTGAGCCAGATGAGCCAGGCGGCACAGAACCTCAACTGGTTGATCACCAACTTCGTTGACAACACCCCCGGGGTGTCCCACACCGTCGTCGTCTCCGCCGACGGTCTGCTTCTGGCGCTGTCGGAGGGCTTCCCGCGCGACCGCGCCGACCAACTCGCCGCCGTCGCCTCCGGGCTGACCTCGCTCACGGCCGGTGCCTCCCGGATCTTCGAGGGCGGCACGGTGGCCCAGACCGTGGTCGAGATGGAGCGCGGCTTCCTCTTCCTGATGTCCATTTCGGACGGATCGTCCCTCGCCGTCCTCTCCCACCCGGACTGCGACATCGGACTCGTCGGCTACGAGATGGCGCTGCTCGTCGACCGCGCTGGTGCCGTGCTCACACCCGACCTGCGCGCGGAACTTCAGGGCAGTCTGCTGCACTAGATCCTGGCACTACCGAACGCACGACACCGTCCGGCCGCCCTCACTCCCCCCACCGGCCCCCCCATCAGACGGCACGACAACCGACTTGCTGTCCCGCCCGGAGGATTCATGACCCCGCCCACCGCCTCTCACGATCCGTACGCACAGCCGTACGGGGACGAGGGCGACCAGCCGCTGGTACGTCCGTATGCGATGACCGGCGGCCGGACACGGCCGCGCTACCAGCTCGCCATCGAGGCGTTGATCAGCACCACGGCCGATCCGGCACAGCTGATGGGGCTGCTCCCCGAGCACCAGCGGATCTGCCACCTCTGCCGCGAGGTCAAGTCGGTTGCCGAAGTATCGGCGCTCCTGTCCATGCCTCTGGGGGTGGCACGGATTCTCGTCGCGGATCTCGCGGAGGCCGGTCTCGTCGCCATCCACCAGCCCGGTGGCGACGAGAACAACGGCGGCACGCCGGACGTGACACTGCTCGAAAGGGTGCTCAGTGGACTTCGCAAGCTCTGACGGAGGGCGGGCGACCACCTCCGCGAAGATCGTGGTGGCGGGTGGCTTCGGCGTGGGCAAGACCACGTTCGTCGGGGCCGTCTCGGAGATCAACCCGCTGCGTACCGAGGCCGTGATGACGTCCGCGTCCGCGGGTATCGACGACCTCACCCACACCGGAGACAAGACCACCACGACGGTGGCCATGGACTTCGGGCGCATCACCCTGGACCAGGACCTGATCCTGTACCTGTTCGGCACACCCGGCCAGGACCGCTTCTGGTTCATGTGGGACGACCTGGTACGCGGCGCCATCGGCGCCGTGGTCCTGGTGGACACCCGCCGTCTCGCCGACTGCTTCCCCGCGGTCGACTACTTCGAGAACAGCGGCCTGCCCTTCGTGATCGCCCTCAACGGCTTCGACGGCAATCAGCCGTACAACCCGGACGAGGTCCGGGAGGCGCTCCAGATCGGCCCGGACACCCCGATCATCACGACGGACGCCCGCCACCGCTCGGACGCCAAGTCGGCGCTCATCACGCTCGTGGAGCACGCCCTGATGGCGCGCCTGCGGTAGCACACCAAGTGGGCCGTGGCCCCCGGCAGTTGGCGTAGAAACACCCTGGCCGGCTGTGTCCTCCGACACGGCCGGCCAGGGTGTTCATAACGTTTCGACAGAGAAATACGGTGGTATCGACACGCGTCGCGGTCGACTGGTGCCGCTCTGCTCACAAACGCCCCGTCTTTTGACGGGGCTCGCTCTTTATGACCGTTTTATCTAGCGCTTACTCGCCCGGAATCCGCACTTCCGAGTGTTTGGAGCAGCACAGGCTGACGTGCTGGAATGCCTGAACCGCCCGGTGGTCGAGGGCCGGAGGACACACGCGGCACAACGTAGGTGCCGACGCCGAGAGGTTGCTGGTCGAGTGAGGCGAAGCAAGAACGGTCCCGAGCCGTCGGCACGGGGCAACTTCACCCCGCCGCCGCGCGGAGCGGCACCCGCACGCGCGCCCGGCCCGGAGCCGACGACTCCACCCGCGCCCAGCGGCGGCGGTCTCTCGCCGCGTAACTGGCGCATACCGACCAGACTGAATGCCATCCTGCTGATACCCGTGGTGGTCGGCCTCGTCATGGGCGGCCTCCAGGTGAAGAACTCGATCGACACCTGGAACCAGGCGCAGGACGCCGAGAAGATCGCCCAGATCGTGGCCTCCGCCTCGGAGTACGCCGCCGCTTTGCTCAACGAGCGGGACCTGTCCGCCGAGCCGCTGCTCGAAGCCGACAAGAACAACAAGGTCATCGAGCAGGTCCGTGCCGCCACCGACGAGAAGTCCGCCGCGTTCCACGACTCCGTCGAGGGCATGCCCTCCGGCTACGGCCTGGAGCGCCGGCTCGCGCTCCTGGAGAAGGCCGAGCCGAAGCTGGCGGACCTGCGCAAGACGGCGTACACGACCTCGATGAACCCGGTGAAGACCGAAGAGGGCTACGCCGAAGTCGAGCACTATCTGCTGGAATTCTCCAACGAGCTCAGCGCGGGCACCGGCGACATCACCAGTTACGGCCGCACCGTGTACGCCGTCGCGCTGGCCAAGGGCGCCGCCTCACTGCAGCGCTCGATCGGTATGCACCTGCTCGTCAGGCCCAGCATCGACAAGACCATCCACAACCAGCAGCGCGTCGCGTTCAGCTCCTACGCCCACCTGGAGAACATCGCCGTCCAGGAGTATGCCTCCGGCGGTACTGAGCAGGACGCCGACAAGCTCAAGTCCGTGATGGCGCAGAAGGAAGCGGAGGGCAAACAGAAGGTCACAGAGGCCGAGCGCCAGGCAAAGGCCGCCGGCCAGGACTTCGTGACCCCGCCCGCCCTGGACAAGATGGTCCAGGGCATCGCCGCCAAGCAGCCCAAGCAGCTGGCCGAGCAGGGCATCACTCCGGTGACCTGGATGGCGGCGTCCACAGCGAAGTTCGACGGCTACGACGAGGTCGGGTCCGGCCTCATCAAGCAGGCCGTCGCCCACGCCGACCAGATCGCCTCCGACGCCCAACGCAACGCCATCGTCAACGGCGCCATCGTCAGCATCGCCCTGCTCGCCGCTTTCATCATCGCCAGCCTCATGGCCCGCCAGATGAGCCACTCGATGCGCCAGCTGCGCAACGCCGCCTTCGGTGTCGCCGAGCAGCGTCTGCCGACGCTGGTCGACCAGCTCTCGCGAACCGAACCCGGCCGGGTGGACACCCGGGTCACGCCCATTCCGATCACCTCCACGGACGAGATCGGCGAGATCGCCCGCGCCTTCGACCAGGTCCACCGCGAGGCGGTACGGCTGGCCTCCGAGCAGGCCCTGCTGCGGGGCAACGTCAACGCGATCTTCACCAACCTGTCGCGCCGCAACCAGTCGCTGATCGAGGGCCAGTTGACCCTGATCACCGACCTGGAGAACAACGAGGCCGACCCGGACCAGCTGGAGAACCTCTTCCGGCTGGACCACCTCGCGACCCGTATGCGCCGCAACGGCGAGAACCTCCTCGTCCTCGCCGGCGAGGAGCCCGGCCGCCGCTGGGACCAGCCGGTCCCGCTGGTCGACGTCCTGCGCGCCGCCTCCTCCGAGGTGGAGCAGTACGAGCGCATCGAGCTCTCCGGCATCCCGGAGGCCGAGATCCACGGCCGCGCCGTGACCGACCTCGTGCACCTGCTGGCCGAGCTCCTGGAGAACGCCACCACGTTCTCCTCCCCGCAGACCAAGGTCCGCGTCACCGCGACCCGGCTGCCGGACGGCCGCGTCATGGTCGAGATCCACGACAAGGGCATCGGCCTCACCGCCGAGGACTTCGCGGACATCAACCACAAGCTGGCCAACCCGCCGACCATGGACGCCGCGATCTCGCAGCGCATGGGGCTGTTCGTGGTCGGCCGGCTGTCCGACCGGCACAGCATCCGCGTCCAGCTGCGCCCATCCGGCGAGCAGGCCGGTACGACCTCTCTCGTCATGCTCCCCGACGCCATCACCCACGGTGGTGGCGGCGAACAGCAGCTCCCGCGCGACGACTTCGCCGTCTCGCAGATGTTCCCGGAGCAGCCGCCCTTCAAGGGCGAGGACTTCCAGGGCCCGTCGCCGCTCACCGCCGCCGAACTGGGCTTCGACGACAGCCGCTACGCCGACGTCCCGGAGGACGTACGCGAGCTGGACCCCGTCGGCCGCTCGCTGATGCGGGAGGGGCGCCGCGCGGCCCTGGAGGAGTCCCAGGCGCAGGACCAGCCTGACCTCGAAGCCTCGTCCTTCCAAGACGAGTTCGACCCGCAGCAGCGCGGCCGCTACGACGGCAAGTCCGGGTACGACGACGGGCTGCCCGGGTACGGCACCGAGCGGTCCGCCTACGACGACGGGCGACCCGGGTACGACAACACCCCGGCCGCGTACACCGAGCAGTCCTCGTACGACCAGCGGACGGCGTACAGGGAGCAGCAGCAGCCGGCGTACGACGAGACGTACCTCCCGTCGAACAGCGGTTACCGGGAACCCACCCATGCGGAGCCGGTCCAGGCGGACCAGCCGACGGTCCACGGATCCGCACGGGAGAGGTTCTCGGGCTTCGCAGAGCAGTCGTACCAGGACGACTGGCCCCAGCAGGACGAGTACCGGAACGGCTACCGTTCCGACTACGCTCCGGCAACGGAATCCGTGCAGGCCGCTGACGTGGCCGAGCAGGACGGCGTAGGCTTCGACCGTCCGGGACCGGCCCCCTCCGCCGCCGACCCGCTGACCGGCGCCGGGCCTGCGCGCCGCGGCTCCACCGTCGGCGGTGCCAACGGCCGGCAGCCGGTGAGCCAGGATGCGCCGGCCTCCACGGACAGCGGCGGCAACAGCAGCAACGGCACCAGCGACTGGCGGTCGGCCAACGACCAGCGGTGGCGGCGCGCCGAACAACTGAAGCAGCCGAGGGCGGGCGGGGTCACCTCCTCCGGTCTGCCCCTGCGGATACCCAAGGCCAACCTCGTCGAGGGAACCGCGGAATCGACCGCACAGGGCGGCCCACAGGTCTCCCGCGCCCCTGAGGACATCCGGGGCAGGCTGAGGAACCTGCACCAGGGCGTTCAGCGGGGACGCAACGCAGGAAGTGACACGAACGGCCAGGCCACTAAAGATCAACACAGTGGTCCTGACAGCACCTACAACCAGGAGCGTTAGTGTGAGCCCGATGAGCCAGGCGGCGCAGAACCTGAACTGGTTGATCACCAATTTCGTGGACAGCACCCCCGGGGTGTCTCACACCGTGGTGGTCTCCGCCGACGGACTCCTTCTGGCGATGTCCGAAGGTTTCCCGCGTGACCGCGCCGACCAGCTGGCGGCCGTGGCGTCGGGGCTTACCTCGCTGACCGCGGGCGCGTCCCGCATCTTCGAGGGCGGCAGCGTGAACCAGACAGTTGTGGAGATGGAGCGAGGATTCCTCTTCATCATGTCCATTTCTGACGGTTCGTCGCTCGCGGTTCTCGCGCATCCGGAAGCGGACATCGGTCTCATCGGGTACGAGATGGCCCTTCTGGTGGACCGTACGGGCACGGTCCTGACGCCCGATCTGCGCGCGGAGCTCCAAGGGAGCCTGCTCAACTAACAGACAGACGGTGCGTTTTCACGTCCCGTGGCCGTAAAGTGCGGGACGCGGTCCAGCGTCATGGGTGTCCGACACAGTCGGAGGAGGAGAAAGTGGCAACACCACCAGGCAGTTCGTCCTCGGGCAACTGGTCTTACGGTCCTGGCCAGGGCCAAAACCAGGCTGACGGTCCGCAGAACCCGAACCGGTACAACTTCCCCTCCGCACCGAGCCACCGGCATCAGCCGTACGCACCCCAGGACCCCCAGGGCCCCGGTTCGTCGCCGTACGACCAGCCGCCGGCGCCGCGCATCCAACCCGTGCAACCGCAGCGACGCGCCCCGGAACCGGCGCCCGCCGCGACCACGCACAACCCCCTGGTGCGCCCGTACGCTATGACGGGCGGCCGCACCAGGCCCCGCTACCAGCTCGCCATCGAGGCGCTGGTACACACCACCGCACAGCCGCACCAGATGCAGGGCCAGCTGCCCGAGCATCAGCGGATCTGCAACCTCTGCCGGGAGATCAAGTCGGTGGCCGAGGTCTCGGCCCTGCTCACCATCCCTCTTGGCGTGGCCAGGATTCTCGTCGCCGACTTGGCGGAGGCGGGCCTGGTCGCCATTCATCAGCCCGGCGGCGACGAGAACGCCGGCGGCCAGCCAGATGTGACACTGCTCGAAAGGGTGCTCAGTGGACTTCGCAAGCTCTAGCGGCGGTCCTTCCCGCTCCACCACCTCGGCGAAGATCGTGGTGGCGGGTGGCTTCGGCGTGGGCAAGACCACGTTCGTCGGGGCCGTCTCGGAGATCAACCCGCTGCGTACCGAGGCCGTGATGACGTCCGCGTCCGCGGGTATCGACGACCTCACCCACACCGGAGACAAGACCACCACGACGGTGGCCATGGACTTCGGGCGCATCACCCTGGACCAGGACCTGATCCTGTACCTGTTCGGCACACCCGGCCAGGACCGCTTCTGGTTCATGTGGGACGACCTGGTACGCGGCGCCATCGGCGCCGTGGTCCTGGTGGACACCCGCCGTCTCGCCGACTGCTTCCCCGCGGTCGACTACTTCGAGAACAGCGGCCTGCCCTTCGTGATCGCCCTCAACGGCTTCGACGGCAATCAGCCGTACAACCCGGACGAGGTCCGGGAGGCGCTCCAGATCGGCCCGGACACCCCGATCATCACGACGGACGCCCGCCACCGCTCGGACGCCAAGTCGGCGCTCATCACGCTCGTGGAGCACGCCCTGATGGCGCGCCTGCGGTAGTCGGGTTCCCCCCGGGCATCAAATGGGGGCGGCAGCCGTTCACCGGCTGCCGCCCCCGTCTGCGTCTGCGTCCGCGTCACGTGTGGCACGCTGTCCCCCACAGCGCCCGACTGCCCCGGAATGAGCGGCAGAGCAGCTGCCTTGAACAGCAGTCGCCGGACGGGCTCCTCGCGGAGTCCGTCCGGCGATGGGACAAGCAGGCCCTCAGCCCAGCCAGGAGTGCGGGGCGCGGAAGCCCGGGGTGCGCTCCAGGCGGCGCCAGCCGGCCTTGGCGCGGCCGCGGTGGGCCGGAGAGGCGGCGGGGGCGGCCGCGGCGCGGGCCAGCAGGATCGCCGTGATGGCGGCGACTTCCTCGGGCTCGGCGTGGCCCTTCTCGACGCGAATGTGAGGCGTGGTCATGGGTGTCAGTCTCCGTGAGAGAGAGGTCCGCGGGGTTGCCGCGATGGGTCCGCCGGGTTACTGCGGCGGGTTGCCGTGCTTACGGGAGGGCAGGTCCGCGTGCTTGGTGCGGAGCATCGCGAGGGAGCGGATGAGCACCTCGCGGGTCTCTGCCGGGTCGATGACGTCGTCCACCAGCCCGCGCTCGGCCGCGTAGTACGGGTGCATCAGCTCGGACTTGTACTCCTTGACCATGCGCGCGCGCATCCCCTCGGGGTCCTCGGCCTCGGCGATCTGGCGGCGGAAGATGACATTGGCGGCACCCTCGGCTCCCATCACTGCGATCTCGTTTGTCGGCCACGCGTACGTGAGGTCGGCACCGATGGACTGGCTGTCCATGACGATGTAGGCACCTCCGTACGCCTTCCTGAGGATGAGCGAGATCCGGGGCACGGTGGCGTTGCAGTACGCGTACAGCAGCTTCGCACCGTGGCGGATGATTCCACCGTGCTCCTGATCGACGCCGGGCAGGAAGCCGGGTACGTCCAGAAGAGTGACGATCGGGATATTGAACGCGTCGCACATTTGTACGAACCGCGCGGCTTTCTCGCTGGCCTCGATGTCCAGGACACCGGCAAGGGACTGCGGCTGGTTGGCGACGATGCCGACCACCTGGCCGTCGAGGCGGGCCAGGGCGCAGATGATGTTGCGGGCCCAGCGCTCGTGGATCTCCAGGTAGTCGCCCTCGTCGACGAGTTCCTCGATGACCTTGGCCATGTCGTACGGCCGGTTGCCGTCCGCGGGGACGAGGTCGAGGAGCACGTCGGAGCGCCGGTCGGCGGGGTCCTCGGACTCCGCGTGGGGCGGGTTCTCGCGGTTGTTGGACGGCAGCATCGACAGGAGGTAGCGGACCTCCGCGATGCAGGTCTCCTCGTCGTCGTACGCGAAGTGCGCGACGCCCGAGGTCCCGGCGTGCACGTCCGCGCCGCCGAGGCCGTTCTGGGTGATCTCCTCGCCGGTGACCGCCTTGACGACGTCCGGGCCGGTGATGAACATCTGCGAGGTGTCGCGGACCATGAAGACGAAGTCCGTGAGCGCCGGTGAGTACGCCGCACCGCCCGCGCACGGGCCGAGCATGACGCTGATCTGCGGGATGACCCCGGACGCCTTCGTGTTGCGCTGGAAGATACCGCCGTAACCCGCGAGGGCGGAGACACCCTCCTGGATCCGTGCGCCCGCGCCGTCGTTGAGCGACACGAGTGGCGCCCCGGCCGCGATGGCCATGTCCATGATCTTGTGGATCTTCGTGGCGTGGGCCTCGCCCAGCGCGCCGCCGAAGATCCGGAAGTCGTGCGCGTACACGAAGACCGTCCGGCCCTCCACCGTGCCCCAGCCGGTGATCACACCGTCCGTGTGCGGCTTCTTGGCCTCCAGACCGAACCCGGTGGCCCGGTGCCGGCGCAACTGCTCGACCTCGTTGAACGAGCCCGCGTCCAGCAGAAGCTCGATGCGCTCCCGGGCGGTCAGCTTGCCCTTGGCGTGCTGCGCCTCGGTCGCCTTGTCGCTGGGTCCGCGCAGCGCCTCCGCACGAATCGCGTGCAGTTCGGCCACCCGCCCGCGTGCGTCGGTGGGTTCGCCGGCCGAGGTCTCGGCGCTCTCGTCCAAAACGGTCATGTAGCGACCATACGAAGTTCACCAAGGAAAGCGAGCCGTCGACTCCTCACAGTCTCCGACCCGTTTTCCTGGTGCCACTGAACAGAACCCCGACCATATGCAGGCGTTCCAACTGCTCAAAGGGCTCTCGGCTTGGAGGAGTCGAACAAAGGCGTCACCCGAGAGACCCCTCACATTCGTGGGTCGCACATGCCGCCCCCGGAGTGACACACAGCCGCAGTCGGCGGCTGGCGGCGACGCTTCGAACGGACGGATCGACGCGCACGACCCGGCGCACCGGGTGCTCCCTTGCCTGCGCACCGGTCCCAGCCGTCAGAAGCCGCCACCGAAGTCGCCTCCGCCACCGATGTCGCCCCCGCCGAAGCCGCCGCCGAAATCACCGAAGTCGCCGGAGTCGAAGTCGGCGCCGGAGACGTCACCGCCCTCGTAGCCGGCGCCCCCGAAGTCCCCGTATCCGGAGCCGTAGGTGGCCGCGTACGACGGGGTGGCCATCATCGAGCCGAGCATCGTGCCGACGAGGAGGCCGGGGAGGATACCACCGCCGAAGTAGCCGCCGGCCCAGGGGCCGTAGACCGGGCCCGCCTCCCAGTAGGGGCGGCGGCCAGAGTCGGTGGCGACCTCGCGGACGTCGGGGTCCAGGCCGTCGGTCAGACGGGCCTTGTCTGCGGCGCAGACGGGAACCTCCCGGGGTGCCCCGCCCCCGGGCGTCCAGGTCTCGTCGGCGATCGACGGACCGTGGCGCGGGTCGAAGAAGCAGGGGGCACGGCGTTCGGGAACCGGGCGGCCCTCGCGGCGCGCGGCGAGTACGGCGAGCGAGAAGCGTCCGTCCTCGAGGGCCTGGGTGACAGCGCGCACCTCCTCGGGGCGCGTCGCCGCCGTCATGAACGACTTCGCCTTGTCGTACGCGTCGAGGGCGCGCTCGTAGTCGGCGCGCATCGCGTCGTCCGCGCCCTTCTCGGCGGGGTGGAAGTCCAGCCGGTCGAGCTCCTCACCGAAGGCGGTGATGTCCTCGTCGACGACCACACGGAGCTTCTCGAGCGCGGCCTGCCGCTCCTCTTGCCTCTGGCGGCGGTTACGGCGCACGAGCGTGTACGCGCCCGCGCCGCCGGCCAGGATCACCGCGCCGACCCCGATCAGTGAGCCGACCGGGACATCGTTCCCGCCCCCGCTCCAGCCGCTGGGCGCGGAGCCGCCGACGTTGGCGAGGGCGCGGTCCGTGAAGTCGTTGAGCTGGGTCCTGGTGCTCTCGCCCTGGACGCTGCTGACAAGGTTTCGCACGCCCTCGTTCGACAGGACCGCGGAGTCGGCACGCGCGTCGAACTGGTCACCGAGCCGGATCGCGTACAGGCCCGTGACACCGGTCGCCGTGCGCAGGTTGCTGAAGAGGTTCTCCTTCGGGAAGTCGGCCGGGAGAACCGCGACGAAGACCGGCTTGCCGGCGTCCTCGATCTTGTCGGCCAGGGCGTCGGCGTCGGCCTTCGGCAGTTGCCCGGACACGGACGGGTCGACGTACACGGGGCTCTCGCGCAGGGCCCCGGCGATCGTCGAGACGTCCGTTGCGGCATGAGCGCGCGGGGCCCCGACGGACAGTACCGCCAGGGCCGCGAACGCGATCAGGAGCATGGGTAGGGAAAGTCCACGGATCAGTGCGGCCTTCATACCTCCGAAGCTACTCCTAGGTGCCCGAAAGTGGCCATCAGTCAGCCGGCGGTAGGGGCGAGCCCGGATCGGCGCGCCGCCCAGGGCTACTGCGCGGGTTCCACCCCGGCCCGCAGCAGACCGTACGTGTACGCGTCCTCCAAGGCCTGCCAGGAAGCGGCGATCACATTCTCCGCGACGCCCACTGTGGACCATTCGCCCGCGCCGTCGGACGTGGAGATGAGAACGCGCGTCGTGGACTGGGTACCGTGTTTGCCCTCGAGGATGCGGACCTTGTAGTCGACGAGCTCCAGCTTGGCGAGCTGCGGGTAGATCTTCTCCAGAGCCACCCGCAGCGTGCGGTCCAGCGCGTTCACCGGACCGTTGCCCTCCGCCGTGGCGACGATGCGCTCACCCTTGGCGAAGAGCTTGACCGTGGCCTCGTTGGCGTGGGTGCCGTCGGGGCGGTCCTCGACGATCGCCCGCCAGGACTCCACCTCGAAGTACCTGCGGACCCTGCCCTCCACCTCCTCCCGCAGCAACAGCTCGAAGGACGCGTCCGCCGCCTCGTACGTGTAGCCCGCGAGCTCTCGCTCCTTCACCCGCTCCACGACCCGGCCGACCACATCACGGTCGTCACCGAGGTCGATGCCCAGCTCCTTGCCCTTCAGCTCGATCGATGCGCGGCCCGCCATGTCGGAGACCAGCATCCGCATGGTGTTGCCGACCCGCTCGGGGTCGATGTGCTGGTACAGGTCAGGGTCGACCTTGATCGCGGAAGCGTGCAGGCCCGCCTTGTGGGCGAAGGCGGAGACACCGACATACGGCTCGTGGGTGGAGGGCGTGAGGTTCACGAGCTCCGCGATCGCGTGCGAGATCCGCGTCATCTCGCTCAGCGCGCCCTCGGGGAGGACCTTCTTGCCGTACTTCAGCTCCAGTGCGGCGACGACCGGGAAGAGGTTCGAGTTGCCGACGCGCTCGCCGTAACCGTTCGCCGTGCACTGCACGTGCGTCGCGCCCGCGTCGACCGCGGCCAGGGTGTTGGCGACCGCACAGCCCGTGTCGTCCTGGGCATGGATACCGAGACGGGCGCCCGTGTCGGCCAGGACCGTGGAGACCACGGCCTGGACCTGTGCCGGCAGCATGCCGCCGTTGGTGTCGCAGAGCACGACCACGTCGGCGCCCGCCTCCCAGGCGGCCCGTACGACCGACTTCGCGTACTGCGGGTTGGCCCGGTAACCGTCGAAGAAGTGCTCGCAGTCGACGAAGACCCGGCGGCCCTGGGAGCGGAGGTGGGAGACCGTGTCGCGGACCATCTCCAGGTTCTCGTCGAGCGTCGTGCGCAGGGCCAGCTCGACGTGCCGGTCATGCGATTTCGCGACCAGGGTGATCACCGGGGCGCCCGCGTCCAGGAGCGCCTTGACCTGCGGGTCCTCCGACGCCTTGGCGCCTGCCCTGCGGGTGGCGCCGAAGGCCACCAGCTGCGCGTGCTTCAAGTCGATCTCCCGCTGGGCGCGGGCGAAGAACTCGGTGTCCCGCGGGTTGGCTCCGGGCCAGCCGCCCTCGATGAAGCCGACGCCGAAGTCGTCCAGGTGCCGTGCGATGGCCAGCTTGTCCGCGACGGTGAGGTTGATGCCCTCGCGCTGCGCACCGTCGCGCAGCGTCGTGTCGAAGACGTGGAAGTCGTCGTCGACGTGGGAAGGGCCGTGATTCTCGTCGGTTGCGTCTGTCATCTCTACTGGCTCCTGTATCGGATTCGGTCTACCGGAATGACCGGCTCCACCGCCCTCATGGTCCCTCGCGCTCCGGTCCCGGCTGCGGGTGGGCCAGGAAACAGAAAAACCTCTCGCGGGTGCGAGAGGTCTGCGCGCGGGTCGAGGACGACGGTGTCCGCCGGTACGTGGTCGTACGTGGCGGTCACTGCGGACCGGCGCGCCTGCTGCCAATCATCATGGCGAACGAGAGCATGCGGGTAGTTTGACACAGACCGCCCCCGTGCTCACCGTACGTCTCAGGATGCGAGCAGCACCCGGTCGGCCCCGTCGGTGGGCCCGGGGAGAAGGCGGCGCGATCAGAACGAGCGCCGGTCCCCGTCCTCCCATCGGGAGGACCAGGGCCTGCCCGTTCTGATTCTTTGGCCGAGGGCTCAGCCGAGGTTGTGCATCCAGCCGTGCCTGTCCTCGCTGACGCCGCGCTGGATGTCGAGGAGCGCCTCGCGCAGCTTCAGCGTGACCTCGCCGGGCTGCCCGCCGCTCTGCTGCCACTCGCCCGCGTTGCACTTCACCGTGCCGATCGGCGTGATGACGGCGGCGGTGCCGCACGCAAAGACCTCGGTGAGGGTGCCGTTCGCGGTATCGGCCTGCCACTGGTCGATGGAGACGCGGGCCTCCTCGGACTCGTACCCGAGGTCACGGGCGACCGAGAGGAGCGAGTCGCGGGTGATACCGGCGAGCAGCGAGCCCGTCAGCGTCGGCGTGACGATCTTGTTCCCGTACACGAAGTACAGGTTCATGCCGCCGAGTTCCTCGACCCACTTGTGCTCGACGGCGTCGAGGTAGCAGACCTGGTCGCAGCCCTTCGCGGCGGCCTCGGCCTGCGCGAGCAGGGACGCGGCGTAGTTGCCGCCGGTCTTGGCGTCGCCCATGCCGCCGGGGACGGCGCGCACGTGGTCCTCGGAGAGCCAGATCGAGACGGGCTTCACGCCGCCCGGGAAGTAGGCGCCGGCCGGGGAGGCGATGACCATGAACAGGTACTCGTTCCCGGGCTTCACGCCCAGTCCGACCTCGGTCGCGATCATGAACGGGCGCAGATAGAGCGACTCCTCCCCGCCGTGCGCCGGCACCCACGCCTTGTCCTGCTGGACGAGCAGGTCGCATGCCTCGATGAACGTCTCGACGGGCAGCTCCGGCATCGCGAGGCGGCGGGAGGACGCCTGGAAGCGGCGGGCGTTCGCGTCGGGGCGGAACGTGGCGACCGATCCGTCGGGCCGGCGGTAGGCCTTGAGGCCCTCGAAGATCTCCTGCGCGTAGTGCAGGACGTTGGTCGCCGGGTCGAGGGAGAGCGGCCCGTACGGCACGAGCTGGCCGTCGTGCCAGCCGCGGCCATCGGTCCACCTGATCGTCACCATGTGGTCGGTGAAGTGGCGGCCGAACCCGGGGTTGGCGAGGATCGCCTCCCGCTCCGCGTCGGAGAGCGGGTGCGCGGAGGGCTTGAGCTCGATGGTGGGCGTCGTCATGAGTGGTTGTCCTTCACCGGTTTGTTTGTGATGGGCCGCGCTCACGCCGACACGGCCATTGGCCAGTGCTAGGACGTCCGAACCTTCTCCCAGCCCGCGGCTGCGCGTTTGATTGTCGCGCGAGCGGAGCATGGCAGAGACCGTGTGATGCGGCCCAGGCTTGATGGTGGCACCCGGCGAGGCATAGGAAAAGCCGCCGGGTGCAAAAGCGACCCGGCGGCTTGAGTACTCCGGCGGGTCAGCCGGATACTCGGGCGGCGAGCGCGTCGCCGATCTCGTCGGTCGTACGGGCCGTGGTGCCGCGCTCCGCGAGGTCGGCGGAGACGGCGTCCTCGATGCGGGCGGCCTCGGACTCATGGCCGAGGTGACGCAGCAGGAGGGCGACGGACAGCACGGTGGCGCTGGGGTCGGCCTTGCCCTGACCCGCGATGTCGGGCGCCGAGCCGTGCACCGGC